>JAURFB010000020.1 GCA_030827165.1 Marivivens sp.
GCCGAGCAAAAAGCCAAGGCGCGCGCCGCTTGGGCCGGTTCGGGCGAGGCCGCCGACGCGACCGTCTGGTATGATTTGGCCGAAAAGCACGGCGTCACGGAATTCCTCGGCTACGACACCGAAACCGCCGAAGGCCAGATCCTTGCGCTCGTTTCGGGCGGGGCCGTCACCGGATCTGCTGAAACCGGCGCCGAGGTCCAGATCGTCGTCAACCAGTCGCCGTTTTATGGCGAGAGCGGCGGTCAGGTCGGCGATACCGGCTATATCCGCACCGACACCGGCCTTGCCGAAGTCACCGACACCAAGAAGGTCGCCGGCGTCTTCATTCATATGGCCAAGGTCACCGAAGGGTTGATCCTGCGCGGCCAGCCGGCCAGGCTCGAGGTCGAACATTCCCGCCGTGGCGCGATCCGCGCCAACCACTCGGCGACCCACCTTCTGCACGAGGCACTGCGCCGTGCGCTTGGCGACCATGTCGCTCAGCGTGGCTCGCTCAACGCGCCTGATCGCCTGCGCTTCGATTTCAGCCACGGCAAGGCGATGTCGGGCGACGAGCTTTCGGGCGTCGAGGCCGAGGTCAACACGATGATCCGCCAGAACACCGCCGTCGAGACCCGCATCATGACCCCCGACGACGCCCGAGCCATCGGCGCGCAGGCGCTCTTTGGCGAGAAATACGGCGACGAGGTCCGCGTTGTCTCGATGGGGCAAGAGCTTGGCTCGGGCAAAGGCGCCGATGGACATACCTACAGCCTCGAGCTGTGCGGCGGCACCCATGTGCGCCAGACCGGCGATATCGGCGCCTTTGTTCTTCTGAGCGACAGCGCCTCTTCGGCCGGCGTCCGCAGGATCGAGGCGCTGACCGGTCAGGCCGCCATTGATCACCTCAAGGCGCAAGAAGCGCGGCTTGCCTCCATCGCCGCCGCGCTCAAGGCGCCGGTCGGCGAGGTGGCCGAGCGGGTCAAGGCGCTGATCGACGAGCGCAAGGCGCTGGCCAACGAGGTTGCCCAGCTGCGCCGCGATCTCGCGATGTCGGGCGGCGGCAAGGCCGAGGCGGCAAGCGAGACTGTGAATGGCCTAACACTGACGACACAGATCCTTTCGGGCGTAAGCGGCAAAGACCTGCCGCCGATGATCGACGAGATGAAGGCCGCCGGACATACCGGTATCATGGTTCTTGCTGCAGAGGGCGAGGGCAAGGTCGCCGTGGCTGTCGGTGCAGGCTCTGCCGCCTCCGGCAAGGTCAGCGCGGTCGATGTCCTGCGCGCCGTCATCGCCGCGCTCGGAGGCAAGGGAGGCGGGGGCCGTCCTGATCTCGCCCAAGGCGGTGCGCCGGGCCTTGAAGGTTTCGACACAGCCGTCGCCGCGGCAAGATCTGTGATGGAAGGAGACTAGCGAGATGCCCAAAGCCCTCTGGATCGCCCATGTGAAGGTCACCGACGAGGCGCGCTACGGCGAATATGCCAAGCGCGCGACCGACGCCATCGCGGCCCATGGCGGTGTCTTCCTCGCCCGTGGCGGCCGCTATGAACAGCTCGAGGGCAATGATCGGCCCCGCAACGTGGTCGCCCGCTTTCCCTCGCTGCAAGCGGCGCATGACTGCTATTATTCCGAGGCCTATCAGCACGCCCTGAGCTTTGCCCGCGGCGCCTCGGACCGCGATCTGATGATCCTTGAAGAAGCGGAATAGCACGCACCGTTGCCAAGACAAAAGAGCCGCCCCGAAACAGGGCGGCTTTTCTTTTGGCGGAAAATACTCCGGGGGAGCCCGCAGGGCGGGGGCAGAGCCCCCTCAAGCTCAGGCGCTGCGCGACTGACGCTTGCGCTCGTGCGGATCAAGATAGCGCTTGCGGAGCCGGATCGCGTTGGGCGTGACTTCGACAAGCTCGTCGTCGTCAATATAGGCAATCGCCTGTTCAAGGCTCATGACCACAGGCGGCGTGAGGCGCACCGCCTCGTCGGTTCCCGAGGCCCGCACGTTGGTCAGCTTCTTGCCCTTGAGCGGGTTGACCTCGAGGTCATTGTCACGGCTGTTCTCGCCGATAATCATGCCCTCATAGACCGGATCTTGCGGCACGACGAACATCTTGCCGCGCTCTTCAAGGTTCCACAGCGCATAGGCAACGGCGGTGCCGTTCTCGATCGAGATCAAAACGCCCTGGCGTCGCCCCTGGATCGGGCCCTTGTGCGGGGTCCAGCCGTGGAAAATCCGGTTTAACACGCCCGAGCCGCGCGTATCGGTCAGGAACTCGCCCTGATACCCGATCAGGCCGCGCGACGGCACATGGGCGATGATCCGGGTCTTGCCTGCGCCGGCAGGCTTCATCTCGACGAGATCGCCCTTGCGCGGGCCGGTCAGTTTCTCGACGACCGCGCCGGTATATTCATCGTCCACGTCGATGGTGACTTCCTCGACCGGCTCCATGCGGACGCCGTCTTGGTCCTTGAACAGAACCTGCGGGCGCGAGATCGACAGCTCGAACCCTTCGCGACGCATGTTCTCGATCAAGACGCCCATCTGCAATTCACCACGGCCAGCGACCTCGAAGGCTTCGCCGCCCGGCGTGTCGGTCACCTTGATCGCCACGTTGGTCTCGGCCTCTTTCATCAGCCGTTCGCGGATCACGCGTGACTGGACCTTCTTGCCATCGCGGCCGGCCAGCGGGCTGTCGTTGATCCCGAAGGTGACGGAAATCGTCGGCGGATCGATCGGCTGGGCGGGGATCGCCAGTTCGACAGAAAGATCGCAGATCGTGTCGGCCACTGTCGCCTTGGTCATGCCGGCGAGGGTGACGATGTCGCCCGCTTCGGCGATGTCGATGGGTTGCTGGGAAAGGCCGCGAAACGCGAGAATCTTGGTTACGCGAAACTGTTCGATCTTTTCGCTTTTGCGGCTCAGCGCCTTGACCGTTTCGCCGACCTTAAGTGTGCCGCTTTCGACGCGGCCCGTCAGGATGCGCCCGATGAAGGGGTCGGCCGACAGGGTGGTTGCCAGCATCCGGAACGGCTTCTTGGCCTGCGCGATCTGCCTTGGCGCCTCGACGTGGCGCACGATGAGATCGAACAGGGCGGAAAGATCCTTTCGCGGACCATCAAGTTCGGCATCTGCCCAACCAGCGCGACCGGAGGCATAGATGTGGGGGAAATCGAGTTGCCGGTCATCGGCGCCGAGGTTGGCGAAGAGATCAAAGCATTCATCCAGCGCGCGGTCCGGTTCGGCATCCGGCTTGTCGACCTTGTTGAGAACGACGATCGGCCGGAGGCCAAGTGCCAGCGCCTTGGATGTCACGAACTTGGTTTGCGGCATCGGACCTTCGGCCGCGTCAACCAGAAGGCAGACGCCATCGACCATGCTCAGGATCCGCTCGACTTCGCCGCCGAAATCGGCGTGGCCGGGCGTGTCCACGATGTTGATCCGCGTGCCTTTCCATTCGACCGAGGTGCATTTGGCCAGGATCGTGATCCCGCGTTCGCGCTCGATGTCGTTGCTGTCCATCGCCCGTTCGGCCACGGCCTGATTCTCACGGAAGGCACCGGATTGCTTGAGTAGCTCGTCCACCAGCGTGGTCTTGCCGTGGTCGACGTGCGCGATGATCGCGATATTGCGGATATCCATGAAACTGCCCTTTAGCGCGAAGTTGCGCGGGCCATACAGTGCCTCAGGCCCAATGGCCAGCCCTCACCGGCGGCCAACCGCGTTTTCAGGGGCCTCACCGAATTTCAGCAAGAATGCAAACCGCTTTCGAATGACGGGATCTTCGGGCCAGTTTGCGATTGGCGTCCAGCGTTCGGTGACTTCGACCCTGGAGTCATTGTGATCGTGTAGCCCCCGCACAAACATCGGTTTGTCGGAAAAGACATTCGCGCCGAAACGTCGCGGTGCCTTCAGGTGGTCGATTGCCAGGATGTTCTTGTCCATCGGTCTGCCGATCAACGTCAGGCCGAGATTGATGAAGCGATAGCTGTGTTCATAAAGTTCGGGACGCGCAAGATCGCGAAAGACGCAGCCGTATCCCGGGGGCCACGACAGGAAGAACGGCAACGGCGCGCCAACTTGTGACAAGTGCTGCTGAGCCGGCACCTTCATTGTTTCCACGAAATCGGCGGCAAGCCCGTCATCGTCGTCGAGAACGACCTGGGCGACGGGACGGTCTCCAAACCGTTCTGCTAGGAACTGGGCCACGAATTTCCGAGCCAACGCCGGTTTTCGAGCGTCGATGACATATCTGTCCGGCCCAAGGGTCGTGCGGCAAATGTCATCAAGCTCGGCCCGCGTCCATTCGGGCAACTGGGCACTTGTCAAGATGTAGTGGATGAATTCCCTATCCGTCTGTTGGCCAAGCGACGCAACGGCGATATCGCGAAAGAGATCCAGCCTGTCGCGAAGCCGTTTTCGGTCAAAGATGATCTTGGCCTGATCTTAAGGCGGGACTTGCAACCCCGACTTGCCAAGATAGGCGAAGCGGGTGATCACAACGGTTGGAAATTGGACGGTCATGCAAGGCCAGTTGGGTGGTCTTTGGTTTCGGTCGCTCGATCAGATTCCACCCTATCCAAGAGATCCAAACACGCCAAGCGCTTCGATCACATCGCGATATACCTGTCGCGCCGGTGGTTCACGGCGATCACGAGGTTGATCACCACAGCGCCCAAGGCCGAGACGGCAACGGTTGGCACATCGCGCACTGTCAGGGCGAGGGCAAAGAGGCAGACGTCGAAGATCAGCTGGGTCCAGCCGGCGCGGAAGCCGGTCTTGTCTTGCAGGTTGAGGGCGACGATGCCGATACCCCCAAGGCTCGCCCCGTGGCGGAACAGGGCCAGCAGCGCCGAGCCGGTGATCGCTCCGAAAAGGATCGCGCCGACGACGGGATCGAGGGTGGCAAAGCTGATGTAGCGGGGCAGGAGCTGCGCAAGAAACGAAAGGATCGCCACGGCGGCAAAGGTCTTGAGGACAAACATCTTGCCCATGCGGCGATAGCCGAGCCAATAGAAGGGAAGGTTGACCGCAAAGAAGACCGCGCCAAAGCTCCAGCTGGTCATATAGGAAATCAGGATCGCAAGGCCCGCGGTCTGGCCGGTGACAAGGCCAAGGTGGGTAAGGATCACGATCCCGACCGCCGCCATGCCGGATCCATACGCGATGACCTGGGCATCCTCGATGAAAGAGTGTTGTTTGGGGTCGGTCATAATGCGCCCGAAGAGAGAAAGGCCGCGTCGGTGACGCGGCCCTTTCGATTACATCGCTTTGTTGAGGTATTCGTCCACCTTCTCGAGGTAGCCCATCGTGGTAAGCCATTTCTGGTCGGGCCCGACCAGAAGGGCAAGGTCTTTGGTCATATAGCCATCCTCGACCGCCTGAACCGTCACGCGTTCGAGCGTGGAGGCGAAATTCATCAACTGGTCATTGCCATCCAACTTGGCGCGGTGCTTGAGGCCGCCGGTCCAGGCATAGATCGACGCGATCGAGTTGGTCGAAGTTTCCTTGCCGGCCTGATTCTGGCGATAGTGGCGGGTCACGGTGCCGTGGGCCGCTTCGGCCTCGACGGTCTGGCCATCGGGGGTCATCAGGACCGAGGTCATCAGGCCCAGCGAGCCGAAGCCTTGGGCAACGGTATCGGACTGAACGTCGCCGTCATAGTTCTTGCAGGCCCAAACGTAGCCACCGTTCCATTTCATGGCGCAGGCGACCATGTCGTCGATCAGGCGGTGTTCGTAGGTGATGCCGGCTTTCGTGAACTTTTCTTCGAATTCCTGTTCGAAGATCTCTTGGAACAGGTCCTTGAAGCGGCCGTCATAGGCCTTGAGGATCGTGTTCTTGGTTGACAGATACACCGGCCAGCCAAGCGAGAGGCCGTAGTTCATCGACGCACGGGCGAAATCGCGGATCGAGTCGTCGAGGTTGTACATCGCCATGGTGACGCCAGCGCCCGGAGCCTGAAACACCTCGCGCTCGATCTCGGTGCCGTCTTCGCCGACGAATTTGATCGTCAGCTTTCCCTTGCCCGGAAAGCGGAAGTCGGTCGCGCGATACTGGTCGCCGAATGCGTGGCGGCCGACGACGATCGGTTTGGTCCAGCCGGGCACAAGGCGCGGCACGTTCTGGCAGATGATCGGCTGGCGGAAGATCACGCCGCCAAGGATGTTGCGGATCGTGCCGTTGGGGCTGCGCCACATCTGCTTGAGGCCAAATTCCTCAACGCGCGCATTATCAGGGGTGATGGTCGCGCATTTGACGCCAACGCCATACTCTTTGATCGCGTTTGCCGCGTCGATGGTGATCTGGTCATCGGTGCGGTCGCGCTCTTCGATGCCGAGGTCATAGTATTTCAGATCGACATCGAGATAGGGCAGGATCAGCTTTTTCTTGATGAAGTCCCAGATGATGCGGGTCATCTCGTCGCCGTCGAGTTCGACGACAGGGTTGGCTACCTGGATCTTGGACATGGCTGCTCCTTTGAGGGGATGTGACTCGTTTGCGGCGCTCTTAGCCTATAATGGTTAAGGAGAAAAGACGGTATACGATAGTATACGAAAATAACGCAGCAACCCTAACGATGCTTCGCGAACCAGGCGTCGATGCGCGTCTTGAGGGCATCCCAAACCGCAGGAGCGCCACGGCGCACTTTGACACCGACACGGGTTTCAAGCTGCGCGGCTGTCACGTCATAGTCGATCCAGCTGCCGCCGCCGGTTTCCAGGTTCGAGATCACCGGCTGCACCCGGTCGATCGATTTGGCAAAAATGGCGTCGTTGCTTTCGGCGGCTTCGAACTCTTGCCAAAGGTTGCGAAATTCGTCGCGCTGATCCGCGGGAAGAAGGCCGAAGATCCGCTCGGCGGCAGCGATTTCCTTGGCTTCCTGTTCGGCGGGATCGTGATCGCCGTGGATCGGGGCGTCGCCGGCGTCGATCTCGACGATATCATGCAGGAGCAGCATCTTCAGAACGCGGTCGATCTGGATCGGACGGTTCGCGTGCTCGGCCAGCGTGAGGGCATAGAGCATGATATGCCAGCTATGCTCGGCCGAGTTTTCAGGGCGGGTATTGCTCAGGATCGGGGTGGCGCGAAGCTGGTCCTTGAGCCTGTCGGCCTCGTTGAGAAAGGCAAGCTGGGCGTCGATCCGCGAGGGTGCGGCCATCAATGTCCGCCTGCGCTATCGTCGCTGGGATCAAGGATCGGGCCGGTCCCAAGCTCTTTTTTCGGTCCGACCGGCCCTTTGGCCAGCCGCGCCTTGAGAAACGCCCGCGCGCGCTTTTCCGATAGCCGGACGCGCACCGCCGTCATGAAGGCTTCTTGGGTCGTGGTCGACGAGGCACCGATCACCTTGGACACTTCGGCGATCAGATTGTCGTCACCAAGCTTTTCCGCGACAGCGATCGTGTCGCGGGCCAAGGCGTCGGCAAGATCCTCGGTGATCCCCATGGCCTACCTCGATGTCTCGGTCAGGCGGCGGCGGACATAGCCCTGAACGCTGTCGACCATTGTCTCCATATGCGGGTCTTCGAAGAAATGGCCTGCACCCTCGACAACCTCGTGGGTGATGGTGATGCCCTTCTGCTCGTGCAGCTTCTTCACCAGGCCCACGGTATCGGCGGGCGGGGCAACACGGTCGGCCGAGCCATTGATGATCAGGCCCGACGAGGGGCAGGGGGCGAGGAAGGAGAAATCATACATGTTCGCCGGCGGCGCGACCGAGATGAAGCCGGTGATCTCGGGACGGCGCATCAAGAGCTGCATTCCTATCCAGGCGCCGAAAGAGAAACCCGCAACCCAGCAATGCTTGGCGTTGGGATTCATCGCCTGAAGGTAATCCAGCGCCGAGGCGGCATCCGAAAGCTCGCCGATCCCCTGATCATATTCCCCCTGGCTGCGGCCAACGCCCCGGAAATTGAACCTTAGCACGGTAAAGCCGAGGTTATAGAAGGCATAGTGCAGGTTGTAGACGACACGGTTGTTCATCGTCCCGCCAAACTGTGGGTGGGGGTGAAGGATGATGGCAATAGGCGCGTCGCGGTGTTTCTGCGGATGGTAGCGGCCTTCGAGGCGGCCTTCGGGGCCGGCGAAAATGACTTCGGGCATATTTATCCCTGTTGTTCTGGCCCGGAATTCTTGACAAAAACTCTCAGGCACCTTAGAAGGATTCTAATTTCCGGCCCAAGGGGCGCGGGCTGCTTCGGCAGGAGTTACTCAGGCCTCGGGGGCGCGTCAATGGAGTTGCGCGGATTTTGGGGTTTTTGACGGGAAATCGGGGGTTTCGGCGATGAAACTGAGCACCAAGGGGCGATATGCGATGGTTGCGTTGACCGATCTGGCCTTGCAGCCGGCGGGCAATTTGGTGACTCTGAACGAGATTTCGAAACGCCAGGACGTTTCTCTTCCCTATCTCGAACAGCTTTTCGTCAAGTTGCGGCGGGCAAATCTTGTCGAAAGCGCGCGGGGCCCCGGCGGCGGCTACAAGCTGGCGCGTCCGGCCTCGGAAATCCGGGTTTCAGATATTTTCGAAGCCGTCGACGAGACGGTGAGCGCCATGCACAAGGGCGCGGGCGCGAGCGGGGCGCTGTCGGGCAGCCGTGCGCAATCGCTGACCAACCGGCTTTGGGAAGGGCTCTCGGCCCATGTCTATGTCTATCTGCATCAATCGCGTCTGTCGGATATCATCGGCAATGGACTTGCGCCTTGTCCGGCGGTGCCGGCGCTGTTCGAAGTGGTCGACGAGTGAGTGCGGGGCAGCATAAGGGGGGGCTCTGCCCCCGTCCGCGGCGCGGACTCCCCCGGAGTATTTCGGGCCAAAAGAGGAGCATCCTGTGATGGCGCGGGTCTATCTGGATCACAACGCGACCACGCCGCTGCGGCACGAGGCGCGGGTGGCGATGGGCGCGGCGATGGATATTCATGGGAACCCGTCGTCGGTGCACACCGAAGGGCGCGCCGCCAAGGCTGCGATCGAGCGGACTCGGGCGCAGGTTTCCGATGCTCTGGGAGCCTCGGGGGCGGATGTGATCTTTACCTCGGGGGCGACTGAAGCGGCGGCCTTGGCGCTGGCGGGACGCGACCTGAGGGGCGCTGCGATCGAGCATGATGCGGTGCGGGCCTGGGTGGAGGAAAGCCTGCCGGTGACGTCCGACGGCGCGGTGAGCCTGGCCGATCCGGCCGGTTCGACGTTGCAGCTTGCCAATTCGGAGACGGGCGTCGTGCAGGCGCTGCCCGAGGGTTTGGCGGCCTCGGACATTACCCAAGGCTTTGGCAAGCTGCCTTTTGCCTATGGCTGGTCGGGGGTTGGGATGGTGTTCCTCTCGGCTCACAAGATCGGCGGGCCGAACGGGGTTGGCGCTTTGATCGTGCCGAAGGGCAGCGATCTGGCCGCGCAGATCAAGGGCGGCGGGCAGGAGTTGGGGCGCCGGTCGGGGACGGAGAATGTCATCGGCATCGCAGGCTTTGGGGCCGCGGCGGCCGCGGCGCAGGCCGATCTGGCCGCAGGGCGCTGGGACGAGGTGGCGGCGCTGCGCGATGAGTTCGAGGCCGTTCTTTTGGATAGCGCCGCGGGGATCACAATCGTCGGGCAGGGGGCGAAGCGCCTCGCCAATACCTCGATGATCGTCGCGCCCGGCTGGAAGGGCGAGACGCAGGTCATGGCGATGGATTTGGCGGGCTTTGCCGTCTCGGCGGGTTCGGCCTGTTCGAGCGGCAAGGTCAAGGCGAGCCGGGTTCTGACTGCGATGGGGTTTGACGACGAGGCGGCCGCCTCGGCGCTGCGGGTGTCCTTGGGCATCCAAACGCGGCGCGACGACTTATTGGCCTTTGCGAAGGCCTGGGCAGAGACATACCGCAAGAAGCGCAGCCGCGCTGCGTGAGAGGGTAGAGAATGAGCACCGAAGAGCAAACACAGGTCAAAGAGGGCGTCGATCAGAACACGGTCGACGCCGTGCAACGTCTGTCGGGCAAATACAAATATGGTTGGGAAACCGAGATCGAGATGGAATACGCCCCCAAGGGCGTGGGTCCCGAAATCGTCCGCCTGATCAGCGCCAAGAACGAAGAGCCGGAATGGATGACCAAATGGCGCCTTTCGGCCTTTGCCCGCTGGGAGAAGATGGAAGAGCCGGATTGGGCGATGGTCAACTATCCTGAGATCGACTTTCAGGACATCTATTATTATGCCCGGCCCAAGAGCATGGTGGAAAAACCGAAAAGCCTGGAGGATGTCGACCCCAAGCTTTTGGCCACCTATGCGAAGCTGGGAATTCCGCTGAAGGAACAGATGATCCTGGCGGGCGTCGAAGGGGCCGAGGATCTGCCGGCCGAGGGGCGCAAGGTGGCGGTCGATGCGGTGTTTGACAGCGTGTCGGTCGGCACGACCTACCAGAAAGAGTTGAAGAAGGCAGGGGTGATCTTCTGCTCGATCTCCGAGGCGATCCGCGAGCACCCCGAGCTGGTGAAGAAATACCTTGGCACGGTCGTTCCGGCCTCGGACAATTTCTATGCAACGCTGAATTCGGCCGTCTTTTCGGATGGATCCTTCGTCTATGTGCCGCCCGGCGTGCGCTGCCCGATGGAGCTTTCTACCTATTTCCGTATCAACGCCGAAAATACCGGTCAGTTCGAGCGGACGCTGATCATCGCCGACAAGGGATCCTATGTCAGCTATCTGGAAGGCTGCACCGCGCCCAAGCGCGATACGGCTCAGCTTCACGCCGCCGTAGTCGAGATCATCATCGAAAAAGATGCCGAAGTGAAATATTCGACCGTTCAGAACTGGTATCCGGGCGACGAAAACGGCAAGGGCGGGATCTACAATTTTGTCACCAAGCGCGCCGATTGCCGGGGCGACCGGGCCAAGGTCATGTGGACGCAAGTCGAGACCGGATCGGCGGTGACGTGGAAGTATCCCTCCTGCATCCTGCGCGGCGACGACAGCCAGGGCGAGTTTTATTCCATCGCCATCGCCAACAACATGCAGCAGGCCGATACGGGGACGAAGATGGTCCACCTTGGCAAGAACACCAAGAGCCGGATCGTCTCGAAAGGCATCTCGGCGGGCAAGGCGCAGAACACCTATCGCGGCCTGGTCTCGATGCACCCGCGCGCCAAGAACAGCCGTAACTATACCCAATGCGACAGCCTTCTGATTGGCGACAAATGCGGGGCGCATACGGTGCCTTATATCGAGGTGAAAAACAACTCGAGTCGGGTCGAGCATGAGGCGACGACATCGAAGGTTGATGACGATCAGCTCTTCTACTGCCGCTCGCGGGGCATGGACGAGGAGGAGGCCGTGGCACTTGTGGTCAACGGCTTCTGCAAGGACGTGTTGCAGGCGCTGCCGATGGAGTTTGCAATGGAGGCGCAGCAGTTGGTTGCGATTTCTCTGGAAGGAAGTGTCGGATGATCATCACCACCACCCCGACGATCGAGGGCCGCCCGATCAGCGCCTACCACGGCATCGTCACAGGCGAGGCCATTCTCGGCGCGAACGTGTTTCGCGATCTTTTCGCCTCGATCACCGATATCATTGGCGGCCGCTCGGGCGCCTATGAGCAAGAACTCGGCAAGGCCCGGAAGACCGCGCTTGGCGAGATGGAAGATGCGGCGCGCGCCTTGGGCGCCAATGCGATCGTTGGGGTCGACCTCGACTATGAAGTGATCAACAACATGCTCATGGTGTCGGCTTCCGGCACGGCGGTTGTGGTGTGATTGAGGGGCCGGGCTGAACCCCGGCCTACGGATGAACGTTTTGCCGGGCAGGCCGGGTCTGAGCCCGGCGCCGGATCAAGGAAAGAAGAAATGCTGACGATAAAGAACCTGCACGCCGAACTTGAAGAAGAAGGCAAGAAGATCCTGAAGGGTGTCGATCTGGTGCTCGAACCGGGCAAGGTCCATGCGATCATGGGGCCGAACGGGTCGGGCAAGTCGACGCTCTCCTATATACTTGCAGGGCGCGAGGGCTATGAGGTGACTGAGGGCTCGGCCGAGCTGGCCGGCGCCGACCTGCTCGACATGGAGCCGGAAGAGCGTGCTGCGGCGGGGCTTTTTCTGGCATTCCAATATCCGGTTGAAATTCCGGGCGTGGGAAATATGACCTTCCTGCGCACCGCGGTGAACGCCCAGCGCAAGTCGCGCGGCGAGGAAGAGCTTTCCGCCGGCGATTTTCTCAAGGAAGTCCGCGCCAAGGCCAAGACACTCAAGATCGACGCCGATATGCTCAAGCGCCCCGTGAACGTGGGCTTTTCGGGCGGCGAGAAAAAGCGCAACGAAATCCTGCAAATGGCGATGCTCGAACCGAAGATGTGCATCCTTGACGAAACCGACTCCGGCCTTGATGTGGACGCGATGAAGCTGGTCTCCGAGGGCGTGAACGCGCTACGCGACGGCAAAAGATCGTTCCTTGTGATCACCCACTACCAGCGCCTGCTCGACCATATCAAACCCGATGTCGTCCACATCATGGCCGATGGCCGGATCATCAAGACCGGCGGCCCCGAGCTGGCGCTCGAGGTCGAGCACAACGGCTATGCCGATATCCTCGCCGAGGAGGGGATCTGATGGGGCGTGCTGAAACGCTGAAGGCGCTGCGTGCGGATGCAGCGGCGGCGCGATTGGCGGGCCTTTCGCTGCCCCAAGGCGCGGCTTGGGCCAATGCCGCGCGGCAAGGGGCGCTGGCGCTGGTTGGCGCGATGGGCCTGCCCACGAAGCGAGATGAGTATTGGAAATACACCGATCCGGCGACACTGACCGCAGGCGAGGCCCCGCAGGCCGCGCTTTTCACACCTGACGAGCGCCCTGTGTTCGACGGCGTCGACCGGCTGCGGATTGTTTTCGTCGATGGTGTCTTCGATCCCGAGATGTCCGACGACATGACCGGCGAAAATCTTGAGATCGAGCGTCTGTCGACCGCCATGGCCAAGGATATCCACTGGGCCAAGGACCTCTACGGCAGGCTCGAGACCGAAGGCCACGATCCGGTCGAGCGGCCGCTTGCCGCGCTCAACAGCGCCTTCGCCACCGACGGCGTTGTGATCCGTGCCACCGGCAAGGTGCGCCGTCCGGTCAATGTCAGCTACCTGCACCGCGCGATGCATTCCGACGCGATCTTGCATCATGTGATCCGCGTCGAAAAAGGGGCCGATCTCACCTTCCTTGAAAACGGCCCCGCCGCCGCGCGGTTGAGCAAGGTGATGGAAGTTGACGTAGCCGATGGCGGCGCTTTCCACCATGTCCGCACCCAAGGGCGCGACCATGAGAGGCGCGCCGTGACCGGCAGCTATGCCCGCCTTGGCGAGGGATCGACCTATAAATCCTTCACCCTCACGGTGAATGGCCGGCTAACGCGTAACGAGACGATCATTCACCTCACCGGCGATGAGGCCGTGGCCCATGTGGCGGGCGCCTGCGTCGGCGACGGCAAGGATTTCCACCACGACGACACGGTCTTCATCACCCACGACGCCGTGGCCTGCGAAAGCCGTCAGGTGTTCAAGAAAGTGCTTCGCAACGGAGCGACGGGCGTTTTTCAGGGCAAGATCCTTGTAAAGCCGGGCGCACAGAAGACCGATGGCTATCAGATCAGCCAGTCACTCCTTCTCGACGACGACAGCCAATTCCTCGCCAAGCCCGAGCTAGAGATCTATGCCGATGATGTGGCCTGTTCGCACGGCTCGACCTCGGGCGCGATCGACGACACAGCGCTTTTCTATCTTCGCTCGCGCGGCCTGCCCGAAAAGCAGGCGACCGACCTCCTGACCCTGGCTTTCCTCGCCGAAGCGTTGGCCGAAATCGAAGACGAGCGCCTTGTCGATGATCTGCGCGGGCGGCTTGAGAGTTGGCTGAAAAGGCACCGCTGACATGTCGATTTCAAATGACGTTCTTCGGGCATGGGTCCGCCCCCGCGCGGTGATGCGGCGGTTGCTGGACGCCGGCGAAAAGGAGAACCGGGCGCTGGCGATCCTGATGGCTGGCTGTCTACTTATCTTTGTTGGCCAGTGGCCGCGCCTTGTGCGCCTGTCGGAAGGGTTCGACCTGCCTGCGGGCGCCGAGGCGTCCGAGCTTAGCCAGCTCATCGCCTATTCGCTGGTTTCGTGGCTGATCGTCTGGCCGCTGATCTTCTATATCTTTGCCGGGATCACGCTGATCCTGGCGCGGGCTGTGAAAGGCAGAGGCACCGGCTATGGCACGCGGCTGGCGCTCTTTTGGGCCGTTCTCGCCTCGTCCCCGGCGGCGCTTCTATATGGTCTGCTGGCCGGCTTCAATGGCGAGACAATCGGCACGCAGGTGGTTGGCGCCGTCTGGCTTGCGGGCTTTGCATGGATCTGGGTCCAGTCCTTGCGTGAATCGGAAAGCGGAAACTGAGATTGCCCATGTATGACGTCGAAAAGATCCGCGCCGATTTCCCGATCCTTGGCCGCGAAGTGAACGGCAAGCCTCTCGTTTACCTCGACAATGGCGCCTCGGCGCAAAAGCCTCAGGCGGTCATTGACGCGGTGACGATCGGTTATTCGCAGGAATACGCCAACGTGCACCGCGGCCTGCACTACCTTTCCAACCTCGCCACCGAGAAATACGAGGCTGTGCGCGGCAAGATCGCCCGCTTCCTCAACGCCGCCTCGGAAAACGAGATCGTTCTCAATTCAGGCACCACCGAAGGCATCAACATGATCGCCTATGCCTGGGCGATGCCGCGGATGCAGGCGGGCGACGAGATCGTTCTGTCGGTGATGGAACACCACGCCAATATTGTGCCCTGGCATTTCCTGCGCGAACGGCAGGGGGTGATCCTGAAATGGGTCGAGCCTGAGGCAGACGGGTCGCTCGATCCCCAGCGGGTCATCGACGCGATCGGCCCGAAAACCAGGCTCGTTGCCGTCACGCACTGCTCGAACGTTCTTGGAACGATTGTCGACGTGAAAACCATCTGCGCCGCCGCCCGCGAGAAGGGCGTGCCCGTCGTGGTCGATGGCAGCCAGGGAGCGGTGCATATGCCGGTCGATGTGCAGGATATCGGCTGTGATTTCTACCCCATCACCGGCCACAAGCTTTATGGTCCGTCCGGCTCGGGCGCGATCTATGTCCGGAAAGAGCGGCTGGCCGAGATGCGCCCCTTCCTCGGTGGCGGCGATATGATCCGAGAGGTCACGCGCGAGGCGGTGAGCTATGCCGAGCCGCCGATCAAGTTTGAAGCCGGCACGCCCGGCATCGTCCAGACCATAGGCTTTGGTGTTGCGCTCGACTATCTGATGGGCCTTGGCATGGAGAACGTCGCCGCCCACGAGGCGCGGCTGCGCGCCTATGCCGAAAGTCGCCTTCGGGGGCTGAACTGGCTCAATATCCAAGGCAATGCGGCGAACAAGGCCGCGATCTTCTCGATGACGCTCAATGGTGCGGCCCATGCCCATGACATCTCGACCGTGCTCGACAAACGCGGCGTCGCCGTCCGCGCGGGCCACCACTGCGCGCAGCCTTTGATGGAGCACTTGGGCGTTCCGGCCACCGCCCGCGCGTCCTTCGCGCTCTACAACACCGATGCCGAGGTCGATGCGCTGGTGAGCGCGCTCGAGCTTTGCAACGATCTGTTTGGATAGACTGATTTCCGATTGCGGGGCAGAGGCCTTTGGCCTATAGCCGCGCTCAGGCACCCGTAGCTCAGCTGGATAGAGCGCTGCCCTCCGAAGGCAGAGGCCACAGGTTCGAATCCTGTCGGGTGCGCCAAACTCTCAGAAATCATGCTGCAAAAAAGGCGCCGGAAGGCGCCTTGGTCCGTTTTGTGTCGGGTTGCCTCAGCTGCCCCAGGTGCGGACGTCGCCGCAATCCATATGAGTAAAGTTCGAGCGGCTGTATTTGCCGACACCGCCGGCGGCGCAGGAGGCCGCGGCCGCCACCACCTGACGGACAGAGCGCGACGAGAGCCGCAGGTCGGCGGCCTGACCGCGCATATGCAGCGAATTGACGGCGACCTTACTCGAGCTTTCGCGCAGCATCGCGTTGGTCTGCGGCGTGCGGTAGCCGGACAGGAGATTATACGGCTCGGTCACACCGAGAAGTGCGTGAGTGGCCGCGATGATATCCACGGTCCGGTTGTCTATTGCCATGACCTGACCGGAGCGAAAATCCCGCATGAACTTGGAAATCTCTGTCATCGCTTCGGTGATGTAATCACCTTCGATCCAGTAGATGATGTCGATCTTCTCGCCGGTCCGGCCAGAAAACATCTTGACCCGGCGAATATCTCCGGCGCCGCGAAGAAAGCTCGCAGCGTTCGAGAATGTCGGGGCTGCGGTGATTGCTGTCGCGGCGAAAGCACGAAGAAGACCGCGCCGAGAGATGCCCGATGAGCTGTCCGTCATAAGAGCCTTGTCCCATCTTCCTGTCGCCCGCTTTTCACGGGTCGTTAGGCGACATCCCCCAAGATGCGCGTAGAGTGTGCCATGCTTGGGTCGGCAGACCAACCATCTTTTTCCATGGTTTTGCACAATTTCGCCGGAATCGGCGGCATTTGGCCGAGTTTTGGAGGTTCGTTATGTGACGAAAATGCCAGAGCAGGTGCGCAACAGATCATCCCGTCGTGGCAAGCTGTCGGGAATGTGAATAGACATATGCGGCGCGACGGGGAGTCTTGTTCCCTATATGTATTCCTGCCTTTTCGAGGGGGCCCATGAGCATTACGACTGCAGGTTTTGGTGTGTTTTCCGGTCTCAAGCGGGTTTTGACTGTGGTTCTCGTGGTAGTTTCCTTGGGTGCTTCGCCCGCAGTGGCGCAAGAAAGCGCCGCGTTCCGGCAGGCGGTTGCCGAAGCGGCCGCCGGCGATCGTGTCTTGCTCGCCTTCTATCAGGACCGCAGCTTCGACGGGCTTTGGATCGGTTCGGGCCGCGAGGAACGCAATCGCCGCACGGCGTTGCTGGCGGCCTTCGCCGAGGCTGGCGATCACGGTCTTCCAGAGGGGCGCTATGACAGCAAGGCGTTCGAGGCCAAGATCCGCGACGCCCGCACACAGACCGATCTGGGGCGCCTTGACGTCGACCTGAGCCGCGCCTTCCTCGATTATGCGCGCGATATTCAGACCGGCGTGCTTGACCCGTCCGATGTGGTCAAAGACATCAAGAGGCGGGTGCCGCACCGCGATCGCGGGTCTATTCTCGATGCCTTTGCGAAGTCGACACCGACCGCCTTCATCCGGACCCTGCCGCCTCAGAGCGCAGAATATGCCCGTCTGCTCAAGGCCAGTTTCGATCTCGAGCGGATCGTTGCCGCCGGAGATTGGGGCGCGCCGGTTATCTCCGACGTGACATTGCGGCCAGGTGACAGTTCGGATTCTGTAATTGCGCTTCGTAACCGTTTGATCCGTATGGGTTATATGCGGAGGAGCTCGTCGCGCGTCTATGACGCGGCTTTACAAGAGGCGGTTCAGCGTTTCCAGAACGATCACGGGCTCAACCCCGACGGTATTGCAGGGCAAGGCACCTTGGGCGAGGTCAACAAGAACGCGGCGGAACGCTTGCGGTCGGTCATCGTGGCGATGGAGCGGGAGCGCTGGAACAACCAGCCCCTCGGCGATCGCCACATCTGGGTCAACCTCGCGGATTTCACCGCGAAGATTGTCGATCATGGCGAGGTGACATTCGAAACCCGTTCGGTCGTCGGCGCCAATATCGAGGATCAACGCAGCCCCGAGTTCTCTGACCGGATGGAATACATGGTGATCAACCCCGGCTGGTATGTGCCGCGTTCGATTATCGTTAATGAATATCTGCCGCTGTTGCAGGAGGATCCCTTGGCTGTCGCCAACCTTGAGCTCACACGCGAGGATGGCTCGATCGTCGAACGTCTTGGGATGGACTTCTCCGCCTTTGACGAGACATCCTTTCCCTTCGGGATGCGCGAGCCGCCGAGCCAGGGCAACGCCTTGGGTCAGGTCAAGTTCATGTTTCCCAATCCCTACAACATCTATCTTCACGACACCCCCGCGCAGAGCCTCTTTGCCAAAGAGGTCCGTGCATTCAGCCATGGCTGTATCCGGCTAAATGATCCGCTCGATTTTGCCTATGCGCTGCTTGCGCGTCAGGTGCCCGATCCGGTGAGCTATTACGCCAAGATGAAATCGCTGGGGGACGAAATCGAAGTGCGGCTCGATCAGCCGGTGCCGGTGCACATCGATTATCGCACCGCCTTTACCACGGCGGCCGGCGGGATTGCGTTCCGGCGCGATATCTATGGGCGTGACGCGATGATCTGGGCGGCGCTGGCGCGAGAAGGGGTGGCGGCGGGCGCCGTTCGGGGCTAAATCCCTGATGAAGCAGGGGGCGCGGATGGGTCACACGATCGCGGAAATTGCCAAGGCGCTGGGGGCGGAAGCCTTTGGGGATACCTCCCTCGTCGTCGACGGGGCCGCCGAACCTTCCAGCGCCAAACCCGGCGATCTGGCTCTTGCGATGAGCCCCGCCTATGGCGAGGCGCTGACGACAAGCGCCGCAAGGGCTGCGGTCGTTTGGCCCGGTGCTGATTGGCAAGGGATGGGGCTTGAGGCCGCGATCGTTGTGCCAAGAGCGCGGCTGGCGATGGCGCGGCTGACGCGTTATCTCGACGATCGCAAATTTGGCGGCGGCGGCATCCATCCCAGTGCGGTTGTCGGGCCCGATGTCGAAATGGGCGAAGACGTCGGCATCGGCCCCTTCGCGGTGATTGGCGTCGGCGCAAAAATCGGTGCGGGCTGCCGGATCGGAGCCCATGTGTCGATCGCGCCGGGGGTCGAGATCGGAGCCGGCTCGCTGATCCTCGACGGGGTGCGGCTCCGCCGAAAGGTGTGCATTGGCGCGCGGGCGATACTCCATCCAAACGCGGTGATTGGCGCGGATGGGTTTTCGTTCGTGACAGAGACCGAAAGCAATGTCGAACGGGTCCGTCGTGATCTGGGTGAGGCCGATGTTGTCGCGCCGCAAGATGCGACTTGGCACCGAATACACTCGCTTGGCGGGGTCGAGATCGGAGATGACGTGGAAATCGGTGCAAACAGCACCGTCGACGCGGGCACGATCCGCCCCACGCGGATCGGTTCGGGCACGAAGATCGATAATCTGGTCCAGGTGGGTCATAACGTCGTCATCGGGCACGATTGCCTCATCTCGGCCCATTCCGCGATTGCCGGCTCGGCCGTTTTGGGGGATCGGGTGGTGCTGGGCGGCAAGTCGGGCGTGGCCGACAATATCACCGTCGGCGACGATGTGGTTTTGACCGGCGCCACCATTGCGCTTTCCAATGTTCCGGCGCGGCGGATCATGATGGGCTATCCGGCGGTGCCGATCGCCACCCATATCGAGATCTACAAGGCCATGCGCCGTTTGCCCCGGTTGTTGAAGGCGGCCGCGGCGGGCACGAAACTGTTTCAAAAGACGGATAAGAGCGACTGAAGCCTCTGTCTGACTTGGGAGATCGCTGATGGATGTGAAAGCGAAAATCATTGAAATCATAGCCGAACAAGCGGTTATCGCCCCCTCTGACATCAAGCTCGACGATACGCTCGAAGAGCTCGGAATTGACAGCCTCGGCCTTGTCGAGAGCATCTTTGCCATTGAAGAGGCCTTTGACATCTCCGTTCCGTTCAACGCCAACAAACCGACTGCCGGTGCGTTCGACATCTCCTCCGTGGCCGCAATCATCAAGGCGGTCGAGGGGCTGGTTCAGGACGCGACATGAGACGCGTCGTCATTACCGGAGCAGGCACCATCAACCCGCTTGCTCATGATGTTGTCGGCACTTTCGCGGCTTTTCGCGAGGGCCGCTGCGGGATCGGACCTCTTGATATCCGCGATGTCGACAGGCTTGCCGTTCAAATCGGCGCGCAGGTGCGCGGGTTCGTTGACGCCAGCCATTTTGATCGCCAGCAGATTTCGCTCTACGATCGGTTCACCCAATTCGCCATGATCGCCGCCCGTCAGGCGATCGAGCAGTCGGGGATCGAATTTCGCGGAGAGCTTGCGGATCGGTCCGGCGTGGTCATTGGAACGTCGGGCGGAGGGTTGACCACGCAAGACGACAGCTACCGCGCGGTCTATGAAGAGGGGAAGAACCGGGTTCATCCGCTGATCGTTCCCAAGCTGATGAACAATGCCGCCGCGAGCCATGTCTCGATCGAATGGAACTTGCGGGGGCCGTCCTTTACCGTGGCGACCGCCTGCGCCTCGTCGAACCATGCGATGGGCCTTGCGTTCCAGATGATCCGCTCGGGGATGTGCGACGTGATGGTCACTGGCGGTTCGGAATCGATGCTGTGCTTTGGTGGGATGAAGGCCTGGGAAGGCCTGCGCGTGATGTCGCGCGATGCCTGCCGCCCCTTCAGCGCCAATCGCAACGGCATGGTGCAGGGCGAGGGGGCCGGGATATTTGTCTTCGAGGCCTACGAGGCCGCAAAGGCGCGGGATGCCGAAATATTGGCCGAAGTGATCGGCTTTGCCATGTCGTCCGATGCCTCCGATATCGTCATGCCCTCCAAGCAGGGCGCATCACGCGCCATCGTCGGGGCCTTGAAGGATGCGGGGATCAATCGGGACGAGGTGGGTTACATCAACGCCCACGGCACCGGCACGGCCGCCAATGACAAGACGGATTGCGCGGCCGTGGCCGATGTGTTCGGCCCTCATGCGGATCGGTTGATGATGTCGTCAACCAAATCGATGCACGGCCACCTTATCGGCGGCGCCGGCGCGGTCGAGCTACTGGCCTGCCTCATGGCGCTGCGGGAGGGGGTGATTGCCCCGACCATCGGGTATGAAGAGCCCGACCCCGAATGTGCGCTGGATGTCGTGCCCAATGTGGCCCGCGAGGCGAAGGTGGATGTCGCGCTGTCCAACGCCTTTGCCTTTGGGGGCCTCAACGCGGTGATCGCGTTGAGGCGCTTTACAGGCT
The DNA here is from genome assembly GCA_030827165.1 of Marivivens sp. Classification (GTDB taxonomy): domain Bacteria; phylum Pseudomonadota; class Alphaproteobacteria; order Rhodobacterales; family Rhodobacteraceae; genus RFZI01. The sequence goes on from JAURFB010000020.1 coordinate 20,885, forward strand.
AGTTCAGTTTGCCGCGCCTTGCAGGAGCGGGCTTGAAATTCCGGCCGTAAAGCCGTTGAGCGAGAGATTGAGCATTACCGGCTGTTCAGGGTTTCCGACCGAGACAAGCCGCACCACGGCGCTGCTTCCATTCTTGAACTGGGTCAGTTCTTCGGCGGTAAAGCCGACCCGCGCGGCGCAGCCGTTGGCGTTGCAGAAGGTATAGACATAGCGGCGCGGCGAGGCACCATCGACCGAGATCATCAGCCCTTCGGTGAGAAGCGTGCCGAGCGGGGTCATGATCGTTGCACCCGCAGCCGCCTGTCCACCTGCCGGCAGCAGGAACATGCTGATCTCGGCCACCGAATTGCCCTCATTGTCCATCAACAGTTGGTAGAGCTGGCAGGGATCGTCGCCGTCTGGGTTGTTCAGACAGCGCAGCGCCCAATCGCCAAACTGTTCCTTGATATAAGGCGCGCCGATGGGCAGTTCGCCGTCGGCCTGGCCCATGTCGAGTCCAATGGCCGAACTGGCGGCCTCTTGCGCCAGAGCAGGCGATGTCAGGGCAGACAGGCCAAGGGCGGCGATCAGCGAAAGGCTCTTTTTCATCGAAAACTTCCAAATAGGTTGCGTTGATAGGTATCTATACTGTCCGGGCCGGGAAGTCAGGGGGGAAGGGGAAAAGATCGGCGTGGTCTTGCCGGTGCTGTCAGCGCCCGAACCCGCCCCTCAAGATGAAAAAAGGGACCGTAAACGATCCCTTTTCCCAACTCTCCCTGTCGGACTTGGCCGACTATTTGGAGTGACGCTACGCAATGGCAATCGATCGGTCAACCCGGTTTTTCTTTGGCGGGATGGCAAAAAAAGGCCGTGCGCGAAGGCACGGCCAGTCCAACAGGGAGGATGTCGGCAAAGAGGACATGGCCGACATCTACGGTCTAGCGCAGAGGTGTTAAGAATGTATCTTGGGTCGGCACGGTGCATGGGTGCGAAGGAAAGGAATCTGGATGAGCGGCACGATTTTTGTTGGCGGCGGCGGTGAGGGCTACGGCGAGGCGCAGACCCTTCTCTTGAATTATGCCAATCGCCACAGCCTCATCGCGGGCGCGACAGGCACGGGCAAGACGGTGACCCTGCAAATCCTTGCAGAGGGGTTTTCCCAGGCCGGCGTTCCGGTTTTCCTGGCAGATGTGAAGGGCGATCTTTCGGGGCTTGGCGTTTCGGGCCGCAGCGATTTCAAGCTCCACGACGCCTTCATGAAACGCGCCGAGACGATCGGGCTCGACCTGACATATTCTGCCTTTCCTGTGACCATCTGGGACCTGTTCGGCGCCCAAGGCCACCCGATCCGCGCCACGGTCGCCGAGATGGGGCCGCTGCTGCTCAGCCGCCTGCTGGAGCTTACCGAAGTTCAGGAGGGCGTCTTGAACGTGGCGTTCCGCGTCGCCGATGAACAGGGCTGGCCGCTTCTCGATCTTGCGGACCTTCAGGCGCTTCTGGTCTGGTGCGGCCAAAACGCGAAAGACCTGTCCTTGCGCTATGGCAATGTGGCCAGCGCCTCGGTCGGGGCGATCCAGCGGCAGCTTCTGGTTCTGGAGAATCAAGGTGGCGCGGAGCTTTTCGGCGAGCCGGCACTCGCGCTGGCCGACCTGATGCTCACCGATGCCGACGGGCGCGGCCGGATTAACATCCTTGCCGCAGATCAATTGATGGCCTCGCCACGGCTTTACGCGACCTTCCTTCTATGGCTCCTGAGCGAGCTTTTCGAAGAGCTTCCCGAAGTGGGCAACCCCGACAAACCCAAGCTCGTCTTCTTCTTCGACGAGGCCCATCTTCTTTTTGATGATGCCCCCAAAGGCGCTTGTCGACAAGGTCGAGCAAGTGGCGCGGCTGATCCGGTCAAAAGGGGTCGGGGTTTTCTTCGTGACGCAGAACCCCGCCGACGTTCCCGAGGACGTTTTGGGCCAGCTCGGCAATCGCGTTCAGCACGCGCTCAGGGCCTTTACCGCCAACGACCAAAAGGCGCTGCGGCAGGCGGCGGCGACCTATCGGCCCAATCCCCGTTTCGATACCGCCGAGGCGATCATGCAGGTCGGGACTGGCGAGGCCGTGACCTCGATGCTCGACGCCAAGGGCGTGCCGCAAATCGTCGAGCGGACCCTGATCCGCCCGCCGTCGTCTCAGCTGGGGCCTATCGATCCCGCGACGCGCGCGGCCTTGATGGCCGCCTCGCCCGTCGCCGGGAAATATGATCAGCGGCTCGATCGGTTGTCTGCGGCGGAAATCTTGGCGCGCAAGGCATACGCCGCCGCCTCGGAGGCGGACGCCGCCATTCAAACGCGCGAGTTCACGGCTGCCCGGCGTTACAGCGGCAGCGCCTCGCGTTCCCAGCCGAAAAGGGCGGTCAAGGACGAAGGCCTTGCCGATGCCCTGGCGACCGCCTTCGTCAAGGAGATGAAGGGCACAACGGGCCGCCGGATCATTCGCGGCATTCTGGGCAGTATGTTCAAGTCGCGCTAGCGACCCGTCACAGTTGCCGGATCTTCAGGCTCGAGATCCGGTTTTGGTCCTTGGCCAAGACTTCGAAGCGGAAGCCATAAAAGGTAAAGACCTGACCCAATGTTGGGATGGTCTGCGCTTCGTGGATCACAAGGCCTGCAACGGTGTTGGCCTCATCGTCCGGCAGGTTCCAGTCATGCGCTCGGTTGAGGTCGCGCAGGGTCATGGCGCCATCGACGATATAAGAGCCGTCCGCATCACGTGCGATCTGGCTTTCTTCCTCGATGTCGAACTCGTCGGCGATCTCGCCCACGATTTCCTCGAGAATATCTTCAAGCGTCACGAGTCCTTGAAGCCCGCCATATTCGTCGACCACCATGGCAAAGTGCGATTTGCGCTTGAGGAAGGCGCGCATCTGGTCGTCGAGCGTCGTGGTTTCGGGCACGAAATAGGGCGGCATCGCCACCGAGAGAATGTCGAACTTTTCGATTTCTTCTCGGTCGATCACCCCATCGTCCAGAAGCTTGTGCATCGCGCGCAAGAGGTCCTTGGCGTGAATCACGCCGACGATATTGTCCTGATCGCCCTTGAAAAGCGGCAGGCGCGTATAGGCGCTTTCCAGGCACTTGGCCATGATCTCTTCGGCAGGCAGGTTGGCGTCGATCAACTCGATCGAAGAGCGGTGGGTCATCACCTCTTCGATCATCCGCTCGCCCAGATCGAGGGCGCCAAGGATACGGTCGCGATCTTCTTTCTCAACGATGCCTTCGGAATGGCCAAGCTGCAATGCACCGGCAATCTCCTCGCGCACGGCAAGGATGTGGCTATCGGGGTCGGTCTTGACGCCGACCATCCACAGGACCAGCCGGACAAAGGCCCGGACGGCGCTTACAATGGGGGAAAGGATCAGCGTGACCCAATAGATCGGGCCCGAAACCCGCGCGGCGACCACTTCGGGATTGGTGATGGCATAGGTTTTGGGCAAGACCTCGGAGAAGATCAGCACAAGTGCTGTCATCGCCAGCGTGGCATAGGCCACGCCGTTCTGGCCGAAAAGCTTGGTCAGAAGCGCGGTGGCGAGCGAGGTCGCCAGGATATTCACCACGTTGTTGCCCAGAAGGATCGAGCCGATCAGCCGCTCGCTGTCGTCCGTCACCTTGAGCGCCTTGGCCGCCCCGCGCGATCCCTTGTCGGCAGCGGTGCGCAGCTTGCCGCGCGACGAGGCCGTCAGCGCGGTTTCCGAGCCCGAGAAAAAGGCCGAGAGGATCAGGAGAACAAAAATGGCCGCGGCGGTGATCCAGAACGCGGCATCGAGCATCGGGGTTGACATTTCAGTCTTTCAGGGTTGGGTGCCCTTGTTATGGGGATTTATCCCCGATCCATCAAGACTTGGCACGCGTCTTTGATGCGCCGCCCGCCAAGGGGTGGTTCTCGATCACCAGATCGCGCAGACGCTCTTCGAGAACGTGGGTATAGATCTCGGTCGTGGTGACATCGGCGTGGCCTAGCATGGTCTGGATCGCCCGAAGATCGGCCCCGCCTGCCAGAAGGTGGGTTGCGAAAGCGTGGCGCAGGGTGTGGGGCGTAACCCTTGACGGCGAAACTCCGGCCGCGACAGCGAGGTTCTTGATCAGCACATAGAAATGGTGGCGGGTCAGATGCCCGTCCTTGCCGGTAGAGGGAAAGAGAAAACGCGAGGCAGGATACCCCTTCTTGACCGCGACCGCTTCGGCCTCGTCGCGCGCCCTGAGCCAGACCGCGAGCGCCTCGCGGGCCGGGCCGGACAGGGGCACCATCCGCTCTTTGCCGCCCTTGCCGCGCACCAAGAGCATCTTGGGATTGCCGCGCGCCGCGGCGACCGGCAGGCCGACCAGCTCGCTGACCCGCATTCCGGTGGCATAGAGAAGCTCCATCAGACAGGTGTTGCGCAGGTCTTCCCGCCCGCTTGCCCTGGCGGCCGCCAAGAGCCTCTCGACCTCTTCGAGCGAAAGGGTCCCGGGCAGGCTCCGGCTCCGGCCCGGCCCTTTGATCTTGAGCGCGGGATTGGTGTCGCGCCAGCCTTCTTCGAACGCGAAGCGAAAGAGCTGCTTGATCGAAGAAAGCCGCCGGGCGCGGGTTGTCTTGACAAGGCCCTCGGCTTCGCAGGCGATCAGATAGGATTCGATCGCTTCTTGCGGCACTGCCCCGAATTCCCAACCATTGCGGGTCAGCCAACCCGAGAAATCCTTCAGGTCGCGTCCATAGCTCAGAAGGGTGTTCTTCGCGGCGTTGAGCTCGGCGGCCTGCGCGGCAAGAAAGCCCTCTATCCAGTCGGACTGGTGCGCGGGCCCGGTCAAACGGGCCTCTCAAGGATCAGGTATTGCAGGGCAATCCGCCGGGCATCGGCCTCAAGCCCCATCGCCCGCAGAAGGCGCAGGCCTTGGCTGACCAAAGAGGGATCGCCGACCGAACCTTCTGCCAGGAGCCGGATACCGCGCAAGAGAGCTTCGCCACTTTTTCCCTCGGCAAGGAGTGTTGCGATGGCATCGGGTGGGGCGGCGCCGTCGAAACCTGCGGCGACGGCGGCCGTTCGAAGGGTTTGGCCCCTTGCGCCGGTCAGTTCGCCAAGCGCGAGCTGGCGCAGGAAGAATTCGATCTCGTCGAGGGGTTGTCGCATCGTCGCGATCTGGGCCGAATCCTGCGACAAGAGCCCGATCAAAAACGCCACCCGTGCGGTTTCGCCCTGCAACGGAAGGCTTGCCAGATCACGCCCATACAGGCGCGCGAATCCGACTTCGGTCCGCGCGATACGCATGGCGGTCCAGGCGGCGGGCAGGGTCTCGGCAATGGCCTCGCCGTCGCGGCTACGCAGGGCGCTATCAAATGCTTGAAATGCCGCGGCGCGATCCCACACACCGCCAGAGGCCGCCGGAGTGTGGGCCGAATAGAGCGCCTGAAGCAGGTTTTCGTTCACAGCACCATTGCGGGCAAGGCGCTCGGCGGCCTCGAGCTGGGCCCGCCATCCGACGGTTTCCCGCAGGTCGGCATGAGCAAAAGCAAGGGGGAGCATGGAGGTTGGAATACCTTCGCCAATCGCCTCGCGCATCCGGAAGATAAGGGGGCTGACGCGCGAAGGCGCGGGCAGGGGCGGTTCGCCGTCATAAAGATCGGGATCGAGAAAGCGCGACAGAAGCGCGTCTTCTTCATCGCTGATGTCCCCCAGCGCGCGACCGGTGTTGAGGATCAGCGCCGCGGTGTTCCAATTGCCTCCCCGCGCCATGCAGAAGATGCGCCCCAGATAGGTCGGGGCCACATCAGGTTTGTCGCGCATCACCGCACAGGCGAAATCCTCTGTCCCAAGGAGGAGGGCCACGTCGAACCAGCGGCGAAACTGGTCTGGCGTGGTGGGATCGGCCGCCTCGAGCAACGCATTCGCCTGATCGATGGCCCCCATGTCCAGGAGCCGGTCGACCCGCGCGAGAAACAGATGGCCCTCGGGGCCCGCGCCTATGGGGGCGTCCGCTTCAGCCAAAAGGAGCCGCAGATAAAGATCGCGCAACGCCGGCAAGAGATTGACCGGAACCTCGGTCACAAGCGCGGTAAGGCTGGCCTCGTTGCTCGCCGACCAGAGCGTGCGGGGAAAACCCGTCACGGCGGAAGGCAAAAGCCCCACGACATCGGGCGAGGCGGTGTCGATTGTCGAAACCGAGATCGAAGGAAGAAGGACCGAAGAAGCACCGGGTTCTTCAAGCCGCCGCACCGTGAGGCCTCCGTTGAGAGGGTCATCGGGAACCAGACCCTGATCAAACGCGGGCGCCTCGACGCTGCGCGACAGCCAGTCGATGGCGGAAAGGGGTGGGCCGGCGCTGTCTTGGGCCGCGACCGACGGCCCCAGGAAGATCAAGGCACCCATAACCGCGGCGCGCGCCAGCATCAGTTGCCCTCGAGCGTGACGGGCTCGCTGATCACCTCGGTCGGAGCGGCAAAATCGCCGCTGAAGAACAGAGGCCCGACATAGGCATATGCCACGAGCCCGATCGCTCCGAGAACCAGTAAAACCACCAAAATCTTGATCAGTCGCCATATCATAGCGGCATCCTTGCCTAGCCTGCCCACAGCGGTTTTGGCCGCTTTGCCCATCTTTATAACTGGCATTTCCCGCAAGATCACGCCATTCAGTAGAGAAAGTTTTGCTGGGCGGTCGGGCGCCTATCCGCGCCGGCCAAAGGACAGGTAATGACGACAGCGCCACGGGCAGCCGGAACCGAAAGACCCATTCCGGAACAATTTTCCCTGCACAAGACCATCGTGCTTGTCGGCATGATGGGGGCGGGCAAATCGGCCGTGGGGCGGGCGTTGGCATCGCGACTCGGGGTTCCGCTTCTGGATTCGGATGCCGAGATCGAACTGGCGGCCAACGCAACCATCGCCGAGATTTTTGCCCGTGACGGCGAGCCCTTTTTCCGTGCCAGGGAGTCTGAGGTTATCGAGCGTCTCCTCGCTGGGGTGCCATGCGTCTTGTCGACCGGTGGCGGTGCGTTTCTGGCCGCACGAAATCGGAACGCCATTTCATCCCACGGTGCCTCGCTCTGGCTCTGTGCCGACCTCGAACTCTTGTGGGATCGGGTCCGACACAAGGAAACGCGGCCCTTGTTGCGGACGGCCGACCCGAAACAGACGCTCAAAGACCTTTGTGCCGCGCGAGAACCCTTCTATGCGATGGCGGATCTCAAGGTGCATACGCTGCCGCATTATTCGATAGACGAGACCACCGACAAGGTGATCGAGGCGCTGCTTGAACGCCCCGATATACTGGAGAGAACATGACCTATGAGACCGTGCGCGTTGACCTGCCGGGGCGCGCCTATGACATCCTGATCGGGGCGGGGCTCCTGAAGGAGGCCGGCCAACACATCGCAACGTTCCTGCGCCGCAAGCGCGTGGCGATCGTCACGGACGAAACGGTGGCAGGTTTGCATCTGGCCGCGCTTGAAGCCTCGTTGGAAGCGGCGGGGATCGCCCATAGCGCCCTTGCGCTGCCAGCGGGCGAGGCGACAAAGAGCTGGGCGCAGTTTTCGCGCACGGTCGAGTGGATCTTGACCGAGAAGATCGAACGCAGTGATCTGGTGATCGCGCTTGGGGGCGGGGTGATCGGCGATCTGGTGGGCTTTGCCGCTGCGGTGGTCCGGCGAGGCGTCCGGTTCGTGCAGATCCCGACGACGCTTCTGGCGCAGGTCGACAGTTCGGTCGGCGGCAAGACCGGGATCAACACGAGCCAAGGCAAGAACCTTGTCGGTGCGTTCCACCAGCCGACCCTTGTTCTGGCGGACACCGGCATTCTGGCAACCCTGCCGCCCCGTGATTTCCTCGCCGGCTATGGCGAGGTGGTAAAATACGGGCTTTTGGGCGATGCGGCCTTCTTCGAATGGCTCGAGATCAACGGCCGCGCCATGGCCTCTGGCGATATCCACAAGCGCAACCATGCGGTCCGGCGGTCTTGCGAGATGAAGGCCGAAATCGTCATGCGCGACGAGACCGAACAGGGCGACCGTGCGCTTCTTAATCTGGGGCACACATTCTGCCACGCGCTTGAGGCTGCGACGGGCTATTCAACCCGTCTGTTGCATGGCGAGGGCGTCGCGATCGGCTGCGCGCTGGCCTTCGAGACATCGGCGCGGCTGGGTCTCTGCGCTCAGGAAGAGCCGAGCCGCCTGCGCGCCCATCTGGCGGCGATGGGGATGAAGGTCGATCTGCGGGATATTCCGGGCGATCTTCCCGATGCCGACGCACTTCTCGCGCTGATGGCGCAGGACAAGAAGGTTCTGGATGGCAAGCTGCGCTTTATCATGGCGCGGGGAATTGGCGAGGCTTTCGTCACCTCGGATGTGCCGGAAAAGGTGGTGCGCGGGCTCCTCAGCGAAGAACTGGCCCGCCGCTGAAAAGCGAAACCCCCGCCGGAGCGGGGGCCTGTTTCCTAGAACGGGATCTCGTCGTCGAGATCGGTGAGGCCACCGCTGCCGCCCGAGCCGCCGCCATAGCCGCCCGAACCTCCGCCGTAGCCGCCGCCGCCGCGGTCGTCGTCATAGCTGCTGGAGCCGCCGCCGCCACCCGAGCCGCCGGCGCTATCGAGAAGTGTCAACTCGCCGCGATAGGGGCGCAGCACCACCTCGGTCGAATAGCGATCGGCCCCCGATTGATCCTGCCATTTGCGGGTTTCAAGCTGGCCTTCGATATAGACCTTCGATCCCTTGCGCAGATATTGCTCGGCAATACGGGCCAGCGGTTCGCTGAAGATCGCTACCGAATGCCATTCAGTCCGCTCCTTGCGCTCGCCCGACTGCTTGTCTTTCCAGCTCTCCGAGGTCGCGATGCGCAGGTTCACGACCTTGCCGCCGTTCTGAAAGCTGCGGACTTCGGGATCGCGCCCGAGATTGCCTACCAGAATTACCTTGTTGACGGATCCGGCCATGTGCTCCCCCTTCGAATCTTGTTCAGTTCACGCACGTTACACCATCCCTCTATGGTGAAGGAAAGGTAAATATGCCCCGGCTCGCCGCCTTACTCGGCGGCGATGGTGATGACCGGCTCCATGCCGCGCAGCTCGGCTTCGGGCAGGTGGCATTTGATCTGGTGGCCCTCGGCCAAAGTCCGGAGCGGCGGGATTTCGCGATCGCAGAGCCCGCCCTCGACCTTGGATTTCCAGCGGCAGCGCGTCTGGAACGGGCAGCCGGGGGGCGGGTTCATGGCCGACGGAATGTCGCCTTCCAGAACGATGTGTTTCTTCTCAACCTTGGTATCGGCGATCGGCACGGCCGAGAGGAGCGCCTCGGTATAGGGGTGATAGGGCGGCGAAAAGACCTGATCGGTCGAGCCGATCTCGACCACATGGCCCAGATACATGACCATTACCCGATCCGAGAGATACCGCACGATGGAAAGATCGTGGCTGATGAAAAGCAGGGTCGTCTTTTCGCGGCGCTGGATCTCCATCAGAAGATCGGTCACTGCCGCCTGCACCGACACATCGAGCGCCGAGACAGGCTCGTCGGCCACAACGATCCGCGCGCCGCCGGCAAAGGCGCGGGCGATGCCGACACGCTGTTTTTGCCCACCCGAGAGTTGGCGCGGCATCCGCTCGGCAAAGGCGCGGGGGAGTTTCACGAGGTCGAGAAGTTCGAGCATCCGCGCCTTGCGGTCGGCGTCGCTCTTGCCGATTCCGAAAACCTCGAGCGCGCGGATGATCTGGCGGCCCACGGTCATCGACGGATTGAGCGTGTCGAAGGGATTTTGGAACACCATCTGGATATCGGCAATCGTGCCGGTATCGCGGTCGTTGATCCCCGTGCTTTGGATTTCGCGGCCGTCGAGTTCGATCGTGCCGTCTGTCGCGGTTTCAAGACCCATCAGGACCTTGGCGAAGGTCGACTTGCCACAGCCAGACTCGCCGACGATGGCAAGCGTCTCGCTTTCATGCGCCTCGAACGACAGGGTCTCATTGGCTTTGACAACCTTGGTATGGCTGCCGCCGAAGAGGGCATTGGCCGAGACCTCGTAGTATTTCTTCAGATTGTCCATTTTCAGGACGACTTTGCCGATCTCGCCCTTCTTCTTAGTTTCGGCGGCCTGAACCTTGGCATCCCAGTCGATTTCCTCGAACCGGAGACAACGGGACTGATGCCGGTCATCGCCCTCGATCAAGCTCATGGCAATGACACCCTGATCGCAGCGGCCCTTTTCGAAATAGTCGCACCGCGGGCCGAAATTGCAGCCGTTCGGGCGCTCGTGCGGCAGGGGAAAGTTGCCGGGGATGGCGACAAGGGGCCTTGCGTTCTTGTCCGCGCCGGGCAGCGGAATCGACCGGAAGAGCGCCTGAGTATAGGGGTGACGCATCTTGTCGAACACATCCTCGATTGAACCGCGCTCGACCGCCTCGCCGGAATACATCACGCAGATCCGGTCGCAGGTTTCAAGCACCAACCCGAGGTTGTGGCTGATGAACAGCATCGACGTGCCGTATTTCTTGCCGAGGTCTTTCACGAGTTCGACCACCGCCGCCTCGACCGTCACGTCGAGCGCGGTTGTCGGTTCGTCGAGGATCAGGAGCGAGGGTTTCGACATCAGCGCCATGGCGATGACGATGCGCTGTTGCTGGCCGCCGGAAAGCTGGTGGGGATAGCTTTTGAGAATACGCTCGGGGTCGGGCAGCTTCACGTCTGTCACCACTTCGAGGGCGCGGGCATAAGCCTCTCTTTCACCGATGCCCTCATGGATCATCGGCACTTCCATGAGCTGTCGGCCGATCTTCATCGCCGGATTGAGCGAGGCCATCGGCTCTTGATAGATCATCGCGATCTCGCGGCCGCGGATATCGCGCAACTCTTCGGCGTTCATGGTGCACAGGTCGCGGCCCTTGAATTTGATCGAGCCGCCGACAATCCGGCCATTCACGCCCAAATCCTGCATGACGCCCAGCGCCACGGTGGATTTGCCGCAGCCGGATTCGCCCACGAGGCCCAGCGCCTCGCCGGGCATGATCTTGGCCGAGAAATCCATCACCGCGGGGATTTCTCGCAGGCGGGTGAAAAACGAGATCGAGAGGCGGTCGATGTCGAGGATCGGGGTGTCTTCGGTCATGATCAGTCCCTCAGGCTTTCTTCACGCAGGCCGTCGGCCAGGAGGTTGAGGCCCAGAACGAGGCTCAACAGCGCCAGCGCCGGTGGCAGGGCAGGGTGCGGATAGATCGAGAGGAGCTTGCGCCCTTCGTTGATCGTCGATCCCCAGTCGGGGCTTTCCGGCGGCAGGCCGAGGCCGAAGAAGCCGAGGGTCCCCAAAAGGATCGTGGTGTAGCCAATCCGCAAGCAGAAATCGACGATCAGCGGCCCGCGGGCGTTGGGCAGGATTTCCCACAGCATGATATACCACGGGCCCTCGCCGCGCGTTTGGGCGGCGGCCACATAATCGCGCGTCGAGAGGTCGAGCGTAAGCCCGCGCACGATACGGAACACTGTCGGCGAATTGACGAAGACCACCGAGACAAACACCACAAGGATGCCGGGCGGGATGTTGAAGAGGTCGACCGCGCCCGGAAGGAAGCTCATCACCGTGCCGGGCTGCGAGATGAGCGAGAGATACGCCCAAGCCATTGCACCGATGACAACCGCGACGATCAGGTTGCGCTTCTTGGGGTCTGTGCGGAAACGGGCGTTGAGGAATACCAGCGCGAAGAGCACCGGAAAGACAAAGAGCACCGCCGCCATATAGGAGGGGATGCCGGTCAGGACGATCTCGGGTGTCACCAGGAGATAGAACAGGAGGATCACCGGGAAGGCGAGGATCAGGTTGGCAAGGAAAGACAGAACCGTATCAAGCTTGCCGCCGTAATAGCCCGCCGGAACGCCGAGGGTGATCCCGACCATGAAGGCGAACATGGTGGCCAAGGGGGCGATCTTGACCACTTCCCACGACCCAAGAACCATCCGGCTAAAGACATCGCGGGCGAGGTTGTCGCCGCCAAGCAGGTAATGCGCGCCCACCGCAAAGTCGGCTGCATCCGGAACCGCCGTGCCAGGGAGCTTGTTCTTGAGGCCCGAGACCTGCGACAGCGGATCGTGGGTCGCGATCATCCCGCCGACCGACGAGAAGAAGGCGGTATAGACCCAGAACATCACGATGCCAAAACCGATCATGCCGACGGTCGAGTCAAACAGCTTGCCATAGAGGCCGAGCTTTCGCTTGTAGGCGATCGAAACGACGAAGGTGGCGGCGAGCGCGATCCAGACGGGCGTCAGCTGTTTGGAGATCGCGCCGAGGATGCCCGCTACGCCGTAAGGCGCGACCATGCCGCCGACGAGATACCCCAAGACGATCAGGATGAGCGCCCAAAGGAGATACTGGGGCGCCCGTTCGATGAGGCCGAGCACACCGCCGCGCCGCGAAAGGCGTCCGTCGGGGAGGGTCTGGGCGCGGAAGGGCTCGACCACGAACAAGGTCGCGATCTGCAAGACGACGGCAATCGCAAAAAGGGCCGCTGCCGCCGTCAGCGCGGGGTTGAGAACAGTGCCGAGCGATCCGGTCCAGGTCAGGTTGTCCATAACGCTCTCCTCACGATATCCGGATGCGGGGGTTGAGGAAGACATAGCCGATGTCCGAGATCAGCTGTGTGGTCAGAACGACAAAGACGGAGACCACCGATACACCCAGGAGCATTTCGATATCGTTGTTGCCGGCCGCTTGCACCAGCGTCCAGCCAAAGCCCTTGAAGTTGAACAGGGTCTCGACGATCACCACGCCGTTCAGAAGCCACGGGAACTGAAGCATGATCACGGTGAACGGCGCGATCAGCGCGTTGCGCAGCGCGTGTTTGATAACGATATTGCGAAAGCTCACGCCCTTGAGGCGCGCCGTGCGGATATATTGGGCGGTCATCACCTCGGTCATCGAGGCGCGGGTCATGCGGGCGATATAGCCCATGCCATAAAGCGCCACGGTCAGGACCGGCAGGGTGAAATTCAGGAACGTGATGTCTTCCATCGCGCTGGTGGCCGAGCCGTTGAACCATTTCAGGCCCACGGCCGACGAGGCGAAGACGGTGATGAAGATCACCCCCGAAACGTATTCCGGCGTCGCCGTCGTGACGATCGAGGCGGTCGAAAGGGTCCGGTCGAGTTTCGATCCCTCGCGCATACCGGCCAGGACGCCGATGACAAGGGCGGAGGGGACCATCACCAGCATGACCCAACCCATGAGCTTGGCGGTCTGGCTCAGGCGCGTGACAACGATCACCGAGACATCTTCCTTGAAGACGGTCGAAAAACCCCAGTCCCCCTGAAGAATGCCGCAGAAACGGGGCATTTCATCGACAGTCATTCCCGGCCGAAGGCAGCGATAGCGTGTTTCCCCGTCCGATCCGTCGATGACATATCCCGGCAAGACCCCGAGCCATTCCCCGTATTTGATGATGTCGGCCCGATAGTAGCCGCGGTTGTCCAGCCAGGTGAAAACCTGTTCGTCCGTCATGCGGGCGTTGCCTTGCGTCTTTGCAAGCTTCTCGAGATTGGGTTCGAGATTGGTCAGGATGAAAACGATGAACGTCAACGACAGCGCAGTCAGGATAATGACCCCGAAACGGCGCAAGACAAATAAACCCATTTGGTTTCCCTTGTCGTCCGCAGCTCTGGCGCGCTCATTCCTTGAGCGGCCAATGAATTAATACGTCCGGCAGGGCCGGAGCGCCCCCGTCGCTTGGACGGGGGCGGCACGCGGTTATCTTAGGCCGAGAAACCCAGCTTGTAGGCGTGGATTTCGAAGCTGGGGTGCATACCGGCACCCACAACACCCGGACGGAAGTGCCGGTAGAGCTTGCGCCAGAAGGGCTGAATGATGACTGCGTCGTTACGGAACACAGTTTCCAACTCAGCCATCACCGAACGGCGGGCATCGGCGTCGGCCAGCGACATGGCCTTTGCGAGCAGCGCGTCGAACTCGGGGTTCGAATAGGCGCTCTCGTTCCAGGCCTCGCCCGAACGATAGGCCAGCGCCAGAACCTGAACGCCAAGCGGGCGGTGGTTCCATTCGGTGGCCGAGAAGGGGAACTTGTCCCAATCGTTCCAGAAGGTCGAACCGGGCATGATCGTCCGCTTGATGTTGGCGCCCGCATCGCGCATCTGAGCGGCAACAGCGTCGCCCGAGTTCCGGTTGAAGTCGTCATCAAGCGTGATCAGCTCGAACTCGTAGTCGCCCATTCCGGCTTCGTCGAGAAGCGCCTTGGTGCCTGCGGGGTCGAACGTCGGACGGCCGATATCGGCATATTCAGGGTGGACCGGAGCGACGTGGTGGTTGTCGGCTTCGGTGCCGCGGCCCGAATAACCAAGCTCGAGCACAACGCCGTTGTTCACCGCCTGGCTCAGAGCCTGACGGACGCGAACGTCGGCATAGGGTGCTTTGCCGTCGACTTCGGTCTTCTGGTTGAAGCGGAAGACGAGGGTCGCGCCGGTGGTCACGTCCGTCTGTTCCCAGCCAATCGCTGTCGCGATGTCGAGGAATTCGCCAACGTTCTCGTAGAGCATATCGACTTCGTCGGATTCGATTGCGGCCATCCAGGCGGCCGGGTCGGTGCCGTAGTCGATAAACTCGATGCGGTCGAGATAGGCGCCGCCGATGCCTTCAGCCGAGTGGCCCCACCAGTTGTGGTTCTCGTTGCGAACGAGAACAGCCTTCACGCCAACCTCGAGCGACTCCAGCTTGTAGGGGCCGGTGCCGAGCGAGTCGGCAACCATGGTCTCGGGGTTGTGGCTGGGGTGAACCACGGCAGCCGGATAGTCGGCCATGCCAACCATGACGGTGATGTCGGAGGCGGGCAGGTTCAGCTGCACGGTCATGTCGTCAAGCTTGACGATCGCACCATCGCGGGCCTTGCCAGTTTCGGCGTCGATCAGCGAGGACATACGGCCCGCCATCGAGTTGCCTTCCACGGCCTTGTCACACCAGTAGTTGAGGATCCAGACCACGTTGTCGGCGTTGAACGCATCGCCGTTGTTCCAGGTCACGCCGGGGCGAACATGGAGCGTATACTGCGAGGCGTCCTCGTTGGCTTCCCAGCTCTCGAGAAGCATACCGCGCATCGAGCCGTCGCTGTTGACCTCGACGAGATACTCGAGCCAGCCGCGGCCAACGTTGCCGAGGTAGGACCAGTCGTAGGTGCGCGGATCTTTCTGCGCCACGACGTTCATCTGGATGCGCATGGTGCCGCC
>JAURFB010000115.1 GCA_030827165.1 Marivivens sp.
GCGCGGCTCGTGCCGAAGATTGCGTAAAGGATGATCGGCACGATCGAGGCATAGATGCCCGCCTCGGGCGGCAATCCCGCAAGCAGCGCGTATGCCAGCGACTGCGGCACCAGCATGATTGTCACGATCACCGCGGCGATCAGGTCGTTGGATAGGGCGGTGCCGTTATAGCTGCGCCCCCAGTCGAGAACGGGGATGTAGCGGGCGAGGGAGCGCAACGTCATGGTGGCGGCCTTGCTATTTGTTCTTGAAAAGGCGTCTGCGGTCCCCGAAAGGGACCGCAGGTGCGCGCGTTTGTCTTGTCCTACCGCTGCGCGGCAAGCGCCTCGATCCGGCCCGTCAGGGACGAAAGGTCATAGCCCGCATTTGCGGCGGTGCCGAGAATCTCGACCGTTGGCACCGAGCCGGCCTTTGACAGGCACCAAAGGGTCGTCGAGCGGGTTCCGGTGCGGCAGAAGGCCAGAACCGGCCCTTGCACCTCTTCAAGAAGCTTGCCAAAGGCATCGGCATCGGCGTCGCTTAGCTGGCCGGGGATGATCGGCAGGTTGTGGCAGGCAATTCCGGCTGCCGCGGCAGCTTGTGCAATCTCGACAAAGCTCGGTTGATCGGCGGCTTCGCCATCTGGGCGGTTGCAAATGATTGCCCGGTAGCCTGCTTCCGCGAGCCCTGCCACGTCGGCGGGGCTGATTTGGGGAGCGACCGAAAGGCTTGCAGTCAGGGTCTTCATTATCTGTATTCCTCAGAGGCCGTTGACCGGAACCTTCAGCATCGGCTTGCCGCTTGCATCGGTCGGGATCTCGCCGGCGCGCATGTTCACCTGAAGCGAGGGGATGATCAGCTTCGGCACGGCCAGCTGGGCGTCGCGCTCGGTGCGGAACTTGATGAAATCCTCGCGGCTTTTGCCGCCGCCAACATGGATGTTGTGCGATTTCTCGTCCGCCACGGTCGTTTCCCATTGGATGTCGCGGCCGTTCGGTCCGTAGTCGTGGCACATGAACAGGCGGGTCTCGTCGGGCAGGGCCAGAACCTTCTGGATCGAGTCATAGAGCGTGCCGGCATCGCCGCCAGGAAAGTCGGCGCGGGCCGAACCTCCATCGGGCATGAACAGAGTGTCGCCCACGAAGGCCACATTGCCGATGACATGGGTCATGCAGGCGGGTGTGTGGCCGGGGGTGTGGATCGCATGGGCTTTCATGGTGCCGATCTCGTATTCGTCGCCATCCTTGAAGAGGCGGTCGAACTGGCTGCCGTCGCGCTGGAATTCGGTGCCTTCGTTGAAGATCTTGCCGAACACGTCCTGAACGACCTTGATGTTCTCGCCAACGCCGATCTTGCCGCCAAGCTGTTGCTGGATATAGGGCGCCGCCGAGAGGTGGTCGGCATGAACGTGGGTTTCGATGATCCACTCGAGCTTGAGGCCGCGATCCTTGACGAAGGCGATGATCTCGTCTGCGTGCTCATAGGTGATGCGACCCGCGAAATAGTCGATATCCATGACCGAATCGACAACCGCGCAGGACTCGGAGTTGGGGTCCTTGACGACATAGCTGATGGTGTTGGTCGCCGGGTCGAAAAAGGCGGTGACATCGGGCTTGACGCTGAAGTTGGTGGGATCGGTGGTCATGGTTCTCTCCAGTCTTGAAGGGATCGAGCGGCGGAGCCTGTTCCGGATTGCGGGGCGGGTTTCGTCGACTCTCTCTTAATACATTTAGAAGTTGGAATGTATATGATCGCGACGCTGCTGCTTGTCAACTCTTGTTCAAGAGAAAAGTTGAATGAAAGATCAAGTGACCACATCGGGCTTGCTCCGGCTGGTCAGCGCGGCAATCTGTGAAACCTCTTGGGCCGCCTCAGCCACCGGGGCGAGCGCCACGGCGGGGTCGAGAGCAAGCTGGCTCGAATCGGTTCGAAGGTCCTCGAGGTAGACGCGGATGGTTGCCCCCTCCGTGCCGGTGCCTGAAAGGCGGAAGACCGCTCTCGTGCCGGCGTCAAAGAATATCCGAATGCCTTGCCCGGTCGAGATCGAGCCATCGACGGGATCCTCATAGCTGAACTCGTCGGCTGCCGTGACGGCAAGCCCGGCGAAGGTCTGGCCAGCAAGCGAGGGCAGTGACAGCCTCAATCGGCTGATCACCGCATCCGCATCTGCCTTGGCGATACCCTCATAATCGTGACGGGAATAATAGTTGCGCCCGTATCGGGCCCAATGCTCCTGCATCAACTCGGCCACCGACTTGCCGGAGACCGCAAGGATGTTGAGCCACAACAGAACCGCCCAAAGCCCGTCTTTCTCGCGCACATGATCCGAACCGGTGCCTGCGCTTTCCTCGCCGCAGATCGTGGCGCGGCCGGCGTCCAGCAGGTTGCCGAAGAATTTCCACCCCGTCGGCGTTTCATAGCAAGGAATGCCCAGCGATGCGGCGACGCGATCGACCGCTGTCGAGGTTGGCATCGAGCGTGCAACGCCCTTGAGGCCCTTTGCATAGGCCGGGGCCAGATGGGACTGCGCCGCCAGAAGGGCGAGGCTGTCGGACGGCGTGACATAGCAGCCGCGCCCGACGATCATGTTGCGGTCGCCGTCCCCATCGCTTGCCGCCCCGAAATCGGGAGCGCCGGGGCCTGTCATCAGGGTCATCAGGTCTTTGGCCCAGATCGGGTTGGGATCGGGGTGGCCGCCACCGAAATCGGGCAGAGGAGCGCCGTTAACGACAGTGCCCGCTGGCGCGCCAAGTTGGTCTTCGAGGATCGCCTTCGCATAGGGGCCGGTCACGGCGTGCATCGCATCGAACCGCATCCGAAAGCCCCCCGCAAAGAGCCCGCGGATCGCGTCGAAATCGAAGAGTTGCTGCATCAGGGCGGCGTAGTCGGCCACCGGATCGACGACCTCGACGATCATCCCCGCCAGTGACGATTGCCCGAGGGTATCGAGATCGGCATCGGTGGTCTCGACGATCCTGTATTCGGTGAGCCTGAGGCTCTCGGCGTGGATCCGGTCGGTCACGTGTTCGGGCGCGGGGCCCCCGTTTGGCGTGTTGTATTTCAGGCCAAAGTCCTCGTCCGGCCCACCGGGGTTGTGGCTGGCCGACAAGATCAGCCCGCCGTCGCTATGGCGTTTGCGGATCAGATGCGAGGCGGCGGGCGTCGAGAGAATCCCGCCTTGCCCGACGATCGCCCGCGCCGCGCCATTGGCCGCGGCCATGCGCAGGATCACCTGTATGGCGCGGTCGTTGAAATAGCGCCCGTCGCCGCCGATCACGAGCGATTTGCCATGCACCTCGCCAATGGCGTTGAATA
>JAURFB010000043.1 GCA_030827165.1 Marivivens sp.
AGCCTCAAGGGCGCGAACGCACTCGCGGCCCGAGCTGAGGGAAACCTCACGCTCGGCCGATGGTCCACCCATCAACACAGCCACTTTGGGAGCCGTACCGCCCGACATTCCCACTGCCTCATACGCGAGCCTTTGCGGCCCGTCATTTGCCAATTTCGACCCTTGCCCGGGGTCAGGCCGTTCGGCCCTGTTTTCGTCTAGTCTTTGCTCGTCTCAGGGGCCGGTTCACCGACCCTCATGATTTCCCACTCTAGCGTGATACCGCTTGAATCGTAAACCTTTTTTCGCACATCTTCGCCCAAACCTTCGAGGTCAGCGGCTGTGGCGCCACCCGCATTGGTGAGGAAGTTGGCGTGTTTATCGTTCATCACCGCTCCACCCTTTCGCGCTCCGCGCATGCCGACGTCTTCGATCGCCTTCCACGCCTTGAGCTCGTGGGTGTCGTCCGCCCGTCCGGTCGAGGAATAGCCGGCCGGATTGCGGAACGTGCTGCCGGCGGTGCGGTCCTTGGTTGGCTGGGTCTCGTCGCGCTTGGCAAGCTGGGTGGTCATGCGGGCGGCGAGGTCGTCGGGCGTTCCTTGCGGCGCGGCAAAGCGGGCCGAAACGATCACTGCGCCGTCAGGAAGGTCGCTTTGGCGATAGCGCAGATCGAGAGCCCGAGCCGGAAGGTCCTCGATCCGCCCGTCGCGGTGAATGACCCGCACCGAGACCAGAACATCGGCGACATAAGAGCCATAGCAGCCCGCGTTCATCCGAACCGCGCCGCCGATGGTTCCGGGGATCGTGCGCAGGAATGTCAGATCGCGCCCCGCCTCGGCGGCCTTGCGGGCCACATGGGCGTCAAGTGCTGCGGCCCCGGCGATGACGGTCTCGCCGTCGATCTCGATACCGTTGAAGCCACGACCCAGCCGGATCACGACCCCGCGGATGCCGCCGTCACGGACGATCAGGTTGGAGCCGACCCCCATCACGAAAACCGGCACGGCCGGATCGAGTCCGGTAAGGAACGCGGCCAGATCGTCCTCGTCGGCCGGTTGAAGCAACCAGTCGGCAGGCCCGCCCACGCGCATCCAAGTCAGATCCGCGAGCGGGCGGTTCTCGGTCAGGGTGCCTCGGACGGGGGGAAGGGTGATCTGCAAAAGTGCCTCGTGCGTTTGGCCCCTTGTTAGCGCGCCAAAGGCGGCGGGGGCAAGCCCGCCCTACCGGCCCACCTGCCGCCGGACCCAGCGGAAGAGATAGCGCACCGGCCATCGCAAGACCGAAGCGGCAGCGGCCAGCACCAATAGGGCAACGACAATTCCGTTCTGCATCAGGAGCCAGACCCAAAGCGGCAGGCCCACGGCAATCAGGATATAGGCGCGGCGCCAGTGATCGTCGGTCGAGGGGATCATCGCCATGACATTCGCGGCGATGAGCCAGACGAAGGAAAGGATGAGAGATGTGGTCATAGGCCCGGCCCGCTGGTCAGTAGAAGTGCGCCGAGCGTAAGGATGACACCGGCGACTGGCACCCATAGCGGCACCCGGAACGGCGCCTCGGGCTGACGCAGTTTAAGCAAGATCAGCGCGGTGTTGACAAGAAGGAAGACCGCCAGAAGCACCGCAGCCGTCGCCTCGGCAAGGGTTGCGACTGGCAAGGCGAGCGCCCCTGCGATCACCACCACCCCGACCACGCCGGTTCCCACAAGCGGCGTGCCGGTCCGCCGACTTATCGTGGCGAAAGGGGACATGAGCACAGATCGGCGCCCCAGCCCCAAGAGAACCCGCGAAGCCATGACGATCTGCGCCAGAACCCCGTTGATCGCCGCGACCACGGCGATGGCCGAGAGGAAGCCGGCGCTTTTGCCGGTTGCCGTTTCCCAGACGAGGGCAAGGGGCTGTTCGCTTTGCCCCAGCAAGACCGGCGAAACCGTCCGCACCGCCGAAAAGGAGACAAGCGCATAAAGAACCGCCGTTATCGCCAGCGCCAGAAGGATCGCGCGCGGCAAGGTGCGGGTCGGATCGCGGACCTCTTCGGCCATGTTCTCAAGGTCTTCAAAGCCGATGAAGGCAAAGAAGCACAAGGCGACCGCCCCCAGAACCCCGCCCCAGTGCGGCCCGACACCGGCCGACCATTCGGCGGAAGGCTCTGCCCAAAGCCCCGCCCAACTCACGGCGACAAGGCCCAAGACCTCGACCACCGTAATCAGCGCGGCCAGGCTGAGGCTTTCCAGAACGCCGATACCCGCGATCAAGGTCAGCGCGAGACCGGCCAGAACAATCACCGCCCAATCGGCCACAGGAACCAGCGTCACGAAATATCCAACGCCGCCCCGCAAGACGGCGGCGGCCGAAATCATCCCGCCGACAACGATCGCAAAGCCCACGATCATCCCAAGCCAGCGCTTCTGGAATCCGTTTTCGACAAAGGCGATCTCGCCACCCGCCTCGGGCATTCGCGAGGTCAGCTCGGCATAAGACAGCGCCGAGGGCAGCGCCACGATCCCCGCAAGGAGAAAGGCCAAGGGCGACCAGATCCCCGCCTCGCCCGCAACGATCCCGACCAGCACATAGATCCCCGCGCCGACCATGACCCCAACGCCATAGGCTGTCAGAAGGCCAAGTCCGATGCGGCGTCTGAGGGCTTCGGTCATGCCGGTTTGCCGAGCCTTTCGGGCAATCCATGCGCCCAGGCGCTGATCGTGCCGGCGCCAAGGCAGACGACGATATCGCCAGGTTTGGCCTCGGCCCGCACAAGGGCTTCAAGGCCGTTCTCGTCAAGCACCGCCACGGCGCGCCGGTGGCCATGCGCGGCGATGCCCGCCACAAGGTCTTCGCGCGTCGCGCCAGGGATTGGCTCTTCACCGGCGGCATAGACTTCGGCGATACCAACCACATCCGCATCGTTGAAACAGGAGCAGAAATCCTCAAAAAGGCTCGACAGGCGCGTAAAGCGGTGCGGCTGATGCACGGCGATCACCCGGCCCTCGCTCGCTTGCCGCGCGGCTTTCAGCACGGCGGCGATCTCGACGGGATGATGTCCGTAGTCGTCGATAATCGTCACGCCGTTCACCTCGCCCACCTTGGTAAAGCGGCGGTTGACCCCGCCAAAGGCGGCCAATGCGGCGCGGATCTCGTCCTTCTTCATGCCCAAATGGCGGGCGACGGCCACGGCGGCCAGGGCGTTCGAAACGTTGTGATCCCCCGGCATCGGCAGGGTGCAGCCTTCGATCGCCTGATCCTCGGCCTGCAGCGCGACGTCGAAATGAGCCACACCCTTTGCATAAAGCAGGTTCACGGCCCGCACATCGGCTTGCGCGTTAAAGCCAAAGGTTACCACGCGGCGGTCGGTGATGCGGCCGACGAGCGACTGAACCTCGGGGTGATCGGCGCAGCACACGGCGATGCCGTAGAAAGGAATGTTGGAGACGAAATCGTAAAACCCTTTGCGCAGGTTCTCGATCGTCCCCCAGTGCTCCATATGCTCGGGGTCGATGTTCGTAACGATGGCGATAGTTGCCGGCAGGCGGTTGAAGGTGCCATCGCTTTCGTCGGCCTCGACCACCATCCATTCGCCCTGCCCGACGCGAGCGTTCGAGTCATAGGCATGGATGATGCCGCCATTGACCACGGTCGGATCGAAATGCCCCGCATCCAGTAGCGCGGCGACCATCGTCGTTGTCGTGGTCTTGCCATGAGTCCCGGCAACGGCGACGTTGGACTTCAGGCGCATGAGCTCGGCCAGCATCTCGGCGCGGCGCACGACCGGCAATTTGCGGCGTCGGGCCTCGTCCAGCTCGGGGTTGCCCTTCTTGATCGCCGAGGAAATCACCACCACTGCGGCGTTCTCAAGGTTCTCGGCCCGCTGGCCTTCGAAAATCTGCGCTCCCATCGACGCAAGGCGGTTGGTGATCTTGGTGGCCTTGAGGTCCGAGCCTTGCACCGAATAGCCGTGGTTGATCAGCACCTCCGCAATGCCCGACATCCCGATCCCGCCGATGCCCACGAAATGGATCGGGCCGACATCGAGGGGAAGTTTGGTCGCGGCAGCGTTCATGCCTGGCTCCTTTGTCCGGCGAGTTCTTCAACGAGAGCTGCAAGCCGGTCTGTTGCATCGGGTCGGCCACAGCCCAAAGCAGCGGCGGCCATGGTGGCGGCATTGTCTGGCGCACCGAGGATCGCGGCTATCTGCGCGCTGAGGGTCGGAACATCAAGGGCGGATTCGGGGATGAGCACGGCTGCGCCGGCTTCGACCAAGGCGCGGGCATTGGCCGTCTGCTCGTCGCGGATCGCGGCGGCGAGCGGGATGAAGATGGAGGGCCGCCCGATGATCGCAACATCCGCCACAGTCGACGCGCCCGAGCGGGCGATGACAAGCTGTGCCTCGGCGATCCGGCGCGGCATATCGGTGAAAAAGCTCAAGACCTCTGCGGATATGCCTGCCTCGGAATAGGCGGCGGAGACGCGCCCGGTATCCTCGGGCCGCGCCTGATGAAAGACGCGCACATGGCGGCGCAAGGGCTCGGGAAGGGCCGCGAGGGCGGGCGGGACCATGTCGGAAAAGAGCCGCGCGGCCTGGCTGCCACCGGTGACGAGGATGGTCATCGGATAGTCGCCGGGCGGAATATAGCCCGCCCCTGCCCGATCAAGGATCGCGGCGCGGACGGGATTGCCGGTGTGGATGCCTTCAATGCCGTTGGGCAGAGCGGTCGGCCATGTGCCACAGGCGACCTTGTCGACCCGCCGCGCAAAGACCTGATTGACCCGCCCCAGAACTCCGTTCTGCTCGTGGATCATCCGTGGCACGCGCAAGGCCCAGGCCGCCGCCATCGCGGGGATTGCCGGATAGCCGCCAAAGCCCACGACCGCCGCGGGGCGATCCTTGAGCATCCGCCATTTGGCGGCCCCTATGCCGGCGATGATGCGGAAGGGCACGAGAAGCTTCGCCGCAATCCCGCCCCGCGCGAAGGTGGCGCTGGTGACCTGCGTGATCTCGACCGCCTCGGGGAAGCCGCCCGCAAAACGCGCCCCGCGCGCATCGGTCGACAGCTTCACCCGCCAGCCGCGTTTCAGCATCTCTTCGGCCAGCGCCTGCGCGGGAAACATATGTCCGCCGGTGCCTCCGGCGGCAATCACGAGAAGCGGCCCGGTCATCAGTGGCCTCGACGCGAGAGGATATCGCCCATCTTGCCTTGCGGGCGCGAGCGGGTGAAGGCCAGCAGCATCCCCACCATCACGCCACCTGCGATCAGCGAAGAGCCGCCGTAGGAGACGAAAGGAAGGGTCATGCCCTTGGCTGGCAGAAGCCGCACCGCCACGCCCATGTTGATCATCGCCTGCACGCCGAAGGCGCAGGCAAGCCCCGTTCCGGCGATGCGGATGAAAGGATCGCGCTCGCCCATCAGCCGCGCCAGAGAGCGCGTTACGATCACCATGTAAAGAACGATGATCGCGATGACACAGACAAGGCCATATTCCTCGGCGGCGACAGCGATGATGAAATCGGTATGCGCGTCGGGCAGCGACCATTTCACCTGTCCCTCGCCCACGCCGACCCCGAAGAACCCACCTTCGCGGATCGCATTGGCGGCATAGCCAAGCTGGGTGCGAGGATCGACATCGGGGTTGAGAAAACCGTCTATGCGGCGGGCGAAGTGTTCGGAGCTGTTATAGGCAAAGACCCCCGCTCCGATCACGAGGCCGGTCACACCAAAGATCAGAACCATCGGCGCGCCGGCGACGAAATATATCACACCCCAGGCGAAAATGATCAGCGCCGCCTGCCCGAAATCGGGCTGAAGCGCGAGCATCAGACAGATCGCGACGGTGAGAGCGAAGGAATAGGTCTTGCCCGGCGGGCCGCCGATCTCATAGCTCGCCGCCATGAGCCACGCGGCGACAACAATGAACACGGGCTTGAGAAACTCGGACGGCTGCACCGAGGCAAAGCCCAGCGAATACCAGCGCACGGCCCCCTTGCCGAAATCAGTGCCGAGAAAGGGCAAGAGCGCCAGTGCCACGAACGCCCCGAGAAAGCCTATCACCGCCAGCCGCCGCACAAGGCGCGGCGACATCATCGATGTGATGATCATCACCGTGATCGCCATGCCCCCAAATGCCGCCTGCCGTGTCACATAGTAGAAGGGGGCAAGGCCATTGCGCTCGGCCAGCGGCGGCGAGGCCGCAAGGCCCAGAAGGATGCCGATCCCGAACAGGATCAGGATGCACGACATCGTCCAGCGGTCGATCGTTCGCCACCAACGGGGTATGATGGGATCGCCGGTCTGCGCCGGCACGGTGCCATAGACCATTTCAGTCATGGGAAGGGTCCGCCTGCTGCCTCGATTGCCCGTTTGCCGGGTCTCGCCGCCAGACTAACGGCTTGCGCCCGCTATTTCCAGTGAAATACCCCACATCGGCGGCCTTGCGCTGAACATCGATTCACGGCAGGCGGGAGACATGAAAGTCGAAACGCTCATCCTTGGCGCCGGCGCCGCCGGAATGTTCTGCGCAGCTCATGCCGGGCCAGGGACGGTCGTCGTCGATCACGCCAAGGCGGCGGGGGAAAAAATCCGCATTTCCGGCGGCGGGCGCTGCAATTTCACCAACCGTGACCTGACCTTCGCCAACTTCCTCTCGGCCAACCGCCATTTCCATAAATCCGCCCTCTCGCGCTATACGCCGCAAGATTTCATCGCGCTGGTCGGCCGCCACAAAATCGCCTGGCACGAAAAGACCCTCGGCCAGTTGTTCTGCGATGGCTCCGCCAAAGAGATCATCGCCATGTTGCGCGCCGAGATGGACAAGTCGGGGGCCGATCTCTGGCTCGAGACCGAAATCGGCGAGATCTCCCATGACGGCAGCGCCTTTCGCATCGCTCTTCGCCGCGACGGGCGAGACCAGCGGATCTCTGCTCGCAATCTCGTGGTCGCCACCGGCGGCAAGTCGATCCCCAAGATGGGCGCCACGGGTCTTGCCTATCGCATCGCCGCTGATTTTGGTCTGCGCATGACCGAGACCCGCCCCGGCCTTGTCCCTTTCACCTTCGAAGTCGAGCGCTTCCGCCCTCTTGCCGGGGTCGCGCTGCCGGTCCGAATGTCGGCCGCCAAAGGGCCGGCCTTCGACGAGGCGATGCTGTTCACGCACCGCGGCCTGTCCGGCCCGGCGACGCTGCAAGTCTCGTCCTACTGGCGCGACGGCGAAGAGATCACCGTCGATCTCGCCCCAGCGGTCGATCTGACAGAGCGCCTCAAAAGCGGCCGCCGCGAAGCCCCGCGCAAGAACATGACAACGATCCTCGCCCAATCCTTGCCCGCCCGCTTTGTCGATTATCTCGCCGGCGAAATGGACGTTTCTGGCAATGCCGCCGAATGGTCGGACAAGCGGATCGCGGGTCTTGCCGAAGCCCTCCATCGCTGGCGGCTGCGCCCCTCGGGCACCGAAGGCTACCGCACCGCCGAAGTCACCGTCGGCGGCATCGACACCCGCGATCTGGGGTCGGCCACCATGATGGCCCGCGCCGTCCCCGGCCTTTATTTCATCGGTGAGTGCGTGGATGTGACCGGCTGGCTCGGCGGCTACAATTTCCAATGGGCCTGGTCCTCGGCCTTCGCCGCAGGGTGCGCGATCGGCGCGCGCGTCTAACCGAGCGCCGCCTTGACCCGCGCCACGAAATCCTCGCCGCGCTGTTCGAAATTGTCATACTGATCAAAACTGGCGCAGGCCGGCGCCAGAAGCACAACCTCCCCCGCCTGCGCCTCGGCCGCCGCCTTGGCGACCGCAGCCTCCATCGTGCCGCAAACTTCGGCCGCGATCCCCGGCAATTGCCGCGCGAAATCGGCGGCTTCACGGCCAATCACATAGGCCTTGGCCACGTGCCCCAGATGCGGGATCAGCCCTCCAAGCCCGCCTTCTTTCTGCAAGCCCCCGCAAATCCAGCGGATCTTGTCAAAGGCCGCAAGCGCCTTGGCCGCGCTGTCGACATTGGTCGCCTTGCTGTCGTTCACATAGCGCACCCCGCCCGCTTCGGCGATGAGCTGGCTGCGATGTGGCAGGCCGGGAAAGCTCGCGAAGGCCGCTTCGATCGCCTTCGGCCCGATCCCGAGCGTACGGCAGGCGGCATAGGCCGCGCAGGCGTTTTGGTGGTTATGCGCGCCCGGCAGGCCAGTGACGGATCGCAGGTCGATCGAGGCCACCTGCCGCCCCTTGCGTGTCTCGGCAAGAAACCCTTTGCGGGCAAACACATTCCAGCCCTCACCGCCCAGCTTCTGCCCCGATGAGACGCGGATCACCCGATCATCGCCCAGTCCTTCGGCCATCTGGTTTGCCAGAAACCGCCCCTCGTTCTCGTCAACGCCGATCACCGCCCGATCCGGCCCGCCTTCGGCAAACAGGCGCCGTTTGGCTGCAAAATAGCCCCCCAATCCGCCGTGCCTGTCCAGATGGTCGGGCGAGATATTGGTCAGAACCGCAACATCAGGCGTGAGCGCGCGCGCCAGTTCCGTCTGATAGGACGACAGCTCGAGCACCACCACCTCGCCATCCCGCGCCGGCGCGAGATCGAGAACCCCCCGCCCGATATTGCCCGCAAGCTGCGTGGGACGCCCCGCCTCGGTCAGGATGTGGTGAACAAGCGCCGAGGTGGTCGATTTTCCGTTCGAGCCGGTCACCGCAATCACCCGCGGCGTCACCTCGAAATCATCCCACTCATGCCCGCCGAAGGATCGGAAGAAGAGCCCGATATCATTGTCTACCGGCACCCCCGCCTCCCAGGCTGCGGCAATAGCGGGATGCGGCGCGGGGTAAAGATGGGGAATGCCAGGTGAGGTGATCAGCGCGGCCACGCCCTCAAGCGCGCCGTGCCGCGTAAGATCGACCAAAGCGATCCCCGCAGCCTCCGCCGCCTCACGCGCCTGCACCCCGTCGTCCCAGGCAATAACCTCAGCCCCGCCCGCCTCCAAGGCAGCCGCCGTCGCCTTGCCCGAACGCCCAAGGCCCAGCACCGCGACTTTCCGATTTTCAAAGCCTCTGACCGGAATCATCCCCGCCTCCGCATTCTGTGCGATCCTGCCGCGCCGCGCCCAGCGGGAACAAGGCCCAATTCTTTTGGCCAAAATACTCCGGGGAGCGCGAGGGGCTGGCCCCTCGCCTACCTGACCTTGAGCGTCGCCAACCCGATCATCGCGAGGATCAGCGAAATGATCCAGAAGCGGATCACGATCTGCGGCTCGGACCAACCCTTCTTCTCATAGTGATGGTGAATAGGCGCCATCAGGAACACCCGCTTGCCGGTGCGCTTGAAATAGAGAACCTGAATGATCACGCTCAAGGCCTCGACCACGAAAAGCCCACCGACGATCGCCAGAACGATCTCGTGCTTGGTCGCCACGGCAATCGCCCCAAGCGCGCCACCGAGCGCAAGGCTGCCGGTATCGCCCATGAACACCGCCGCGGGCGGCGCGTTATACCACAAGAACCCAAGGCCCCCGCCAATTAGGGCGGCGCAAAAGATCAGGATTTCACCGGTATCAGGAACGTAATGCACGTCGAGATAGTTGGTAAAGTCGACGCGACCCACCGCATAGGCGATGACCCCGAAAGTCCCAGCCGCGATCATCACCGGCATGACGGCAAGCCCGTCGAGCCCGTCCGTGAGGTTCACCGCATTGGCCGCACCGACAATCACGATCACCGCGAAAGGCACGAAAAGCACGCCGAGATTGACGAGGGTATCCTTGAAAATCGGCAAGGCTAGCTGGTTGGTCAGCGCCTCGGGATGCAGGCTGGCACCCCAATAGCCGGCGACCGCGGCCACAGCGAGGCCCAGAATCATCCGCACGCGCCCCGAAACGCCGGCTGTGGTCTGCTTGGACACCTTGGCGTAATCGTCGGCAAAGCCGATGGCGGCGAAGGACAGGGTCACGAACAGGACCATCCAGACATACTGGTTGTCGAGCCGCGCCCAGAGCAGCGTGGCGAATGTCAGGGCCGCGATGATCAAAAGGCCGCCCATCGTCGGCGTTCCGGCCTTCACGAAATGCCCTTCGGGGCCATCGCTGCGAATGGGTTGGCCCTTGCCCTGCTTGCGGCGCAGAACGTTGATCAGCGGCCGGCCGAAAATGAAGCCGAACACAAGCGCCGTCAGAAACGACCCTCCCGCCCGAAATGTGATGTAGCGGAAGAGGTTGAATACGTCGCCGCCGTCGGAGAGGGCTGTGAGCCAGTAAAGCATGGGATCAGGTCTCGGTTTCAAAGTTCGGTCTGCGTTGCCCCAATTTGCGCAGAACGTCAACGACAAGGCTGACCTTGCTGCCCTTGGAGCCTTTCACCAAGACCACATCGCCCGCGTCGACACAGCGGTGCACCTCGGGAAGAATATCCTGCACAGTCTCGACCCAGCGGCCCCGCGCGGCCTCGGGGAGCGCCTCGTAAAGCGACCGCATCCGCGGACCGACGCAATGCACCACCGTCACCGACGGCATCGAGGGGTCATTGGCCAAGGCTGCGTGAAGGTCCAACTCGGTCGGCCCCAGCTCGAGCATATCGCCAAGGATCGCGATGCGGCGGCCCTTGACGAGGCGGCCAACGCCATCGCGCGGCTTGCTGGCAGCGAGCACCTCGAGCGCGGCGGTCATCGAGGTCGGGTTGGCGTTGAAGGCGTCGTCGATGAGTTCGAGGTATTCGCCCTGACGTGCCGGATCGAGAGTGATCTCCTCGCGGGTGCCGCGCCCGGCGGGCGGCGCCCAAGCCGCAAGATCGAGCAGCGCCTGCGCCAGATTGAGGCCCAGCGCCTCGACGACCGCCAGAACACCCATCGCGTTGGTCGCGAAATGCCGCCCTTCGGAGGCCACCTTGAGAAGCACCGGCTGGCCGCCCGCACGCCCCCGCGCGACCGTCACGCCGGGATGAATGGCAAGGTCGGTAATCCGGTAGTCCGCGCCTTCGCTTTGACCGAATGTAGCGATACTTGCGCCCTGCGCCTCGGCGGCGGCGTGCAGGATCGGGCTCACGGCAAGGTCGGTATTGAAGACTGCCGTGCCGCCTGGCTCCAGCCCTTCAAGGATCGACGCTTTCTCCCGGGCGATGCCGTCGATCGACTCGAATGCCTCCAGATGTGCGGCGGCAACGGTAGTGATCATCGCCACATCGGGCCGCGCGATCCGCGAGAGTGGCGCGATCTCGCCGGGGTGGTTCATGCCGATCTCTATTACTGCGAATTCGGTGTCGGTCGGCATCCGCGCCAGCGTTAGCGGCACGCCCCAGTGATTGTTATAGCTCGCCTCGGCCGCATGGGTGCGCCCCTGCCCCGAAAGCACCGCGCGCAACATCTCCTTGGTCGAGGTCTTGCCGACCGAGCCGGTCACGCCAACAACCTTCGCCGCTGACCGCGCACGGGCGGCGCGGCCCATGGCTTCGAGCGCAGCTTGCACATCGGTGACGATCAAGAGCGGCGCGGCGGCGCTCACGCCTTCGGGAACGCGCGAGACAAGGGCGGCGGCAGCGCCCTTTTCCAGCGCCTGCGCCACGAACTCATGCCCGTCTCGGGCAGCGCTGAGGGCCACGAAAAGATCGCCCGGTGCAATCGTCCGTGTGTCGATCGACACGCCGTTCGCCGCCCAGTCGGTGGCGCCGCGCCCACCTGTTGCGGCGGCGGCCTCGGAGGCGGTCCAAAGCGCCATCAGATCGTCCCTTCAAGCGCGGCGACGGCGATGCTCGCCTGCTCGGCATCGTCAAAAGGCAAGGTCTGGTCGCCGACGGTCTGGCCTGTCTCGTGCCCCTTCCCGCAGATCAGAAGCGCGTCTCCCGGTCCCAAGGCGTCCACGCCAATAAGGATCGCCTTGGCGCGGTCGCCCACTTCCTCGATGCGGGCCTGCCCCCCCGCTTCACGGGCCCCGGCCATGATGGCGGCCCGGATCGACGCGGGATCTTCGCTGCGGGGGTTGTCGTCGGTGACGATCACATGGTCGGCGCATCGCGCGGCCGCCGCCCCCATGAGCGGGCGCTTGCCCTTGTCGCGGTCGCCGCCAGCGCCGACAACGGCGATGATCCGGCCCAGAACATGGGGGCGGATCGCCTTTAGCGCGGTTTCCACCGCGTCGGGCGTATGGGCATAATCGACATAGACCGCCGCGCCGTTCTTGCGCGTCGCGGCCAACTGCATCCGCCCGCGCACAGTGGAGAGCCGCGCCAGAGCGTGGAAGACCTCATCGGGCTCGCTTCCTACGCCGATGGCAAGGGCGGCGGCGACGGCCACGTTCGAGGCCTGAAACCCGCCGACAAGGTGCAGCCGGACCACCCAAGGCTTGCCTTCCCACACAAGCCGCAGCGTTTGGCCGGTCGCATCGAAATGCTGGCCCGCAAGGCACAGGTTGGCCGCCTCGTCATGGCCGACCGTGATCACCCGATGGCCCGTAGCGCGGGCGATTTCGGCCACCTCGGCGCCGCGTGGGTCATCGATATTGACAACCGCCGTCGCTTCGGGCGGCAGGACGCGGGTGAAAAGCCCCATTTTCGCGGCGAAATACGCCGCGAAGGTCTCGTGATAGTCGAGATGGTCCTGGGTAAAGTTGGTGAAGGCGGCGGCGGCGAGCTGCACGCCATCAAGGCGGCGCTGATCGAGCCCGTGGCTCGATGCCTCCATCGCCATATGGGTCACGCCGGCCTTCGCCGCCTCGGCCATGACCCGGTGCAGGGTGATCGGCTCGGGCGTCGTGTGCCGCAAGGGATAGGTCCATGCCCCTTCGACGCCGGTCGTGCCGATGTTGACAGCCGTCTCACCCATGTCCTCCCAGATCTGGCGGCAGAAGGTGGCGACCGAGGTCTTGCCGTTGGTGCCGGTCACCGCCACGGCAGTTGCGGGCTGGGCGCCGAACCAAAGGGCTGCCGCATTGGCAAGGGTCTGGCGCGGGTCTTCGGCAACGACGAGGGCGATCTTTGCATCCTGCAGAGCGGCCCGCAGACGGCTCGCGCCGACTGCATCTGTCAGGATCGCGGCCGCGCCCCTCTCGATCGCGACCTCGGCAAACTCGGCCCCATGGACCTTGCTTCCAGGCAGCGCGGCAAAGAGAAACCCGGGGGCGACCTCGCGGCTGTCGACTGCAAGCCCTGTCACGACCGCATTCTGGCCACCCTCGACCCGTAGGCCCAGATCGCCCAGAGACGCCCGCTTGTCCGCCGGACTTGCCTTGCCTGCCATAATGCCCCCGCCGTTCAGTTGGAGGTGAGTGTTACACCCGTCAGATCAGCCATGTCCACCTGTGGCCGCATCCCCAGGAGCGGAGCGATCCGGCGGATCATTTCGGCACCCACGGGCACCGCTGTCCAGCCCGCGGTCCGGCGCGGCTCGGTGCCGGATGTCTCGACGGGCTCGTCGAGCGTGACCACCAGAACATAGCGCGGGGCAGACGCCGGGAAGGTGGCGGCAAAGGTGGCGATCACCTTGTCCTCGTAATAGCCGCCTGTCGGCATCGGCTTGTCGGCTGTGCCGGTCTTGCCGGCAACCTCATAGCCCGGAACCTCGCCGAAAGAGGCGGTGCCGCGCACAACGACCTGCCGCATCATCGAAACAGCCTCGGCGGCAACCTCGGGGGAGAGGACGCGCGGGCCTTGCTGAAGCTCGGAAGATTTAAGGATCGTCGGCATCACCCGCGTGCCGCCATTGGCGATGGTCGCATAGGCGGCCGCAAGGTGAAGCGGCGAGGCCGAAAGGCCGTGACCGTAGGAAATCGTCAGGGTCGAAATCTCCGACCATTGCCTGGGCGACAAGGGCCTCCCGCTCGGGGCTTCGGACAACTCGATCGAAGACGGCTCAAGGAACCCGAGGCTCGATAGAAAATCCTTCTGCCGGTCCGCGCCGATCTCTTGGGCAATCCGGGCCGTGCCGATGTTGGAGGATTTCACGATCACATCCGTGGTCGAAAGTTGCGGGCCGTAGTTGCGAAAGTCGCTGATCCGGAACCGGCCCCATGTCAGCGGGCCCTTGGTGTCGATCATCGTATTGGCACCGACGAGGCCAAGCTCCATCGCCTGGGCAATGGCGAATATCTTGAAGGTCGAGCCAAGTTCATAGACGCCCTGAACCGCGCGGTTGAAAAGCGGGCTGTCCGACTGGCTGCCGGTGGTGAGCGGCTGGGGGCGGCTGTTGGGGTCGAAATCCGGCAGCGAGACCATCGAGATGACCTCGCCCGTGCGGACATCCATCAAGATTGCCGTAGCACCCTTGGCGTTCATCAACATCATCCCGCCCTGAAGCACGCGCTCGGCGGCGGCCTGAACCGTCAGGTCGATCGACAGCGCCAGCGGCGAGCCTTCGTTGGCCGGATCGCGCAGGTATTGGTCGAACTGCCGCTCGACCCCGGCAACGCCGATAACTTCCGCTGAATCAACACCTTCCCGGCCAAAGCTCGCACCGCCAAGGATATGGCTGGCGACCGGCCCATTGGGATAGAGCCGCATTTCGCGCGGGCCGAAGAGAAGGCCGGGATCGCCGATGTCATGGACCGCCTGCATCTGTTCGGGGCTGATCTGGCGGCGGATCCAGACGAATTTTCGGCTGCCGGTGAAATCGGTGATCAGACGCTCGCGGTCGAGTTCAGGGAAGATCTCGGCCAGCTTTGTCGCGGCGCCGTCGGGATCGACCATTTGCTGCGGCTGGGCGTAGAGGGCGTAGGTATCGAAATTCGTCGCAAGGATGCGGCCGTTGCGATCGACGATATCGGCCCGCTGACCGATGATCGGGTTGCCTGTGGCGATGGCTGTCGGCTCTTCGGCTTCGGTCGAGGCCATGACGCCCATCTGGATGCCGATGGCCGAGAAGGCGAGGAAGAAGACGCCGCCCAAAACCAAGAGCCGCCCTTCGGCGCGGTTCTTGGCCTTGTCGTGCATCTCCTCATGGCGGCGGCGCTTGTTCTCGGCCTCGATTGCGGCAGGGTTTTCGCCCTTTTCTCGGGCTTTCAAGACGCGGGCCAGCGGGCGAAGCGGCGTGCGGATCATAGCGGCTCCTCCCCGTCGGAGGAGGCCATCACGGAGCCATCCAGAGGCCCGAAGGGCAGCGCTGGATAGATCACCTGATCAACCCGGCCAAACCCATCCGGGATCAGGGGCAGAAGGCCCAGGCGATCAAAGTTGAGATCGGCCAGATCACGCAGACGATCGGGCCGGTTGAGATAGGCCCATTCGGCGTTGAGCATCCGCAGGCGCGCATGGGCCTCGCCTATCTGGCGGTTGAGGTCGCGCACCTCGCGGATCGAGTCCTGCGTTGCATAGTTCTCGTTGTAGGCCCAGAACCCCAGGCCCACGACCATCAGAGCGGACAGCAGAAAGAGAAGCCCCCTCATCTCTTTTCTCCCTTGCGCAGCGGCATTCCCAGGGCCGCGCGATCAACATTCCTGGCCGGCGCGGCTGTCCGGCGACCAACCCGCAGCTTGGCAGACCGCGACCGCGGATTGACCGAAAGCTCGTCGTCATCCGGCGCGATCGCCTTGCGGACCACCATCTCGAACCCCGGTGCTTCCACCTCGGCCTGCGGCGCATAGCGGTTGGCATTGCCGGTGCCGCCGGAACGGATCTGGAAGAAGCGTTTGACCATCCGGTCCTCGACCGAATGGAACGTCACCACCGCCAGAAGCCCGCCGGGCTTGAGCGCCCGCTCGGCAGCCATCAGCCCTTGCGCCAATTCGCCGTATTCGTCATTCACCGCGATGCGGAGCGCCTGAAAGGTTCGCGTGGCGGGATGGCTTTGCCCCGGCTTCTGGCGCGGCAGACAGCCTTCCACGATCCTGGCCAGTTGCAGCGTCGTCTCCACAGGCCGCGCCGCGACAATCGCTCGCGCAATCCGGCGGGATGCCCTCTCTTCGCCATAAAGATAAATGATATCCGCGAGTTCCGCCTCATCGGCGGTGTTGCAGATGTCGGCCGCGCTCTCGCCGCTCTGGCTCATCCGCATATCAAGGGGGCCGTCCCTCATGAAGGAAAAGCCACGCTCGGGGATGTCGATCTGCATCGACGAGATGCCGAGATCAAGCACCACGCCGTCAAGATCCTGCCCATAGTCATCAAGGTGCGAGAAGGTGCCTCGCACCATCTCGATCCGGCCCTCATGATCCCCGGCCCAAGCCTTTGCCATGTCAAAGACCAGCGGATCACGGTCAACGGCAATCACCTTCTCGGCCCCCGAGGCCAGTAGGGCGCGGGTATAACCGCCCGCACCGAAGGTGCCGTCAAGCCATGTGCCAGAGACAGGCGCGACCGCCTCGATGAGCGGTCGCAGCAGAACGGGGATATGAGCGGATGTATCGGGAAGCTTGGCAGCTGGGCTCATCAATCATCCCCCGCCCAGAAGACTGAGGGGATCGAAGCCGTCGGGCTGATCTGCGAGCCAGTCGGTCAGGTTCTGACCCACGGTGGCGCTGAAAGTGTCGGCTTTCCATATCTCGAAATGATCGCCGACGCCGGAGAAATAGACCTCGCCTTCGGTCAGGCCCAGTTTCTGACGTTGACGGATCGGCATGACGATGCGCCCGTCCTTGTCGACCTCGAGACGGATCGACTGGCCAAGGATCAGGCGGGAAAGACGGGTGCGGTCGGCGCTGCCGAGCGGCATATCCTTGATGCGCGCGGCGATGCCGTTGAATTCAGTGACGGAATAAACCTGCAGCTGCTCGCGCAGATGATCGCCGTAAAGAAGGTAAAGCGCGGGGGTCAGGCCCTCGGTCCAGTTCGGGTCGCCGAATTCGAGCACACGGCGAAAATCCGCAGGGATCGACATGCGGCCCTTGCTGTCCACCTTCTGGACGTATTCGCCTGTAAAACTCAGAACCACTTGGCGCGGCCCCTCTCCTGTCCCGTTGCGAGGCCCGTAAGAGAAAACGGCGGATTGAGCTGCTGCCACTGCCCAATCCGCCGCCCTCGTCCCTTACGGGATGTCCGACTGCACGCGCCACCTGGGGGGATGTCTGCTCGCTCGCGCGCCGGATCTTTTGTGCCGAAGAAGCGGGTGCCTGTATGAAACCTGCACTTTGGTTGCCGATGGGGTTCTTGAGATGCCCCTTGTTCGATGCCCGTCCTTCGATGGGACATTGGTGCCATGGGATTTTATGGTAATCAACAACAATTTCTGAGCATGACGACACAAGATACGAGATCAGATGGGCTTTCAGGACCATACCTAGAGAACTAGACGTCGATATCATACATTTTATTGCGGTCGATATCACATCTGACACAAGATATTGATTTGATGACAGCCTGCACCTAGGTTCCATAAAATCCCAACAAATTTTCAATTTATCGCAATGATCGGGGCATTCTCGCGGTTTGAACGTCTTGGACACCGCCAAAACGCCCATCGCCCGGCGTTTTTGGCCGGGTGATTCGCGCGGATTCCAGAATTTCCCTTGGATCTGAGGTCAGACCCGCCCTTCGGCGATCAGGCGCGCGGCCAGGTCGGCATAGGCCTTGGCCATCTCGCTCTTGCCCGTGGCGATCGGTTGGCCCGCATCGCCGCCAAGGCGGGTTTGCAGGTCGATCGGCAGGGTCGCCAGAAGCGGCAGACCCAACCGCTCGGCCTCGGCCTTGACGCCGCCATGGCCAAAGATCTCGTGCCGGCTGCCGCAATCGGGGCAGATGAACATCGACATATTCTCGATGAGGCCCACGAGAGGCGTCTTCATCGAACGGAACATATCGAGCGCCTTGCGCGCATCAAGAAGTGCCACGTCTTGCGGCGTCGAGACGATGATCGCCCCGTCGATCACCGTTTTCTGACCTAGGGAAAGCTGAACGTCGCCCGTTCCCGGCGGAAGGTCGATCACCAGAACATCCAGATCGCCCCAGGCCACCTGGTTCAGCATCTGCTGCATCGCGCTCATGAGCATCGGGCCGCGCCAGATCACCGCGCGATCGGGGTCCACCAAGAACCCCATCGACATGATCGAGACGCCATGCGCGCGCAGCGGCTCCAGGATCTTGCCATCGGGCGACGCGGGCTGGCCTGTCGCGCCCATCATGCGCGGCTGGCTCGGGCCATAGATATCTGCGTCGAGAAGGCCGACCCTTTTGCCCGCCTGCGCCAATGCCACCGCAAGGTTGGCCGAAACGGTGGATTTGCCGACCCCGCCCTTCCCTGATCCGACAAGGAAGATCTTCTTTATGCCCGGTATGCGCTCCGGACCCTTCTGCGCCTGCCCGTGGCCGTGGCCGCCGGCCTTGAGCTGGGGTGGCTCGGATTTCTGGCTATGCGCGGTCAGCATCGCCGAGACCGAGGCCACGCCCGGCAGAGCCGCCACGGCCCGTTC
The DNA here is from genome assembly GCA_030827165.1 of Marivivens sp. Taxonomy (GTDB): domain Bacteria; phylum Pseudomonadota; class Alphaproteobacteria; order Rhodobacterales; family Rhodobacteraceae; genus RFZI01. Next base: position 18,272 of record JAURFB010000043.1, read on the forward strand.
GGCCGCCTGCCGCAGCCCCTCCATCATCCGCGCCTGATCCGCGCTCGCCGCCTCGATGACGAAACGGACCTTGCCATCCTCAATCGTGATCGCCCGCACGAAATCGCGGCTGATCAGGTTACCGCCATCGGGAAGCTCAAGACGAGACAGGACAGATTGAATCTGGTCGAGGGTAACAGACATGACAGGCCCCAATTGTTCGCGCAGGCAAGGTCATCGGTTTTCGCACCGAGCGCAAGGTGTGAGATCATCGCACAATATCCGGGCAGGACTTTATCGGATGATCAAATTGTAAACGTTTTAGAACAGGTCAGCATTGCGTATGCATTTTCTGCATGGCAGCAATTCCAAAACGTCCATTGTGCAGTCGCAGCATGATCCTAGATAAGGGTCACAAGACGAATGACACGCTGAGATCAGCAAACAAAGAGAAGAAAAATGGCTTTCCTGACTGAGACCCACATCCCCGGTTCGAACCTTTTCGAACGCATCGCCGCCTTCCGCGCTGCCGCTGTTGCCCGCGCCGCACAGGCCCGCGAATTCCGCCGCGTCTACAACGAGCTCTCGGGCATGAGCGACCGCGATCTGGCCGACATCGGCATCAGCCGCGGCATGATCCGCTCGATCGCCTTCGAGGCCGGCTACGGCAAATAAGAATTCCTGAGGCCACTCTCCTCCCTGAAATGGCCTCAGACTGAACGACCGGTTTCCTCCTCCCTGGGCCGGTCGTCGACAAGGCGGCGGCGTCACCTCCTCCCAGACGCCGCCGCTTTCCCAACAAGAGGCGCCCCTCCTCCCTGGCGCCTGCTCAGTGAAGCGGCGATGCATCCTCCCATGCGTCGCCGTTTTTCATTTGCCCCATTGCCGTTGTCCGAAATTTGCGCCTTTTATGTGCGCCATGTCGTTCGACCTTCTTCCCGCCCTCATCGGCTTTGCCTTCGTCTCGTCCATCACCCCCGGACCCAACAACATGATGTTGCTGGCCTCGGGGGCGAACTACGGCATTCGCCGCACGATCCCGCATCTTCTGGGCGTTAGCTGCGGCCATGCCTTCATGATCTTCGTGCTCGGCGCGGGGCTGGTGACGGTGTTCGAGGCATTCCCAGTGGTGCTTGTTGGGATGAAATGGGTTTCGGTGGCCTATCTTCTCTACCTCTCGTGGAAGATCGCCACGGCCGTGCCGAAATCGCCGGACGCGCCGGAAACCACTGGAAAGCCCTTCACCGCGCTTCAGGCGGCGGCCTTTCAATGGGTCAACCCCAAGGGGTGGTTCATGGCGCTGACGGCGCTCTCGGCCTATACGACCGAACACACGCTCGCCTCGGTGGCGCTGGTTTCGGGGGTGTTCTGCCTCGTCAACCTGCCGAGCTGCGCAAGCTGGGTCACGCTCGGGCAACAAATGCGCCGGTTCCTGACCTCACCCGCGCGGCTCAAAGCCTTCAACTGGACGATGGCGGTGCTGCTCGTTCTGACGCTGATCCCGATCCTTCGGGGGCACTGAATGCAAATCGCGGTGACGGCTCTTTCGTGTTAATCCTGCCTGATTTACGATGCAGGCCCGTCCCGGAGCGTCGCCGTGAATATTCTCGAAAAAGCAGAAGCAATGCTGCGTGATGCGAAGAGCTACTTCGCATCGGCACAAATCCTTTCTGAACGTCTAGATGAGGACCACGGACGCGCGTCGGCGATGTTATCATTGCTCGCCTTTGAAATAGCTCTGAAGGCTGCGTTTGTTCTGGACCAGAAAAAAGACGCCCTTAAAACGCACGACTACGGATCAATTTGGAAAGAGCTTATGGGATCAACTCAAGAGGCAATCTTGGTGATGGCAGGAACGGAAGTTGGGCCTATCGAAGGTACCAAATTGCCCCGTTATGAAACCACTAGGTTGGAACGCAGGCTAGAACGCTGGGAAGAAGCATTCATAGACGGACGCTATCGCTATTCTAAGAACCTAAACAGAAGCCAGAAGCAAATCCGCGAGGTCCGAGAGAGTTGGGTATCACATGGAAGCCCCATATGCGGGGCCGACTTTGAGTTCGGTGGCGAAGACCTCTACGGGCTCTATACCGCAATCATCAAGTGGTGCGATGACAAAATCGCGGGCATTAGAACGGGATCTCGTCGGCCTTGGCCGCCGGCACGATGAACCCGGCGACGACCTTTTTCACCCCCGCCTTGTCAAAGGCGATCTCGAGCTTGTCGCCTTCGATACCGATCACCTCGCCATAGCCGAATTTCTGATGGAACACCCGATCGCCCTCGGTAAAGGCCGAAAGGGCTGTCGCGTCGATGGTCATGTGGCGCGGCTCGGCGGGCTGGGCCATCGGGCGTCCGCTCGACTGGGTTTGCATCCGTTTCCAGCCGGGGGAATTATAGACATCCGCCCGCGCGGCGCGGTCGTGAATGGCGGCGGTCGGGGCCGCAGCGCCATAGCCGCCGCCATAAAGGCCCGGCGGCGTCAGCACCTCGACGTGATCTTCGGGCAATTCGTCGATGAAGCGGCTTGGCAACTGCGATTGCCACTGGCCATAGACGCGGCGGTTGGCGGCAAAGGAAATCGTGCACAACTCCTCGGCGCGGGTGATGCCGACATAGGCCAGCCGCCGCTCTTCCTCGAGGCCCTTGAGGCCGCTTTCGTCCATGCTGCGCTGGCTGGGAAAAAGGCTGTCCTCCCAACCCGGCAGGAAAACCGCCGGAAATTCGAGGCCCTTGGCGGCGTGGAGGGTCATGATCGTGACCTTCTCCTCTGCCTCGTCGCTCCCGTTGTCCATGATGAGGGCGATATGTTCGAGAAACCCTTGCAGGTTGTCGAATTCCTCGAGCGCCTTCACAAGCTCTTTGAGGTTCTCAAGCCGCCCCGCCGCCTCGGGCGTTTTGTCGTTCTGCCACATGGTGGTGTAGCCCGACTCGTCGAGGATCATCTCGGCCATTTCGACATGGGTGTCGGCCTCGGCCAGAAGCTGGGCGTGCCAGCGGTCGAGGCTCTGGACGAGGACGCCAAGTTCGGCCAGCGCC
>JAURFB010000086.1 GCA_030827165.1 Marivivens sp.
GATTTTCGTCTACCCCGTCGAACAAGCCATTCGCATCCGCACCGGTGAAACCGGCGACGATGCCGTCTGATCACCCGAAATTCATCTCGGAAGGACCCATCTGATGAACAACGCTGACGTTCTCAAACTGATCAAGGACGAAGAGATCGACTATGTCGACATCCGTTTCACTGATCCCAAAGGCAAGCTCCAGCACGTTACCGTGGACGCCGACCTCGTCGACGAAGACTTTCTCGAAGAAGGCTTCATGTTCGACGGCTCGTCGATCGCCGGCTGGAAATCCATCGACCAGTCCGACATGAAGCTGATGCCGGATGCCTCCTCGGCCTATGTCGATCCCTTCTATGCCGAAAAGACCCTCTGCATTCATTGCGACGTGGTCGAGCCCGACACCGGCGAAGCCTATCCGCGCTGCCCGCGCCAGACCGCCAAGAAGGCGGAAGCCTATCTCAAAGCCTCCGGCATCGGCGACACCGCCTATTTCGGCCCCGAAGCCGAATTCTTCCTCTTCGACGACGTGCGCTATTCGGTGACGCCGCAGAAGGTCTCGTTCCAGATCGATAGCGAAGACGCCGCCTGGAACACCGACACCGAATACCAGGCCGGCAACCTCGCCCACCGCGCGATGCACAAAGGCGGCTATTTTCCGGTCAACCCCGTTGACGCCAGCCAGGACATCCGCTCCGAGATGCTCTCGACCATGAAGCGCATGGGGATGCGGGTCGACAAGCACCACCACGAAGTGGCGACCGCCCAGCACGAGCTTGGCCTGATATTCGGCGGCCTTACCGAGCAGGCCGACAACATCCAGAAATACAAGTATGTCATCCACAACGTCGCGGCCGCCTACGGCAAGACCGTGACCTTCATGCCCAAGCCCATGAAGGGCGACAACGGTTCGGGGATGCACGTCAACATGTCGATCTGGAAAGACGGCAAGCCGCTGTTTTCGGGCGACAAATATGCCGATCTGAGCCAAGAGGCACTGTATTTCATTGGCGGCATCCTCAAGCATGCCAAGGCGCTGAACGCGATCACCAACCCCTCGACGAACAGCTACAAGCGTTTGATCCCCGGCTTCGAGGCCCCCGTCCTGCGCGCCTACTCGGCCCGCAACCGGTCGGGCTGCGTCCGTATCCCGTGGACCGAGTCGCCCAAGGCCAAGCGCGTCGAAGCCCGTTTCCCCGATCCGGCGGCGAACCCCTACCTCGCCTTTGCCGCTCTGATGATGGCCGGCCTCGACGGCATCAAGAACAAGATCGATCCGGGCGCCGCTTCCGACAAAGACCTCTACGATCTGCCGCCCGAAGAGCTGGCCCAGATCCCGACCGTCTGCGGCAGTCTGCGTGAAGCTCTTGAAGAGCTGGAGAAGGACCACGAGTTCCTCCTCGCCGGTGACGTGTTCACCCGCGACCAGCTCGATGGCTACATCGCGCTCAAGTGGGAAGAGGTCTATGCCTTCGAGCACACGCCGCACCCGATCGAGTATCAGATGTATTACAGCTGCTGATCAGCAGACCAATCCCCGCAAAAAGGCGCCTCCGGGCGCCTTTTTCATTTCGGGCGCATGGGCCCCAGCGCCAAAGTTTCGTCTTATTCCGCAACCGGTTGTCCGAAAATGCCCTATTTGCCCCGTATTCCCCCCACATTCTCGGCGCTGAATGATCGTGAACCACTCCGCAAGGATTCTCGCGATGAACGAACATCCGACCAGCACGATCGCCGCGCTCTGCTATGCAAAGAAGAGCGATCTGGATTTTCGATCCCTTGTCGATGAACTCGGACAAGCCCTCTCCGATCACGAGGGGACCTCTTGCACGAAGATGTCGAAATACGAGGATTTCGTCGTATTCGATCTGACGACCGTTCGTATCTGCCTGGCCTATGCCGACTTTGGCCGTGATTTCCCCGATTTACCTGAAGCCCAGCGCTACGCGTCGGCGGTAATCGTTTCGATCGGTTCAAGCCCCGAGTCCCAAGAGCGCTGCCCCCTCTTCCTGCATCGTCAGGATGTTTGCCGCGGCCTCGTCGAGCGGATCGAGGCCCAGCACAGCTCCGACAGTTTCCTCTGGCTCGAACTCGATCAGGTCTTCGACGAAAACGTCTTCGACACTGTTCTTGAGAAGATCTGGCCTGTTCTGGCTGAAGCTGCGGCCGAAGAAGAATGTGAAGACGTCGACATCGCGCCCGAGCCGCTGGTTGCCACCGCCGCGAAAGCCGGCCGCAAGCGCGCGCCTCAAGTCGATCCCGATTCGATCCTGCCAACGCTCGAACGCCGTTTCGATGCTGAGCTCGAGGCGCGAATGGTGGCAGGGGACGAAGTTCAGACCAACCTGCCCAAGCCGGTGCCGGCCCGCCCCAAAGCGACTCACCCCGCAGCCAACGCCGACATGCCGCGCCGCGGACGCGATGTTCCGGCCCCGACCGAGATCGACCTGCCCGACTTAGACAGCCTGAGCCCCTTCAACGAAGGCGCATTCCACGCCTCTGTCCGCTCGGCCCTCTATGATCCGCTGGAAACTTCCACGGTGAAAGCGGTCGTTGCCGAACGGACGCTTCAGGAACGGGCCGCGATCTATGCGGTCAACGCTTCGGTCGTCGCCCTGTCGCTTCCGGTGGGCGTCGCCATGATGGCCTATTCGGCGCTAGGAAAAGAGGATTTCAACACCTCGGCCCGCGCCCTTGCTGTCACCGGCGCTCTGATCGGCATCGCCCAGACCAGTATCGGCAACGGCGTTCTGTCGTTCCTCGTCTGATCAGGCGCTGCCGCGCCGCACCATCGTCGTATGGATGGAGAACACCACGGCTCCCGTTCCCGGGAGCCGCAATACCGTCTGACGCTCGCTGCGCTCAAAGAGGCTCGACGGGCTACTGACAGGCCGCGGGTTGGCGTCGGTATGCGGCTGATAAAGGTCCGGTAGGTCATAGCGCAACAGATTGGCCCGCCAGACCGGTCGGCCCGGTTGCACCCCATCGAAAAGCCGCTGAACGCGCGCTGCGATCCCCGCGTCATAGCTGGGAACAGGCACATGGATCGAGGTGAGCGGCTTGCCGATCTTCTCGGAAAGCGTCCATGCCGAGGGAAAGCACAAAAGCGCCGCCGTCAAAATGTGCTCGTCCCCCTGCTTTTGCAAAATGCAGAAATCTTCTTGAACCAGCTGCGATAGCGTTCGCATCGGCGTGCGGGTATCGATCGCAACCAGGCGGTTGTCCGGCCGGCGCACACCTTCGCCTTCCATCCGGTAGAGCGGGCGCAGCGCCAGCTCGGCCATCACGACTGTCAGAAGTTCACTGGCCGCGTCCTCGGCCTCTGGCATCACCGACATGACCTTCTCCGGCATTTCGGCAATCAACCGCACCTTCTCTGCCAGTTGGGCGGCAAAGGCGTCATCCTGCCGCAGCCACTCACCCGGTCGCACCGGCTGCATCGACGGCAACCGCGCTGTTGCTGCGGCGCGTTGCGCTTCGGGAATGGAGTTCTGAAGGATCGGATTCGGCTGCATCCCTTCTTTCACCGCATTCGCAATGGAGAATCCACACCCGGAAATGTCGATTTCGGGCCGGACAGGCGCGGCGCAGCGTCTCAGCATGGGCTAAACCTTCAAGGAGCCACCGATGGATGCCCCCTACCGCGAACGCCGCAAGATCGACCCCACCCGTGGCGCGCGCCTCGCCGATGGCACCCCAAACGACAACGACCGGATGGAGATCGGACCGACCCAGCTTGCCTTCGCGGAATGGGCCGCGGCGGGCCTTGTGGCGCCCGATCTGGAACGGATGCGCGCCTTCCGGCACAAGCGCCTCGTCGATGCAGTCAACGCCCGCGATTACGGCGCGATCCTGATGTTCGATCCGCTCAACATCCGCTACGCGACCGACTCGACCAATATGCAGCTCTGGAACACCCACAACGCCTTCCGCGCCTGCGTGGTCTGCGCCGATGGCTATATGGTCGTCTGGGACTACAAGAACGCCATGTTCCTCAGCAAGTTCAACCACTTGGTGAAGGAGCAAAGGAGCGGCGCCGATTTCTTCTACTTCGACCGGGGCGACAAGATCGAACCGGCGGCAGATCTCTTTTCCAACGAATTGCGCGATCTTCTGATCGAGCATTCAGGCGGCAATCTGCGGATCGGCGTCGACAAGGTGATGATCCACGGGCTGCGCGCGCTCGAGGCCAGCGGCATGACCGTCCTGCCCGGCGAGGAACTCACCGAAAAGGCCCGCTCGATCAAGGGCCCGGACGAAATCCTCGCCATGCGCTGCGCCAGCCACGCCTGCGAGACCGCCGTCGCCGAAATGGAACGCGCCGCGCGGGCGGGCGTGCCCGGCGGGCACATGTCGGAAGACGATATCTGGGCTGTCCTTCACGCCGAAAACATCCGCCGCGGCGGCGAATGGATCGAGACTCGTCTTCTGGCCTCTGGCCCGCGCACCAACCCGTGGTTTCAGGAATGCGGCCCGCGCATTGTTCAGAACAATGAAATTGTCGCCTTCGATACCGATCTCGTCGGCGCCTATGGCATCTGCGTCGACATCAGCCGAACATGGTGGATCGGCGACGAAAAGCCCCGACCTGACATGATCGAGGCGATGAAGATCGGCGTCGATCACATCGCCCATAACATGAGCCTTCTGGCCCCTGGCGTCTCGATCCGCGACCTGACCTTCAAATCGCACAAGCTCCCGCAGATTTATCAAGCGCAAAAATACGGCTGCCTGATGCACGGGGTTGGGCTTTGCGACGAATGGCCCCTCGTCGCCTACGAGAGCAACTTCGTCGAAGGTGCATTCGATTACGAGCTTGAGCCGGGAATGTGCCTCTGCGTCGAGGCGCTGGTCAGTCCCGAGGGCGGTGATTTTTCGATCAAGCTCGAAGATCAGGTCGTGATCACCGAGACAGGTTACGAAAACCTGACCCGTTATCCCTTTGATCCGGGCCTCCTCAGCACCTAACCGCGGGTATAGACGGTAACCGAGGTGTAATCCTTGCGCGGGCCTTTCACGGTCCAGATCGCCCGCCACTCGGGCCAGCCAGTGAAATCATATTCCACGCGGTAAAGATCGGATCCGCAGGGATGGTCGGTGCCATTGGCATGACCCGCTGGAACGAAAGCATGGAAATCGCGCCCGTCCGTGAAGCTCACAGCGACCTTTTGGCCCTCGAAGACCCAGCGATAGCCGCGCGACGCGTCGACAGGGGCGTTTTCGCCCAGCCGCAACTCGCCCGTCTCGTGATAGTCAAGCTCGCGATCGCCCCTGAGGGTCAGCTCGGCCGACCCGAGAAGCTCGCCCCTGACCTTCGATTTCCTGTCGTCGATTTCCCTGCTGATGCGCCAAACACCGACAAAATCACCGGCTTTCAGAGAACGCATTTATGGCTCCCAACCGTTGGCCCCGAATCACTCAAGCTCGGCGCCTTCTCCCATGGGGGTGAAGTAACTGCTTGAGGCCCTGGCCGCAATCGAACTCCGAAAACGGAGAAATCGACGCATTGGCCCCATCAGCCTTGTGACCCGCGCGACTGCGGACTAAGACGCAGCCAAGCTTCATTTCCAGAACAAGGCCGCGCCATGATCCCCCGCTATGCCCGCCCCGAAATGACCGCCATCTGGTCGCCCGAAACCAAGTTCCGCATCTGGTACGAGATCGAGGCGCACGCCTGTGACGCGCAGGCCGAATTGGGCGTGATCCCCAAGGACAGCGCCGCTGCCGTCTGGAAAGCCAGGGATGTCGAGTTTGACGTGGCCCGCATTGATGAGATCGAAGCCGTCACCAAACATGACGTCATCGCCTTCCTCACCCATTTGGCCGAACATATCGGTTCGACCGAGGCCCGCTTTGTCCATCAGGGCATGACCTCGTCCGATGTGCTTGACACCACCCTCAATGTCCAACTCGTCCGCGCCGCCGACATTCTTCTGACCGACATGGACAAGGTCCTCGCCGCGCTCAAGAAGCGCGCCTTTGAACATAAGGACACCCTCCGCATCGGCCGCAGCCACGGCATCCACGCCGAGCCGACCACGATGGGCCTGACCTTCGCCCGCTTCTACGCCGAGATGGACCGCAACAAGGCTCGCCTTCAAACCGCCCGCGAAGAAATCGCAACCGGCGCGATCTCGGGCGCTGTTGGCACGTTCGCCAATATCGACCCTGCCGTCGAAGAACACGTCTGCAAGATGCTCGGCCTGCGCCCCGAGCCGATCAGCACACAAGTCATTCCTCGCGACCGGCACGCGATATTCTTCGCCACCCTTGGCGTCATCGCCTCGTCGATCGAGAACGTCGCCATCGAGATCCGCCATATGCAGCGCACCGAAGTTCTGGAGGCCGAGGAATTCTTCTCGCCGGGCCAGAAGGGCTCGTCTGCCATGCCGCACAAGCGCAACCCCGTCCTGACCGAAAACCTCACCGGCCTTGCCCGGCTTGTGCGGATGACAGTCGTTCCGGCGATGGAAAATGTGGCCCTCTGGCACGAGCGCGACATCTCGCATTCCTCGGTCGAGCGCGGCATCGCACCGGACGCGACCATCACCCTTGATTTCGCCCTCAACCGCCTTGCCGGCGTGATCGAAAAGCTTGTCGTCTACCCTGAGAACATGCTGCGGAACATGAACAAGTTCCGCGGTCTCGTGATGAGCCAGCGCGTGCTCCTGGCCCTGACGCAAGCGGGCGTCAGCCGTGAGGACGCATATCGATTGGTGCAGCGCAACGCCATGAAGGTCTGGGAACAAGGCAAGGATTTCAAGGAAGAACTCCTTGCCGACGCCGAAGTCACGGCCGCCCTGTCGCCGTCCGAGATCGAAGAGAAATTCGATCTCGGCTATCACACCAAACACGTCGATACGATCTTCGCCCGCGTCTTCGGCAAGGGCTGACGGCCGCCGGGGGGGGGCGGCCCCCAAGCGGCCTCAGACGTTCGGCGCAGCGTGAACCGGCTGACGCCCCTGCGGGATGTGCGTCGGTGCAGGCGGGTGCAGCCTTGGCCGCGCCGAGATCGCTGTCATGCTTAGAACCGCATACCGCCGCCCGTAGCCCTCGTTGAGATAGGGCTCGCCAATCCTCTCGGCGTCGAACCCAAGCTGCCACAGCGCCCGCATGAGCGAGATCGGCGATAGCGACATGAGCCTCGAGGCGCCATGTTCGGCGGCCAGGGTCACCAGCCCGCCAACGATCAGCGACAGGCACTCGCTGCGATCCACCTGGGTATCGACCTCGTCGTCGATGACAAGACGGATGCATTCCCACCCCTGCGCGCTGGCAACATCCCCGGGCATGACCTCGGCCGGAATATCGATCAGCTTGCCGGCGAAAGCATCGCGCAACACATATAGGTGTGCTGCCCCCAGCTTGCCGTCGTCGCCATTGCCCGCGCTCCGCCGACAACCCGCCCGTTCCGAAGAACCAGCGAATAATGGGCCGTGGGGTTGTCATACTGGTCCATCTCCACCTTGTCGTTGTGGGGAATGTCCCACCCCAGCGTATCGACGAAGAAGCGCTTTCTCAGGGCCAGATAATCGAAATAGGCGCTCCCATACATATGCATGGTCGACATATCGAAAGTGATATTTTCCATTGGTCTCTCCTCTTGGACGATTGGTTGTATCTTGCTAACAACCTTAACGAGAAATGACCATTTTGTGGAGTTTCCGTGGCCAGGACACAATAGCGTCAACCGGCCCGAATTTGGACCGGTAACGAAACTCCCGAGCGCTATGATGTCAGATCAGGCCAAATTCCGAAGCCATCGCCGCGGCCTGTGCCCCGGTTTGGGCCCCGAGCTTGAGCTTGGCATTCTTCAATCGCTGCTTGACCGCGCCTTCGGATACTCCAAGTTCAAAGGCTATCTGTTTGACTCGCAAGCCATCTCGGACCATTCGAAGGGCCTCGAGTTCTGCAAAAGTGAGGTTGCTGGGCGGAGCTTTTTCGACGTGCAGCCGCTGGATATGGCCGCTCAAGAGGTCAATTTCGAGCTCGGTAAACTCGCGGTCGGAGCGGGCAAAAGTCCCGAAAGACCGCTGGCCATCGGGGTTGTTGTCGAACACGCTGACTGCCACGCCATGGCACAGGCCATACTTGCGCGCCTGTGAAAGTACGCCCCTTGGATCGTCAGAATCGATCTCACTCCAGCGGACAGAGCCTGTGTGCGAGTAGACCCAGCGAATCACCGGATCGGCCATCATGTAGCGTTCGACCGTGTAATGGCTGACCCAATCCGCCGGCAGCGCATTGATTTCCTCCAACGGAAACACAAAGCCAACGCGAAGGGCCAGATAATATCCGGCCGGAGCGATTTCGCTCAAATCACTGATGGCTATCTTTTGAAGCATCATCCTGTCGAAGCGTTTCACATGGGAACTGCACTAAAGGCTAGTGCCGGTCGTCGATTTTGGGTCTTATTTCCGAAGAAAGCTATGCTACCTATACTGCACCAAGCAACCTAAAAGCGAGTAAACAGGGTTTTGTCAGCCGCTCAAACAGAAATCCGCTCGGTCCTATCCGAATTGATGGAATTCGCGCCAACAGGATACGCCGCCGCGCTGCATATCAACTTCACGACACCTGACTTCCTGTTCCAGACCTATCCGGCCGACTGGCTGGCGATCTATTCGCAAAAGGGCTTTGTCATGCAGGATCCGACAGTTCTGTGGGGCTTTGAAAACCTCGGAACGGTCCGATGGTCGGACCTGA
>JAURFB010000125.1 GCA_030827165.1 Marivivens sp.
GATCCGTTCTTCGGAAAGCTTCAACACCCCGCCAATCGCCGCCATCGAGGCGTTGGTAAACCGCAGCGCATCGGCGCCATATTCATCGACGATGACAAGCGGGTCGATCACATTGCCTGTGGTCTTCGACATCTTCTTGCCATTCTCGTCGCGGACGAGCTGGTGCAGATAGACGGTGTGGAACGGGATATGCCCGACCACCGCAAGCTGCATCATGATCATCCGGGCCACCCAGAAGAAGAGGATGTCTTGCCCGGTGATCAGAACATCGGTCGGAAAATACCGGTTGTAGGCGTCGGTTTCTTCAGGCCAGCCAAGCGTGCCGATCGGCCAGAGGCCGGAGGAGAACCAGGTGTCGAGAACGTCGGGATCGCGTGACAGTGCGACACCGGCTCCCGCCATCGCCTGCGCCTCGGCCTCTGTAGCGGCGCAATAATGATTGCACTCGGCGTCATACCACACCGGAATCTGGTGCCCCCACCAAAGCTGGCGGCTGATACACCACGGCTCGATATTCTCAAGCCAGTGGTAATAGGTTTTCTCGCCGCTCTCGGGCATGATCGTGATCTCGCCCGACCGCACGGCCTCAAGCGCGGGGCCCACGATCTTCTCGGCATCGACAAACCATTGGTCGGTCAGCATCGGCTCGATGACAACCTTCGAGCGGTCGCCAAAGGGCTGCATGATCTTCTTGGCCTCGACAAGCGGGGCAGGGGCATCGGCGCCCTCGGCGCCCGCCTTGACCGCCGCCTTGCCAAGGCGCGGATCGTCGGCGCGGGTCATTACCGCCAAACCTTCAGCGGTGATTTCTTCCACCACGCGGGCGCGCGCTTCGAACCGGTCGAGCCCGCGCAGGTGATCGGGCACAAGGTTGAGCGCGTCAGTCTCGGCCTCGCTCAGGCTGCGCTCGCCGCGGGCCACGGCGCCGGCAACGGCGGCGGTTTGTTCATAGGGCGCCCCGTCGGCCCGCATCGCGCCGCGCACGTCCATCAGGCGATAGCAGGGAATGCCGCCGCGCTTGGCCACGCTATAGTCGTTGAAGTCGTGCGCGCCGGTGATCTTGACCGCGCCCGAACCAAAGGTCGGGTCGGGATATTCGTCGGTGATGATCGGAATGAGGCGCCGGTGCTCTTTCGGGCCAACCGGAATTTCGCAAAGTTTGCCGACGATTGGCGCATAACGTTCATCCGATGGATGAACTGCGACCGCGCCGTCGCCCATCATGGTTTCAGGGCGCGTCGTGGCGATGGAAATGTAATCGCGCTCCTGGGAAAAGACGATATTCCCGTCCTCGTCCTTCTCGACATAGGTGTAGGTCGCACCGCCCGCGAGCGGGTATTTGAAGTGCCACATATGGCCGTGGACCTCGGTGTTCTCGACCTCGAGATCGGAAATCGCGGTTTCGAAATGTGGGTCCCAGTTCACCAACCGCTTGCCGCGATAGATAAAGCCCTTGTTATAGAGGTCGACGAAAACCTTGATCACCGCGTCGTGGAAATTGCCCTTGGCGTCGGCCTCCGGCGCACCCGGCGCGCCCGACATGGTAAAGGCATTGCGCGACCAGTCGCAGGACGACCCCAGCCGCTTGAGCTGGTCGATGATCGTATTGCCGTACTGGCCCTTCCACTCCCAGACCTTGCCAAGGAAATCCTCGCGGCTCATGTCGGTGCGGCGCAGGTTCGACTCGGCCCTCAACTTCTTCTCGACCTGCAGCTGGGTGGCAATGCCCGCGTGGTCCTGACCCGGCTGCCAGAGCGTGTCGTGCCCCTGCATCCGGTGCCAGCGGATGAGGATATCCTGAAGCGTGTTGTTGAAGGCATGGCCCACATGCAGCGCACCGGTCACATTCGGCGGTGGGATCATGATGCAGAAGCTCTCGGCTCCCGGCCTGGCGTTGGCCCCTGCCTTGAAGGCGCCCGCCTCCTCCCACATCCGATAGAGCCGCGGCTCGGCTTCGGCTGCATCAAAGTTCTTTTCCATCGCCATCGGTCTGATCCTCGAAACGTTCCGCTGCTCTCTAGCGAAAGCGCGGGCAAAGGAAAAGACGCAGCTCCCTCTCGGAGGCCCCTAAATATCCCGGGGGTTCGCGGGGGCTGGCCCCCGCGCCTTATGGCAGCCCTAGACGGCTCGATCTATGCGGGTCGAGAGGTGAATAAGGCTCTCAAGCGCCAGAACGCCGTCGATCTCGCCAATCCGGTCGAGGGTCTCGTCAAGGGCAAGGGTCGATTGCGTCCGCAGTTGACAGGCGAGGTCGAACCGGCCTGAGGTGGTGTGGACACGGTCAACCGCTGGCAGGCGTTCAAGCTGGCGCAAAACCGCC
>JAURFB010000052.1 GCA_030827165.1 Marivivens sp.
TCTTCGCGGCCTGACCGGCACCCGAGCCGCCGCAATGGACGGCCTTTTGCCCCATGATTTCAAATAGCGGGGCGACTTTGGCAAAAGCGTGGTCCGAGCCACCTGCCATGAAGGTCAGCGTGCCCGCAGCCGCACCGCCGACGCCGCCCGAAACCGGGGCGTCGATCGCCAGAGGGCCAGCCGCTTCCGCATCCGAGGCGACCTGGCGGGCGCTTTCCACATCGACCGTCGAGCAATCGCAAAAAACTGCGCCCGGATCCATCGCCGGTATGATCTCTTCCGCTACCGCTTTCAGGATCGCGCCATTGGGCAGCATGGTGATGACCACCTCGGCCCCGCGCACCGCCTCGGCGGCGCTCATCGCCACGATCAGGAAGTCTGGGTGGACAGCGGTGTCATATCCCACCACATCATGCCCCGCCTTCACGAGGTTGGCCGCCATCGGCGCGCCCATGTTGCCCAGCCCGATGAATCCGATCTTCATGGCTCTTCCCTTTCAAACGTCAGCGCTTCGGCCCCGAGGGGCAGCGTCATCTTCAGAATGTCACCGCCCGGAACATCGCGCCAGTCACCGTGCCGCCAGTCTGGCTTGCGATCCTTGTCGATGATCGCGGCCCGGATGCCTTCGATGAAGTCACCATGTTCCATCGAGCGATAGGTGAAACGGTATTCCTGATCCAAGGCATAGCGCATCTGCGGGCGAATGCGGACCCGCCGGATGATTTCGACCGCGCAGGCCACGGCGAGCGGCGCGTTGCGGTCCATCAGCTTGAAGGCGTGGGCAATGGCCTCGGGGAGCGGCTCGGGCAGGCCACGGGTCATGTCGCCCAGGGTTTCGCCGCCAAACACCGCATCAATCTTGGGCTGAACGGCCGCAAGGCGCGAGGGGGCAGGGGCTGTGGCAGCACGGTCGACTGTGTTCCAATCGCCGGCGGCTTCCAGGTCCGCGATCAAAGCGGGCCATTCGGCCTCGGGCACGAAATAATCGGCAAAGCCTGCATGGATCGCGTCGGCGGCATCCATCCTCTCGCCGGTGACGCCGAGGTATTCGCCAAGCCGCCCCGGCGCACGGGCAAGGATCAGCGATCCGCCCACATCAGGGATCAGGCCGATGCTGCATTCCGGCATGGCGATTTTCGAGCTTTCGCCGACGATCCGGTGCGAGCCGTGACACCCGACGCCAACCCCGCCGCCCATCGTAAATCCTTGCATCAGGCTGACCACCGGCTTGGGAAATTCAAAAAGCCTTGCGTTCATACGGTATTCGTCGCGCCAGAACTTGCGGCCATAGGCATAATTGCCTTTGGTGCCAGTGGCATACATCTCGGCGATGTCGCCGCCTGAGCAAAAGGCCCGCTCGCCCTCGGCGTCGATCACCACAAGGGAGACCTCGGGATCTTCCGCCCAGTCTCCCAGAGCGGCGTCAATCGCCATCAGCATCTCGTAGGTGAGGGCATTGAGCGCCTTGGGGCGGGTCAGCGTGATCCGGCCCGCGTGGCCGGTCTTGCGGATCGAGATATCGCTCATTTGCCAACCATCTGACGGGCGACGATCAGGCGCATGATCTCGTTGGTGCCTTCAAGGATCTGGTGCACCCGCAGATCGCGGACGATTTTCTCGATGCCATAGTCGGCAAGATAACCGTATCCGCCGTGCAGCTGGAGGCACTGATCCGCCACGCGGCTTCCTGTCTCCGTGGCGTGTTTCTTGGCCATCGCGCAGAATTTGGTCGCGTCTGGCGCGCCGGTGTCGAGCTTCCACGCCGCCTGGCGCAGGAAGGTGCGGGCGGCTTGCAGTTCGATCTCCATATCGGCCAGACGGAACTGGAGCGCCTGGAACTGGTCGATGGATTTGCCGAAAGCCTTGCGCTCGGCCATATAGGCCAGCGTCGCATCCAGCGCCGCCTGAGCCCCGCCGATCGAGCAGGCGGCGATATTGAGGCGGCCACCGTCGAGGCCCTTCATGGCATAGGTAAAGCCCTTGCCATCCTGCCCCAGAAGGTTTCCCTCGGGCACCATCGCGCCATCAAGCTGGACTTGCCGCGTCGGTTGCGAGCGCCAGCCCATCTTGTCTTCAAGCCCGCCAAAGCTGAGGCCCTCGGTTCCGTCTTCAAGGATGAAGGCTGAAACCCTATTGGGCCCCTCGGCGCCGGTGCGGGCCATGACAATATAGGCACCCGAATAGCCGCCGCCCGAGATGAAGGCCTTGGTTCCGGTGAGGGCATAGCCCATGCTCGTCTTTTCGGCGCGGGTCTTGAGGGCGGCTGCGTCCGAGCCCGATCCGGGTTCGGTCAGGCAATAGGAAAAGACCGTCTCCATTGTCAGGGTGGGGGGCAGGTATTTCGCGCGCAAATCGTCCGAGGCGAAATCGTCGATCATCTTGGCGCACATGTTGTGGATCGACAGAAACGCCGCCACCGAGGCGCAAGACATCGAAAGCGCCTCGAACACCAGCGTCGCGTCAAGCCGCGACAGGCCCGAACCGCCATGCTGTTCGGAAACATAGAGCCCGCCAAAGCCGAGCGCCGCGATCTCGGGCCAGAGGCCCTTGGGGATCGCGCCCTCCGCCTCCCACTGGCGGGCGAAGGGCGCGATACGCTCTTGCCCGAAGGCATGGGCCATATCGAAGATGGCCTCTTGTTCTTCTGTCAGGGCGAAGTCCATGAAGGTTCTCCGGCGTGAAATGAACGATTGTTTAATTATTAGTCAGGAGAGGATTCGACACAAGGCCGCACCTGCGCCTGCAGGAGGTGTTTTCGCTATCAGCGACCGGCTGTCACAGGCCCGAAACGAAAGGGGCGGCCAAAGCCGCCCCGTCTTGCCCTAGTCCATCGGCTTGAAGTTGAAAGCCGATCCTTCCTTGATCCCGCTCGGCCAGCGCGAGGTGACCGTCTTGGTGCGGGTATAGAATTTGAAGGCGTCGGGCCCGTGCTGGTTGAGATCGCCGAAGACCGATTTCTTCCAGCCGCCGAACGTGTGGTAGGCCAGCGGCACGGGGATCGGCACGTTGATGCCGACCATGCCGATGTTGATGCGGCTGGCGAAATCGCGGGCAGTGTCGCCGTCGCGGGTGAAGATCGCGGTGCCGTTGCCGTATTCGTGGTCCATGGCAAGGCCGATGGCCTCTTCATAGGTCTTGGCGCGGACGGTCGACAGGACCGGGCCGAAGATCTCCTTGCGATAGACGTCCATATCCTTGGTGACATGATCAAAAAGGTGCGGGCCGACGAAGAAGCCGTCTTCATAGCCCTGCAGGCTGAAGTTGCGGCCATCGACGACCAGCTTGGCGCCTTGCTGAACACCGCTCTCGACGAGCTTGAGGATGTTGGCCTTGGCGGCGGCGGTCACGACCGGGCCATAGTCTACATCGTTGCCGGCGGTGTAGGGGCCGACCTTCAGCTTCTCGATCCGGGGGACCAGCTTTTCGATCAGGCGGTCGGCGGTTTCATCGCCCACCGGCACGGCAACCGAGATCGCCATGCAGCGCTCGCCAGCGGCGCCATAGCCCGCGCCAATCAGCGCATCGGCGGCCTGGTCCATGTCGGCGTCGGGCATGACGATCATGTGGTTCTTGGCGCCGCCGAAGCACTGGACGCGCTTGCCCATCGAGCAGCCACGGCCATAGATATATTCGGCGATCGGGGTCGAGCCGACGAAGCCGATCGACTGGATCACCGGATGGTCGATGATCGCGTCCACGGCTTCCTTGTCGCCGTTGACGACTTGCAAGATGCCCTTGGGCAGACCGGCTTCTTCCATCAGCTCAGCCAGCATCAGCGGCACTGAGGGGTCACGCTCGGAGGGCTTGAGGATGAAGGCGTTGCCGCAGACGACAGCGGGGGCAAACATCCACATCGGGATCATGGCGGGGAAGTTGAACGGGGTGATACCCGCCGAGACGCCGAGCGGCTGTTTCATCGAATACATGTCGATGCCGGGGCCGGCGCCGTCAGTGTAGTCGCCTTTGAGCATTTCAGGTGCGCCGATGCAGTATTCGACGACCTCAAGGCCGCGCTGCACATCGCCCTTGGCGTCGGGGAAGGTCTTGCCATGCTCGCGGCTGAGCGCTTCGGCCAGCTTGTCCATGTCGCGGTTGAGGAGGTCGACGAACTTCATCATCACGCGGGCGCGGCGCTGTGGGTTGGTTGCGGCCCAGGCGGGCTGGGCGGCGGCGGCGATTTCCACGGCGGCAGCCATTTCGGCAGCCGAAGCCAGCGGCACCTTGGCCTGCACGTCGCCTGTGGCGGGGTTGAAGACATCGGCAAAGCGGCCCGAGGTGCCTTTGACGTGCTTGCCGCCGATGTAATGCGTGAGTTCCTGCATAGGTCTCTCCCTGATCTCGCCGGCGACCTTGGAATTGGCGCGGGCGCGTGAAATACATCCGCCTTATAGTCTTGCAATTTTCCTTGCAAAAGCGTCAGTTCATCAAAATCGTTTTGCATTTTTGCAAGGGGCGGCCGTGACGAACTGGGACGATATGCGGGTCTTTCTCGCCGTGGCGCGGGCAGAAAGCCTGTCTGCCGCCGCGCCGCTTCTCAAGATGGACCCTGCCACCGTCGGTCGCCGCATCGCACGCCTTGAAGACGCGCTCGGCGCGGCGCTCTTCGTCAAGACACCGCAAGGCTATGCCCTGACCGACCACGGCAGCCGCATCCGCCAAAGGGCGGCCGAGGCGGAAGAGGCGCTCGGGCTGGCATTTGACGAGGGGCGGGGGGTGGCGGCGGGCCTGACCGGCCAGATCAGGATCGGCGCGCCGGATGGCTGCGCCAATTTCCTCCTGCCGCAGGTGTGCACCCAGATTCAAAAGGAAAATCCGGGGCTTGAACTGCAAATCCTGGCCTTGCCGCGGGTCGTCAACCTGTCCAAGCGCGAGGCTGACATGGCAATCACGGTAAGCCCGCCGGACGCCGGCCGCCTCACCGTGCAGAAGATCACCGACTATCACCTGCATCTGGCCTGCCATCGCTCGGTCGCCAAGGGCGTTTCTTCGCGGGAGGATCTGACGGGGCGGGCGGTTGTCGGCTATATCCCCGACATGATCTTCGACAAAGAGCTCGACTACCTCGGTCCGCTCGGCGCCGGCGGGGTGCAGCTTGCCTCCAACTCGGTCGCGGTGCAAATGCAGATGCTTCGGGCGGGGCAGGGGATCGGCATCGTCCACGATTTCGCGTTGCCCTTCGCACCCGAACTGTGCCGAATCCTCGCGAGCGAGATAGGCCTTACCCGTTCCTTCTACCTCGTTCGCCATGTCGCCGACCGCCGGTCGGACAGGCTCAACCGTTTTGCCACGGCGCTGGTGCAGGGGCTCAAGGCCGAGGTTGCCCGCCTTGAACAGGCCGCTTGACAGGAAAGGCCAAGTGAGAGGACGCTGGAGCCAGGCTATTCAGGGAGGTTGCCATGCTCGTTCAGCAAATCCTCGGTTCCAAGGCTGGCGGCGGAGTGCTTTCGGTGAAGCCGACCGACAGCGTATCGGAGGCGGTCAAGCTTCTGTCAGAAAAGCGCATAGGATCGGTCGTCGTCTCAGCCGATGGCGAGAGCCTTGATGGGATTCTCTCCGAGCGGGACGTAGTGCGCGAGATCGGTCGCCGCGGGGCGGTGGTCTTGACGGAGCCGGTAGGCGCCCTGATGACATCGCAGATTGTCACCTGCACCGAAAAGGATACCGCAGACCGGATCTTGCAGATGATGACCGATGGCCGGTTCCGACACCTGCCTGTCATGCGCGACGGCAAGATGATCGGCCTCATTTCCATTGGCGACGTGGTCAAGGCGCGGCTCGCCGAGTTGTCGATGGAGAAGAATGCCCTCGAAGGCATGATCATGGGGCATTGAGCCGGGTTGCAATTCGGCGCGCAATATAGTTGCGTGCGCCCTGCGACCAAGACCTGCGAGGACCATATGCGCATCGGCCTTTATCCCGGCACTTTCGATCCGATCACGCTCGGCCATACCGACATTATTCAGCGGGCGATGGCCTTGGTTGATCGCCTGGTGATCGGCGTCGCGATAAACCGTGACAAGGCACCCTTGTTCAGCCTCGAAGATCGGGTGGCGATGGTTCAGGCCGAATGTGCGCCGATCATTGCCAAGACCGGAGGCGAGATCGTCGTGCACCCGTTCGAGAACCTCTTGATTGATTGCGCCCGCGATGTGGGGGCCACCGTGATCGTGCGCGGGCTGCGGGCTGTGGCAGATTTCGAATACGAATTCCAGATGGTCGGCATGAACCGGGCGATGGACGATACGGTCGAGACGGTGTTCCTCATGGCCGACGCCCGCCGTCAAGCCATCGCCTCCAAGCTCGTCAAGGAAATCGCCCGGCTCGGCGGGGACGTGTCGAAATTCGTAACGCCCGATGTCCGGCTGGCGCTGCACGAGAAATTCGGGCGATCCTAGATCAGCTTGCCCATCGCCACGGCCGTATCGGCCATGCGGTTGGAAAAGCCCCACTCGTTGTCATACCAGCTCAGAACGCGCAGAAGGTTGCCCGGCAGGACCTTGGTCTGATCGGCGGCAAAGATCGACGAATCGGATTGGTGGTTGTAGTCCATCGACACGAGCGGGCGGGTTTCAAAACCCAGAACACCCTTGAGCGGGCCCTCGGTGGCGGCCTTCATCAGCGCATTGACCTCCTCAACCGCGACGGCTTTCTCGGTCACGACGCACAGATCGACGCAAGACACATTCGGTGTCGGCACCCGCACGGAAGAGCCATCGAGCTTGCCGTCAAGCTCGGGCAGCACAAGGCCAAGCGCCTTGGCGGCACCGGTCGTCGTCGGGATCATGCTCATCGCTGCGGCGCGGGCGCGGTAGAGATCCTTGTGCAATGTATCCAGGGTCGGTTGGTCGCCTGTATAGCTGTGGATCGTCGTCATGAAACCGGTGGTGATGCCGAAGGCGTCATTGATCAGTTTGGCGACCGGCGCGAGGCAGTTGGTGGTGCAAGAGCCGTTCGACACCACGAGATCGTCCCTGGTCAGGACGCCGTGATTGACCCCGAAAACGATAGTCTTGTCCGCGCCTTTGGACGGAGCGGAAACGAGAACCCGCTTGGAGCCGTTTTCAAGATGGATCGCGGCCTTCTCGCGGTCCGTAAAAATGCCGGTGCATTCCAGCGCGATGTCCACATCGCTCCAAGGCAGCTCGGCCGGGTTTCGCAGCGCCGTCACACGGATCGGGCCACGGCCAACGTCGATCCAGTCATCACCAGACTGAACCGCGACGGGAAACCGCCCGTGGACGGAATCGAACTGAAGAAGATGGGCATTCGTCGCGACCGGCCCAAGATCGTTGATCGCCACCACCTCGATGTCTGTGCGGCCCGACTCAATGATGGCCCGCAAGACGTTACGGCCGATACGGCCAAATCCGTTGATGGCAACCCTGATCGTCATGACTCGATTTCCTCACAATGTCTGCGGTGTTAGCGCTAACCTAAACTGTTGGCGCCAACATCGCGATTTCTTGTGAAAGGTCAACAGCCGATTTTGGACGGAACACTAGCGCCGGAACGAAAGCCATTCGATCAGGTCGAGCAACTTGCGGAGCAGAAAGACAGCCCCGCCCAGATCGAAAAAGAGATCGATACCGACGGCGGCGGCGATGAATATGGAAAGCCAGAGTGAGATCGCATTGGTCATGCCGCAGATGTAACGGCTCGGCTTCGATCCGGCAAAGAAAAACCCCGGAGCGGGCCGGGGTTCAGGTAGGAGTTCGTTGCGCCCGGCGCCCTAGTTGATCAGGCGGCCCATATGCGCTGCGACATCGGCCATGCGCGTGGAGAAGCCCCACTCGTTGTCATACCAGGCCAGAACGCGCACCGTGCGCCCGCCAATAACCTTGGTCTGCTCGGGGGCGAAGATCGACGACTGGGTCGTGTGGTTGAAGTCGATCGAGACCTTCGGCTCGGGATCATAGGCCATGACCATCCCCATGCTGCCGGCAACCGCTTCGCGGACCACTTCGTTGACGTCCTCGACGGTCACGTCCTTGCCTGCTTCGAACACCAGATCGACAGCCGAGACATTCGGCGTCGGCACGCGGATGGCCGAGCCGTCGAGCTTGCCGTCAAGCTCGGGCAGCACAAGGCCGAGCGCCTTGGCGGCTCCGGTCGAGGTCGGGATCATCGCCATCGCGGCGGCGCGGGCGCGATAGAGATCGCTGTGGCGGCGGTCGAGGGTCGGTTGGTCGCCGGTATAGCTATGGATCGTCGTCATGATGCCGCGCTCGATGCCGATTGCGTCGTTCAGAACCTTGGCGAGAGGGGCAAGGCAGTTGGTGGTGCAAGAGCCGTTCGAGACCATGCGGTCATCGGCTTTCAGCATGCGATGGTTGACACCGTAGACAACCGTGCGCTGGACGTTCGTGGCCGGAGCCGAGATCAGAACCTTCTTGGCGCCGCGCTCAAGGTGGGCCCTGGCCTTCTCGCCGTCGTTGAACGCTCCGGTGCATTCGAGGACAACATCGACGCCCGACCAGTCGAGTTCGTCGAGATTGCGGGTCGACATCACCTCCATCGGGCCACGGCCGAGGTCCATCTCGTTGCCGGTCACGCGGATCTCGTTGGGGAACCGGCCATGCACGCTGTCGTATTTGAGAAGGTGCGCATTGGTCTCGATCGGTCCGGTCGCGTTGATCTTGACGACCTGAACATCGTTGCGGCCGCTCTCGGCGATTTGTGCAAGCGTGCAGCGGCCGATCCGGCCGAACCCGTTGATACCGATCGTCACGGTCATTTGTGAGTCCCTCATATCCGACATTCGGCTTGTGCGTAGTGGCTTCGGCTTCGCACGGAAAGAAAAATATGCCGTAACCGCAATGTGTTAGCGTTAACTTGGGCGCAATGTCGCACGATAGCGCTAACTGTTTGCGGCAACATCGGCAAGGCTTGCGTTGCCGGCTGTCAGGGCTAGGTATGAGAGCGGAACAGATTCTCGTGAGGCATGATGAGCGGACTTTTGGCCCTTCTCGACGACGTGGCGGCGATTGCGAAGGTTGCGGCGACCAGCGTCGATGATATCGCGGCGCAGGCGGCCAAGGCGGGCACCAAGGCGGCAGGCGTGGTGATCGACGATGCCGCGGTGACGCCCAAATACGTCCACGGTTTTGAGGCCAGCCGCGAGCTGCCGATCATCTGGAAGATCACCAAGGGATCGCTGTTCAACAAGCTCGTGGTGCTTTTGCCCGCTGCGCTCGTGCTCAACGCCTTTGCGCCCTGGGCGGTGACGCCCCTTCTGATGCTTGGCGGGGCCTATCTGTGTTTTGAGGGGGCGGAGAAGGTCTTTCACGCGCTCTTCCCGCATGCCGACCACGAGGTCGAAGAGGATCTCGATGTCGGCGATCCGGCGCGTCTTGAGGAAAAGCGGGTCAAGGGCGCGATCAAGACCGATTTCATCTTGTCGGCCGAGATCATGACCATCGTGCTTTCAACGCTTGACGCGGGCGAGCTATGGGTCACGGCAAGCGCTCTGGCGTTGGCCGGTGTCATGATAACTGCGGCGGTCTATGGCAGCGTGGCGCTTATCGTCAAGATGGACGATATCGGCCTGCTTCTTGCCCGGAAGGCGCGAACGGGGGCTGGGCGCGGCCTTGGCCACGGCCTGGTGCGCGGGATGCCTCGGCTTCTGGCGGCGCTGTCTTTCGTAGGCACGCTGGCGATGCTTTGGGTCGGCGGCTCGATCATCCTGCACGGGCTCGAGGTCACGCATCTATGGGCATGGCCTTACGAGACGATCCATCATTGGGCCGATGTGGTGAGCCATGCAGTGCCCGCATCGGTGGCCGGTTTTGCCGGCTGGTTCACGACGGCCCTCGTGGATGGCGTCTTCGGCCTAGTCCTAGGCCTTCTTCTCGTGCCGGTTGTCACCCGGATCATCGGGCCGCTTTTTTCTAAAAAACCGGGGGCGCATTGACCAAAGAAAAGGGCGGCGTGAACGCCGCCCTACGGGGTTTCGCTGGTGGTCAGTGTCAGCCCAAGAGCTTCTTGGCTTTCTCGGCCACGGCCTCGGCTGTGATGCCGAATTTCTCGTAGAGAACCTCTGCCGGAGCCGAAGCGCCGAAGCTGCTCATGCCGACGAAACCGGCCTTGGCTTCGCGGCCACGCTCGCCCAGAAGCCACTGATCCCATGGCTGGCGCACGCCGGCCTCGACCGCCACGCGCACAGCGCCGCCCGGCAAGACGCGCTTGCGATAGCCTTCGTCCTGTTGGGCAAAGAGCTCCATGCAGGGCATCGAGACAACGCGGGTGCCAATGCCGGCCGCCTCAAGCGCGGTGCGGGCGGCCATGGCAACCTCGACCTCGGAGCCCGTGGCCATCAAGATCACCTGCCGCTTGCCGGTCGCTTCGGCCAGCACATAGCCACCGCGGGCGGTCAGGTTGGCGGTCTTGTGCTCGGTGCGGACGGTCGGCAGATTCTGCCGGCTGAGGGCGAGGACCGAAGGGGTCGATTTCTGACCAAGGGCAATCTCCCAGGCCTCGGCGGTTTCGACCGTATCGGCTGGGCGGATGACCAAGGTGTTTGGCGTCGCGCGCAACATGGCGAGGTGCTCGACCGGCTGGTGGGTCGGGCCATCTTCGCCAAGGCCGATGGAATCGTGGGTCATCACATAGACGACCGGAACCCCCATCAGCGCCGAGAGGCGCATCGCGCCCCGGGCATAGTCGGTAAAGCACATGAACGTGCCGCCGTAGGGGCGGGTGCCGCCATGCAGGGCCATGCCGTTCATCGCAGCCGCCATGCCATGCTCGCGGATGCCGTAATAGACATAGCGCCCCTTGCGGTTGGTGGGGTGGAAGACGCCCATGTCGCCGGTCTTGGTGTTGTTCGAACCGGTCAAGTCGGCAGAGCCGCCCATCGTCTCGCCCATGATCGGGTTGATCACCGACAGCGCAAGCTCCGAAGACTTGCGGGTCGCGTGCTTGGGCCGCGTCTCCGAAACCTCTTTCTTAAGCTTGCGGATCGCAGCGCCGAGCTTGTTCGGAACCTCGCCCGCATAGGCGCGGTTGAATTCGGCCTGCTTGGCGCCCGAAAGCTTGCCAAACTCGGCTTCCCATTCGGCCCGCGCCACCGCGCCACGCGCGCCCATGGCTTCCCACTGGCCTTTGATCTCGGCCGGGATTTCGAAGGGGCCGTGGTTCCAGCCGTAGGTGGCCTTTGCCGCCTCAAGCTGGGCCTTGTCGGTCAAAGCGCCGTGACCCTTGGAGGTGTCCTGCGCCGCATGGCCGAGGGCGATGTGGGTCTTGCAGGCGATCATCGAAGGGCGCGGATCAGCCTTTGCCCTGGCAATCGCCGCGTCGATCGCGACAGGGTCATGCCCGTCGATCGCTTGGACATGCCAACCCGAAGCTTCGAAGCGGGTGATCTGATCGGTCTTGTCGGCGATATCGACGGTGCCGTCGATGGTGATGTTGTTGTTGTCCCAGAAAACGATCAGGTGCGACAGCGCCTGCATCCCGGCAAGGCCGATGGCCTCTTGGCTGACGCCCTCCATCAGGCAGCCGTCGCCTGCCATCACATAGGTATAGTGATCGACAACCTTCGCACCATAGCGGGCGCGCTGGTTCTCTTCGGCCATGGCAAAGCCGACCGCATTCGAGATGCCTTGTCCAAGCGGTCCGGTGGTGGTTTCGACCCCGCCGGCATGGCCATATTCGGGATGGCCGGCGGTGCGGGCGCCCCATTGGCGGAAGTTCTTGATCTCGTCGAGCGTGATATCGCCGTAGCCGGTGAGATAGAGAAGCGAATAGATCAGCATCGAGCCGTGACCGGCCGAGAGGATGAACCTGTCGCGGTCGGGCCAATTCGGGGCCTTGGGGTCAAAACGCAGGTGATTTTCGAACAAAACGGTCGCCACATCGGCCATGCCCATCGGCATCCCCGAGTGTCCGGAATTGGCGGCGGCAACCGCGTCGAGGGTAAGGGTGCGGATCGCAGCCGCTTTCATCCAGTGGTCGGGGTGGGCGGCACGCAGCGCTGCAATATCCAAGGCAATGGTCCTTTGTGGTCGGGGTGAGGCTTGCCAGCGTCTTACCAGCCAGAGGCATAAGATCAAGCGCGGGCGCTAAGTGTTTGAGGCGCAAGGGATCAGTGCATTTGCGAGGTTACGGGCGATGGCTTAGGCTCATTCCAAACGGATACGATTCGCGCCTTGCACCCTCTGGCGGGGTGAGGACGGGCGCCAAAGGGAGCTAGGCATGAGCGAAATCAACGAGCTTGAGCGCCGGATCACCAGGGCCCTTGATCGCATCCGCGATGGCATTGCCACGGTTGAGAGCGGCAGCCGGCAGAGCGACGATAGCACGGCGTTGAAGGCGCAGCTCGACGAAGAGCGCACCGTCAATGCCCAACTCGAAGAACGGATCCGCGCGCTTAAAGAGCGCCATGCGGCGGAGATAATGGCGCTTGCCTCGGCCAATTCTGGCGCCGAGGTGCGACATGCCGATCTTGAAACAGCGCTCGATCGGTTGCGCCAGGCCAATGAGGCCCTGCGCGATAACAATGCCGCACTGCGGGCCGCACTTGCTGATGGTGTGGCCGACGCCGACATGATCAACGACGCCCTGCAAGCCGAGCTCGAGGCGCTCAGCGCACAACAGGCCGCCGACGCCGCCGAAGTCGAGGCGATCCTCACCGAACTCAAACCCATCGTTCAGGAGGCCCGTTGATGCCACAGGTCGAAGTTATCATTGGCGGCCGCAGTTTCGAGGTTGCCTGTCAGGAAGGCGAGGAACGATTTCTTCGCGCCGCCGCGGAAATGCTCGATACCGAGGCCACCGCGCTTTCCAACCAGATCGGCCGCATCCCCGAGGCGCGTATGCTCTTGATGGCGGGGCTGATGCTGGCCGACAAGACGGCGGGGCTGGAAGACAGCCTCAAGATGGCCAAGGCGCGGATTTCCGAGCTTGAAGCCCAAGGCAGCCCCGCCCCGCAGCGGGTCGAGGTTCCGGTGGTGCCGACGGAGGTAACAGAGGCGCTGGCCGAGCTCGCCGCAAGGGCCGAGGCATTGGCCGACCAGATCGAGGAAGGGCGCGTTTAGAGGGGTGCCATTGTTGCTCGTGCTGCGCCCTCGGCTTCCTTGGCCTGATATCAGCCCTCGACAGAGTCCAACTTCCAAGCCTCGATCAGCTTTGGCAGGGCCTCGTTCCAATCCATGACACCGACGCTCTGCGCCCAAGCTTGATACTGGCGGATCAGATCGCGTTCGAGCATGGGGTTTCGACCTGAGAGGTCGGTCAATTCGGTGCGGTCGGCCTCGATATCGTAAAGCTCCCAAGGTTGGTTGTGCAGGCGAACAAGCTTGAACTGCCCCAGCCGTACCGCCGCGTTGCCCTCGTGTTCCCAGAAAATCGGCTGCTGGCGTTGCCATTCCTTTCCTTGGAAGAGATAGAGGAGCGATTCACCTTGGAGGGGTTGAATCTCGTGGCCGCCCAACTCGGTGAGACAGGTTGCGCCGGTCGCGTCGAGGATCGTCGGCAGAATGTCGACCACATGACAAGGGGCATGGGCAATTCCGCGAGGGGCAAAGCCTTTCGGCCAGTGCACGATGAGGGGGGTCGAGATGCCACCCTCGTGCACGTAATGTTTGTAAAGCCGGAATGGTGCGTTGGACACGTTTGCCCACGGCTTGTCATAGCTCTGGAATGTCTGCGCATCGCCGGGCCGAATGTCGGTGACGTTGCCCATGGTGATCTTGCGTCCGTCATGGGTCCGGTCGGGATAGAATTTGGCCCATCCGTCTTCCGCCATGAACTCGGCACAGCCGCCGTTGTCCGACAAGAAGAGAATCAGTGTGTTTTCGAACTGTCCCAACCGTTTCAGTGCAGCAATCAATGTGCCGACCGACTGATCCAGACGGTCAACCATCGCGGCATAGGTGGCCATCTTGCTGGCCTCCCAATCTTTATGTTTCTCATCCTCCCAGCGGTGAACGCTGCTGTCGCGCGGGGATATCTCCCAACTGCGCTGAAAAACGCCCGCGCCATTCATCGTTTCGTGGCGTGCGGTGCGGATATGGTCCCAGCCTTTGGCGTAAACGCCGTCGTATTTGGCGATATCCTCGGGATGGGCGTGAAGCGGCCAATGCGGCGCGGTATGGGCAAGGTAGAGGAAGAAGGGCTTGTCCTCGGAAACAGCCCCTTCGATCATCCCGATCGCTTTGTGTGTAATGGCGTCGGTAAAATAGAAATCGTCCGGGAATGTCTCGACCCTGCTGTCGTCTTCGAGAACGTAATGGGGCGAAAAGAAATGCGTTGCTCCATCCATGATCCCGTAGAAGCGATCGAAACCACGCTGGCGCGGGGTCGGGTGTTCGAGATCGCCGACCCGCCAGCTGTCGACTTTGCGGGCTTCGAAATCGCCGGCCACGTGCCACTTTCCGGACATGAGAGTCGTGAAGCCACTGGCCCTAAGATGCTCGGCGATTGTCGCGCTATCGTTGCGCAGGAACCCTTGATAGGCCGGAGTTCCAAGATTTGCGCCCATGTGTCCGACGCCCGCATTGTGCGGATAAAGACCGGTGAGCATGGAGGCCCGCGTCGGGCAGCACCTCGCGCAATTGTACATGGCCGAAAGCATTGCGCCGCCGCGTGCCAGGGCGTCGATGTTTGGAGTGCGGATTTCCGAGCCGGTGACGCCTAGATCAGCAAAACCCATGTCGTCCGCGAGGATAAGGATGACGTTTGGTTTCTCTGTTGGTCGCATAGCGCGATCCGCCCCCAAACTGGTTTGTATCCTCCAAGGTCTACAGCGCATTGGAACTTGCGTCGATTCCAACTTCTTGAGTTCGGATCGGCCACAGAAATCTGGTGGTCATCGTCCCGATGGCGGCCAATCGCGGCGATCACAGCGCAGTCATTTCTGGGGGGCACGATCAACGTCGATCAAGCAAGAGTTTCCGTCTTTTGCCCCGAACGAAAAAGGGCGCCCCCAAAGGCGCCCTTATTTGTTTAGGTGAAAGTCCGAAGAA
>JAURFB010000019.1 GCA_030827165.1 Marivivens sp.
CTCGATCTCTTTGAGCAACACCATCCTCACATTTGGCAGCCCCCCCGCGTCGACCGTGGCCAAGGCGATCGCGTTGGGATCGTTGGGCTCGGTGGCTTCGGCCTCGTCCAGCCAGCGGCGGGCGATCACAAACGGATCGTCGCCCGAAAAAATACCATCACGGTCGCTCATCTGCGCGCTCTCCCCTTGCCGGTCCGAAGGTTGACGCCGCGTCGCTCTCAGTCTTGAAGCACCCACGCCAATCGCCTACACCGGAACGAAATTGATGCCGAAAGGCAAGGGAGGTTTGGATGTCGTCAACTCTGATGCAGGGAAAGCGCGGCCTGATCATGGGGCTCGCCAACGACAAGTCGATTGCCTGGGGCATCGCCAAGGCCCTTGCCGATGCCGGAGCCGAGCTTGCGTTCTCGTATCAGGGCGATGCGCTGAAGAAGCGGGTCGATCCCCTGGCCGAGAGCCTTGGCTCCAAGATTGTTCTGCCTTGCGATGTTTCCGACATGGATTCGGTCGACACCCTGTTCGCCTCGCTCGAGAAGACCTGGGGCGGGCTCGATTTCATCGTCCACGCCATCGGCTTTTCCGACAAGGCCGAGTTGCGCGGGCGCTATGTCGATACCAGCCGGCAAAACTTCCTGATGTCGATGGATATCTCCGTCTATTCCTTTACCGCTATCGTCAAGCGCGCGGCCGCGATGATGCCCGAAGGCGGCTCGTGCCTCACCCTCACCTATTACGGCGCTGAAAAGGTCATGCCGCATTACAACGTGATGGGCGTCGCCAAAGCTGCGCTTGAGGCGTCGGTGCGCTATCTGGCCGAAGATCTTGGCAAGGACGGTATCCGCGTCAACTCGATCAGCGCCGGCCCGATCAAGACGCTGGCTGCCAGCGGCATCGGAGATTTCCGCTACATCATGAAGTGGAACGAGTATAACTCGCCCCTGCGTCGCAACGTGACCATCGAAGATGTCGGCAAGTCAGCGCTCTATCTTCTGTCGGATCTTGGTTCGGGCGTGACGGGCGAATGCCTGCACGTTGACGCGGGCTATCATGCGATCGGCATGAAAGCGGTCGATTCGCCGGATATCACCAAGGAATAAGCCAAGGTGACACCGGGCATCTTTGCCTCGATCGTCCTTATTCATCTGGCGGCGGCAATCAGCCCCGGCCCCTCCTTCGTGGTCTCGGTAAGAACCGCGGCGACAGAAGGGTTCCGCGTCGCCGTGGCGCTCGCGTTCGGATTTGGGCTTGGCGCGCTCCTCTGGGCAACGGCGGCGATGGCAGGGCTGGCGGTTTTGTTCAGGCTGGTTCCAAGCCTCTTCATGGCGCTCAAGCTCGTGGGCGCCGGGTTCCTCTTTTACATCGCCTATAGGATGTGGAGCCGCGCAAAAGAGCCGCTCAGCTTTGCCCAGAGCACCGATCTGCCGCCACGCTCGGCCTTTTCGGCTGCCCGCTTCGGCTTTCTGACCTTCGCCACCAACCCCAAACCGGCGGTGTTCTTCGGGGCGGTCTTTGTCGGCCTTCTACCGGCCGACATGGCCCTCGGCTGGCGAATCGCCATCCTTGCGGCAATCTTCTTGAACGAAACGCTCTGGTATATCCTGGTGGCGCGGGTATTTTCGCTCAGGAAGGCCCGAGAGGCCTATTTGAAATTCAAGGCGTGGGTCGACCGCGCTTTTGGCGGTCTTCTGGTCTTGCTGGGGCTGAAGATCGCTCTGACGTAAGGAGTGCTGCCATGACCGACCGCTTGCCCCATGAAAAAGGATTCCATGTCAGCTGGGATCAGATCCATCGCGATTCGCGGGCGCTGGCCTGGCGGCTCGACGGGCAAGGCCCCGACAATGGCGCCTGGAAGGCCGTCGTCGCCATCACCCGTGGCGGCATGGCCCCGGCAATGATCGTGGCGCGCGAGTTGGGCATTCGCCTTGTCGATACGGTCAGCGTCAAATCCTACGACCATCAGGACCAGACCGAGGCCAAGGTCTTGAATGCCCCCGACAAGGACATGATGGGCGACGGCACCGGCGTCTTGATCGTCGATGATCTTGTCGATTCCGGCAAGACGCTGGAGCTGGTCAGAAGCCTCTTTCCCAGGGCCCATTTCGCCACTGTATATGCCAAGCCAAAGGGCCGCCCGCAGGTTGACACCTTCGTCACCGAGGTGAGCCAGGACACCTGGATCTTCTTTCCCTGGGACATGGCCCTGCAATACGTCGAGCCCTATCGCGGCAAGGACTGATCCGTGCATCCACTTCCCAAGGCAAGCCCGCTGGTCGAGTGGGCCTATCGCCTCTTCTTGTTCGGTCAGGGCCTTCTGGGAACTTTTCAGTTTGTCGGAGGCATGGCGCTTGCCCTTGCGCCGACAGGGTCGATCCCGAAGATCGTCGATTGGCTCGTGCGCAACGAACTGGCACAAGATCCGACCGATCCCATCGCCAAGATCCTCTTCGATTGGGCGGCGGCCCTTGGACCGGGTGCAGACGGCGTTTATGCGATCTATCTTCTGGGGCACGGGATTCTCAATCTCTTCGTCGTGACAACCCTCTTTTTCCGGGTGAGATGGGCCTATCATTTCGCAATGACCGTGCTTTGGGGGTTTGTTGCCTTTCAATTGGTGGAATTCGCAATCCAGCGCGATCCGCTGTTGCTCCCGCTGACGATTATCGACCTGTTGGTCATTATTCTGGTCTGGCTTGAACGGCGTCAGACACGTGGCAAGGTTTAGGTGAGCACCGTCTAGCAACGGATTGGAAAGACACGGGAATGGACCAAAGAGCAAGAACCAGCACAACCTTCGCCCCGCCCGTGATGGAGGCGCGTCGCTGGCTTGACGGCGTCACCTTCGCCAAGGATCGCCCGCTGATAAGCGTCAGTCAGGCGGCGCCGGTCGATCCGCCCCCCGAGGCGCTCCGCCGCGCGATCGCCGACGTGGCGCTGAACGAGCCCGAGGCGCATCTTTATGGCCCCGTGCTTGGCCTGCCCGATCTGCGCGCCGAGATCGCGGCGCAATGGAGCGCGGGCTATGGCGGCACGGTGCGGGCCGAGCAGGTCTGCATCACCTCTGGCTGCAATCAGGCCTTCACCGCTGCGA
The DNA here is from genome assembly GCA_030827165.1 of Marivivens sp. GTDB lineage: Bacteria > Pseudomonadota > Alphaproteobacteria > Rhodobacterales > Rhodobacteraceae > RFZI01. Next base: position 3,089 of record JAURFB010000019.1, read on the forward strand.
TTGACACGCTTTGCACCGATGGTGACGAAGTGATCTTGCCGATCCCATATTACTTCAATCACCGGATGTGGCTCGACATGTCGGGCGTCAAGACGGTCTGCCTGCCGACCCATGCGGGGATGATCCCCTCAGCCAAAGATGCCGAAGCCCTGATCACGCCGCGCACCCGGGCCATCGTTCTGGTCAGCCCCAACAATCCCGCAGGCGTCGAATACCCGGCCGAGACGCTCCGCGCCTTCCATGATCTGTGCAAAGCCCGTGGCGTCGCCCTGATCGTCGATGAAACCTATCGCGATTTCGACGCCCGCTCGGGCGCCCCGCATGATCTTTTCGCCGAAGACGATTGGGATCAGACGCTGATCCAGCTCTATTCCTTTTCCAAAGCCTATCGCCTCACCGGCCACCGGGTCGGGGCGATGGTGGCGAGCCCCGCGCGTTTGGCGGAGGTCGAGAAATTCCTCGACACGGTCGCCATCTGCCCCAACCAGATCGGCCAGCGCGCCGCGCTTTGGGGGATGCGCCATCTCGGCCAATGGCTCGCAGGCGAGCGGGACGAAATCCTTGACCGTCGCGCCGCGATTGTCGAAGGCTTTCCGCGCCTGGCCGCGCTGGGGTGGAAACTGCTGGGTCGCGGCGCCTATTTCGCCTATGTCGAACATCCATTCGAGATCCGCTCGGACGAGCTTGCCAAGCGGCTGGTGAGGGACGCAGGCATCCTCATTTTGCCCGGCACGATGTTCATGCCCGACGATCACCCCGAAGGCGGCCGCCAGCTGCGGATCGCCTTTGCCAATATCGACCGCGCGGGGGTTGGCAGGCTCTTCGACCGGCTCGAGGAATTTACCAAGTCAAACAGCGGGCTCTAGGCCCCGTGGCCTTGCGCCTCGGGCCTTGCCCGCCTATTGAAATGCAGCCGGCCCGTGGGCCGCAAAAAGACCAGACAGGATAGGGCGCGCACCATGGCCACAAAAAAGGGCAACAAAGTCATTCTCTGGGGCATCGTCGGCCTTCTGTTCTTCGGGATGGTCGGCTTTGGCGCGACAGGCTTGTCGGGCACGGTTCGCACCCTCGGTTCTGTAGGCGACAAGGACATCGGCCTCAATGACTATGCCCGCGAGTTGAACCAGCAGATGCGCGCCTACGAGGCGCAAACAGGCGCGCCCCTAAGCTTTGCTGGCGCGCAGGCCATCGGCCTAGATCAAGCGGTCCTCGCGCAGATGGTCGCCCGCCGGTCGCTCGACAACGAAGTGGCACGACTTGGCCTTTCGGTCGGCGACGAACGCGTGCGCGAGCAGATCCTGCGGATTTCGGCTTTCCAAGGTATCTCCGGCGAATTCGACCGCCTCTCCTACAAGGCCGCGCTCGAACGGCAGGGGCAATCGGAAGCCGAATTTGAGACCGCGCTGCGAGAAGAGATTTCCCGCACCCTTCTGCAAGCGGCCATCGTTGGCGGAGTTCCGGCCTCGCCCACCTATTCGAACGTGCTGGCGACCTACCTTGGCGAGCGGCGGTCGGTGACACGGGCGATGGTGAATGCCACGATCCTGACCGATCTGGTTCCCGAGCCGACCGAGGCCGATCTTATCGCCTATCACGCGGCCCGCCAGGCGGAGTATACCCGTCCCGAGACCAAAGACATTACCTATGCCTGGCTGACGCCGGATATGCTTCAAGATAGCGTCGAAGTCGATGAAACGGCTCTGCGCGATCTCTATGGGCAGCGCCTCGATGAATACGTCCAGCCCGAGCGCCGCCTTGTCGAGCGCCTCGTCTTCGGAGATCAGGCCGCCGCCGATGCTGCCCGCGCCGACGTCGATAGCGGGGCCAAGGATTTTGATACGCTGGTCGCTGATCGGGGCCTTGATCTGTCGGACGTGGATATGGGTGATGTCTCGGAAGCGCAACTTGGCGCCGCCGGCGCCGCCGCCTTCGCGGCAAATCCGGGCGACGTGGTTGGCCCCTTCGCCTCGTCCTTCGGCCCCGCCCTGTTCCGCGTCAACGCCGTTCTGGCAGCACATGAGGTCACGTTCGAGGACGCGCGCGACGATCTGCGCGATGAGCTGGCCAATGCCCGCGCCCGCCGGCTGATCGACGATCAGGTGAGCCGTGTGACCGATCTTCTCGCGGGCGGAGCGATGCCCGAAGATCTGGTGGAACAGCTTGGCATGGCCCTTGGAACGATTCGCTATAGCCAGGATTCGGAAGACGGAATTGCCGCCTACGATTCTTTCCGGGCCGCGGCCGCCGCCGCCCAGCCCGGCGACTATGCTTCGCTTGAAACGCTCGAGGACGGGGGCATCTTCGTTCTGCGGGTCGACGCTCTGAGCGCGGCCGAGACAATTCCGTTGGAAGAGGTCGTCGATGAGGTTCGCCTCGGAGCCTGGGTCGAAGCAACACATCAGGCCGTGATCGACGCAACCAAGGCCCTGGCGGCCAACCTGGATGAAACGGCCGATCTGGCCGCGCTCGGGCTGGAGCCGGTCACCGACAGCCAACTGACCCGCCGCAGCTTCGTGGCCGAGACCCCTTTCGAGTATGTCAGGACCATTTTCGAGATGGAGCCCGGCGAAATCCGCGTCATGGATAACGGGCGCGAGGCGATCCTTGTTCGACTTGAAGAGATATCGCCCCCCGACGCCGATGATCCGGCGCTTGCCGCCGAGCGGATCTCGATCGCCGAACAGGTGACTGCGGGGATCGTTCAGGATCTCTTTGACGCCTATGTCGGGGTTATCCAGACAGGCACCGAGGTCAAGATCAACCAGTCCGCGGTGAATGCCGTGAACGCCAACTTCCAGTAGCCTCATGTCGCTCCTGCCCGATTTCGAGACCTTCCGCGCTGGCTATGAGGCCGGTCAGAACCAGGTGGTTTACACCCGCCTCGCGGCCGATCTCGATACGCCTGTTTCTCTCATGCTCAAGCTCGCGGGCGCGGGAAAACACGCCTTCATGCTCGAAAGCGTGACCGGCGGCGAGGTGCGCGGGCGCTATTCCATTGTCGGCATGAACCCAGACCTGATCTGGGATTGCAACGGCTCCACGGCGCGGATCAACCGCACCGCCCGCTATGACGACGACAGTTTCGAGGTTCTGAAAGACGATCCCCTGATCTCGCTGCGCGCGCTTCTGGCGGAAAGCCGGATCGACCTGCCCGAGGGGCTTCCGGGCGCGTCGGCGGGGCTTTTCGGCTATCTCGGCTACGACATGATCCGGCTCGTCGAGCATCTGCCCAACGTCAACCCCGATCCCATTGGCCTGCCCGACGCGGTGCTGATGCGCCCCTCGGTGGTGGCGGTTCTGGACGGGGTCAAGGGCGACGTGATCCTCGTGGCCCCTGCTTGGGCCAACGCGGGCCTCTCGGCCAAGGCTGCCTTTGCCCAGGCCGCCGAGCGGGTGATGGACGCGCAGCGGGCGCTTGAACGCTCTGTCCCGTCTGCCTCGCGCGATCTGGCAGCCCCCAAGCCACCGGCGCCGCCTGTGTCGAATTTCACCAAGGACGGCTATATGGCCGCCGTCGAGAAGGCCAAGGATTACATCCGCGCGGGCGACATCTTTCAGGTGGTCCCCGCGCAGCGCTGGACGCAAGATTTCCACGAGCCGCCCTTTGCGCTTTACCGGAGCCTTCGGCGCACCAACCCCTCGCCCTTCATGTTCTTCTTCAACTTCGGCGATTTTCAGGTGATCGGCGCAAGCCCCGAGATCCTTGTGCGGGTCTTCGGCAACGAAGTCACGATCCGCCCCATCGCCGGCACCCGTCCGCGTGGCGCGACGCCCGATGAGGACAAGGCCAACGAGATCGATCTTCTGGCCGACAAGAAGGAGCTTGCCGAGCATCTGATGCTGCTTGATCTGGGGCGCAACGATGTGGGGCGCGTGGCCAAAGTCGGGACGGTCCGCCCGACCGAGAAGTTCATCATCGAGCGCTATAGCCACGTCATGCACATCGTCTCGAACGTGATCGGCGAGCTGGCCGAGGATCAAGACGCCCTGTCGGCCTTTTTCGCCGGAATGCCGGCGGGCACCGTTTCCGGCGCCCCCAAAGTCCGCGCGATGGAGATCATCGACGAGCTCGAACCCGAGAAACGCGGCGTCTATGGCGGCGGCGTGGGTTATTTCAGCGCCGGTGGTGACATGGATATGTGCATCGCCCTTAGGACCGCCGTCTTTAAGGATGAAAAGCTCTATATTCAGGCGGGCGGAGGCGTGGTCTACGACAGCGACCCTGAGGCCGAGTATATGGAAACCGTCCACAAGTCGAACGCGATCCGCCGCGCTGCCGAGGACGCGACCATGTTTCGCGGCGACGGCAACCGCTGACGCGATTTCAGACGAAGGCGACAGGCTTTTTCGGTCGGAAATTGCCTTGAATCAAGACCGTATGGCCAGCTATTCGCCTTTCAGGATGGTCGAGGCCGGCACGATGGCAACCTGCCGCGCGCGATCGGCTTCGCTCCACAGAAGCATCGCTGAAAGTGTTTCGGGCCGCACCCGCGCCAAAAGGACGACACCCGATTCCTGTCGTGCCCGGAAGGCCGCTTGATCGAGAAGGCGGCGGATCGTGGTGGCGTCCTGTTCCTCGGCATCCAGTTCGCGATAGATCAGCGCCGCAGGAACATCGGAGACGCTTGCCGCCCGCATCGCGCGGTTGAGGCCCTGCGGCACGGCGACCAGACCACGGCCTTCGGCCCCAAGAACAGCCATCAGCTGCGCCATCGCCGGATCGCCAGCGGTCGACTCTACCAGCAGAATGCCCACCGCCTCGGGGATCGCGGCAAAAGCCACGGCAAGGGCCGCCTCGACATCGCGGGGGGCCGTTCCCTGCATCAGATCCAGCCGCACCAGGACCTCGATGCCTTCGGCGCGGTAGGCCGCCGCAAGATCGGCGGCCCCCTCGAACCAGGGATCAACAGCCACCGAAACGGGCGCGGAGGATGCCGCAAGGACTTCAGGCCCGCCGGGCATCGAGCCGTCGTCAAGGAACACAATCGAAAGACGGGGCAGATCGGACGGCTCCGCATAACCCGCGAAATCATCAAGCGCGCGGCCAGTCAGGATAAGCTCGGGCCGCGCGGCCTGCCCTTCTGTCGACTTTGCATCAGGTCGGTTGATCCGAACCGCGCCCGTGCCTTCGGGCAGGACGGTCGCCGGTTGCCCGCTGAATCCCACCTGCGGGAGGATCGGCTCGCTTGCCTCGGGCAGCGGCTCCGGCTCTGGCGCGGCTTCTGGCGCGGGGGTGAGATCGACGACAATCTCTTCCTCGGCGGCCTGAGGAGCCTGCGACGCGTCAGCGGCAACGTCTTCCTCGCTCTCATCGGGTGCTGGCGGCGCGACAGGCGCCGTGTCGATTGCAGGCGGGCTTGAGCCCGCATCGGGTTCGGCGGGCTGGCCTTGAAGGCTCGGCGCTACGGGGGCGGCCTCAGTAAAGGTGAGGCTCGGCGTTCCGTCCTCGCTGGCTTCAGGCAAGGCGGCAATCTCGTCAGTGGCCACGACCGGCTGAACGGGCGGCGCGGCCGGTGCGGTCGAGGCCTCAGCGGCGCTGTCTTCGGTCGGAGCGGATGGCGACCCGCCAATCGCCACCGGCGCTACGGGGGCGAGCGGCGCAACATCTGCGCCGCCCTCGGATTCGGTTGTCGGATCGGCCATAGCCCCTTCGACGCCCGTGGCGGACGGGGCAGCACCCGGATCGGTTTCAATCCCGCCTTCGTCAAGCGCCCCAAGTGGCGCGACAAGGCCAATAGGAGCCGCCGCATCGGTGGTTTGGCTGGAGTCTGTCGCCGCCGCGAAAACCGTCTCGGTCGTTTCCGGCTGGCTCGCTGCCAAAGGAGCCTCGATCTGAGGCGCTTCCGGCGGCTGGCTGCCCGGCGGCTGGGTGCCCCAGATGGCAAGCGCCACCAGGCCGACAAGTCCCAGCGCCAGACCGTAGGTAATGCCCAGCAGGAAGCCCCTGATCAACCGATAACCCTCAATCGCCTTGTTTTGCCTGCCAAATGCGGTCCGGACCTTGACGCTACCCTTGCAACCGGCCCATGTATTAGCCCGGTTATACCCCGAGCGGTCGGCTCGACGGTAGCCCTCAATTTGCCCGCAGGCCATACCATGCTGCTCTTGATCGATAACTATGACAGCTTCACCTACAATCTTGTTCACTATTTGGGCGAGCTTGGCGCCGACGTGGTCGTTCGCAGAAACGATGCGCTGACCGTTCAGGACGCGATGGGCATGCGCCCCGACATGATCCTGCTTTCGCCCGGCCCCTGCGATCCGGCTCAGGCGGGAATCTGTCTTGCCCTCACGCAGGCTGCCGCCGAAAGCCGCACGCCGCTTTTGGGTGTCTGCCTTGGCCACCAGACCATCGGCGAGGCTTTTGGCGGCAAGGTCGTGCGGTGCCACGAGATCGTGCATGGCAAGATGGGCATGATGCACCACGCCGGCGCGGGCGTTTTCGCCGGCCTGCCCTCGCCGTTCGAGGCGACGCGCTATCACAGCCTCGTGGTCGAGCGCGAAAGCCTGCCCGATTGCCTTGAGGTCACGGCCTGGCTCGAGGATGGGACGATCATGGGTCTCCAGCACAAGACGCTGCCGTTTCACGGCGTTCAGTTTCATCCCGAGAGCATCGCCTCGCAGCACGGCCACAAGCTTTTGCAGAATTTCCTCGATCTCGCCAAGGAGCCCGCATGAGCGACGCCATCAAACCGCTTATTCACGCCGCCGCCGAAGGGCCTTTGACCCGCGCACAGGCGGAAGAGGCGTTCGAGATCCTTTTTGACGGAGATGCCACCCCCTCGCAGATCGGCGGGCTGCTCATGGCTCTGCGCACGCGCGGCGAAACGGTGGATGAATACGCCGCCGCCGCCGCCGTCATGCGGGCCAAATGCCACAAGGTCGCCGCCCCCGCAGGCGCGATGGACATCGTCGGAACAGGTGGCGACGGCAAGCACACGCTCAATATCTCGACCGCCACCGCCTTTGCCGTGGCCGGCGCGGGCGTGCCCGTGGCCAAGCACGGAAACCGCAATCTTTCCTCGAAATCCGGCACAGCCGATGTGCAGACGGCGATGGGCATCAACGTCATGGTCGGGCCCAGGGTCGTCGAACGCGAGCTGCGCGAGGCCGGGATCGGCTTCATGATGGCGCCGATGCACCATCCGGCCATGAAACACGTCATGCCGACCCGGGCCGAGTTAGGCACGCGGACGATCTTCAACATCCTTGGGCCGCTGACCAATCCCGCCGGCGTAAAGCGCCAACTTACCGGCGCGTTCAGCCGCGACCTGATCCAGCCGATGGCCCAGACCCTGCAAAAGCTCGGCTCGGACGCGGCGTGGCTGGTTCATGGCTCGGACGGCACCGATGAGATGACCATAACGGGCGTCACATGGGTCGCCGCCCTGTCAGGCGACATGATCGCCTTGCGCGAGATTCACCCCGAAGACGCGGGCCTGCCGGTCCATCCTTTCGAGGCGATTATCGGCGGCACGCCCGAGGACAACGCCAATGCTTTCCGCGCCCTTTTGGGCGGGGCTGCCGGCGCTTACCGCGACGCCGTTCTCCTCAACTCCGCCGCCGCCCTTCTGGTGGCTGGTGCCGCCGACAGCCTGAAATCGGGTGTCGAAATGGCCCGCGCCAGCATCGACAGCGGCGCGGCAAAACGCGCGGTAGAAACCCTCGCCCGCATCAGCCAAGAGGCCGCATGAGCATTACCATTCTCGACAAGATCAAGGCCTACAAGCTTGATCACATCGCCGCCTGCAAGGCGCGCGTGCCGCTTTCCGAGGTCGAGGCTCTTGCCCGCGACGCCTCGCCCACGCGCGGCTTTTTCGAAAACCTGCAAAACGCCACGCGCGAAGGCTATGGCCTGATTGCCGAGATCAAGAAGGCGAGCCCCTCGAAGGGCCTGATCCGGGCCGATTTCGATCCGCCGGCCCTGGCCCGCGCCTATGCCGCTGGTGGCGCGACCTGCCTTTCGGTCCTGACCGATGGCCCCTCGTTTCAGGGGGCCGACGACTTTCTTGTGGCCGCCCGCGCCGAAGTCGGCCTTCCGGCGCTGCGCAAGGACTTCATGTATGACACCTACCAGGTGGCCGAGGCCCGCGCGCTTGGGGCTGACTGCATTCTGATCATCCTGGCTTCGGTGTCGGACGATCAGGCGGCCGAGCTGGAAGCGGCAGCGTTCGAATGGGGCATGGATGTTCTCCTCGAGGTGCATGACGCCGAAGAGCTTGAGCGCGCGAGCCTGTTGAAATCGCCGCTCATGGGGATCAATAACCGCAACCTCAAGACCTTTGAGACCACGCTCGACACCACCCGCAAGCTTGCCAAATATGTCCCCGAGGATCGCCTGATCGCCGCTGAAAGCGGCCTCAATACGCCTGAAGACCTTGCCGACCTTGCCCGCTATGGGGCCCGCGCCTTCCTCATCGGCGAGAGCCTGATGCGGCAAGAGGATGTGGAAGAGGCGACGCGCAGGATCCTCGCCAATCCGCTCAGACCGGGAGCCATGTGATGACCGACAAGTCGCTCAGCCATTTCGACGCCGCCGGCAAGGCGCATATGGTCGATGTGTCTGCCAAGGACATCACCTCGCGCGTGGCCGTGGCCGAAGGGCATATCGTCATGTCCGCCGCGACGCTTGCCCTTGTCACAGAGGGCCGTGCCGAGAAGGGCGATGTCTTGGGCATCGCCCGCCTTGCCGGCATCATGGCCGCCAAGCGCACCTCCGATCTCATTCCCCTGTGCCATCCCCTGCCGATTGCCAAGGTCGCGCTGGACCTTGTTACCGATCCCGCCCTGCCCGGCGTGCGGATTACCGCCACGGTCAAGACCACCGGCCAGACCGGCGTCGAGATGGAGGCGCTGACCGCGGTCTCGGTTGCCGCACTCACCGTCTATGACATGACCAAGGCCGTGCAGAAGGATATGGAAATCGGCGGCATCCGCCTTGTCCTTAAAGAGGGCGGCAAGTCGGGAAGGTATGAGGCGAAATGATCTCGGTCGCCGAGGCGCTGGAAAAGCTCTTTGCCCTCGCTCCGGCGATCGAGGTCGAAACCGTGCCGATCCGCAAGGCGGGAGGACGGGTTCTGGCTCAGGCGGTCGAGGCGAAGCTGACGCAGCCGCCCTTCGCCGCTTCGGCGATGGATGGCTACGCGGTCTTCGGCAGCGGCGCCGCCCCCGGCGACAGGTTCGATGTTATCGGCGAGGCGCAAGCCGGGCGCGGTTATACAGGGATCCTTGCCAAGGGACAGGCCGTCCGGATCTTCACCGGCGCGCCGGTCCCGGCTGGCTCTGGGGTGGTTGTCATTCAGGAGGATGTCGACCGCTCCGGCGATCAGATCACCATCAAGACCAGCCTCGGCGGCGGCGACAACATCCGGCCCGCAGGCGGCGATTTCCTCAAGGGGACGACTTTCGCCGCCCCGCGCCATCTCAAGCCTTCCGAAATCGCCCTTCTTGCCGCGATAAATATTGCCGAGGTGCCTGTCTATCGTCGCCCCGATATTGCGATCATCTCAACAGGCGACGAGCTGGTGCAGCCGGGCGAAGAGCCGGGGCCGGATCAGATCATCGCCTCCAATGCCTATGGGCTTGCAGCGCTGATTGAAGAGCAGGGCGGCGTTCCCCGCCTTCTTCCCATCGCACGGGACGACCCTGCCTCGCTTGAAATGGTGTTCGATCTGGCCAGGGGCGCCGATCTTGTCGTGACGATCGGCGGAGCCTCGGTCGGAGAGTATGATCTCGTCGGTCAGGTCGCCGCCGAACGCGGCATGGACCGCGCTTTCTACAAGGTCGCCATGCGGCCCGGAAAGCCCTTGATGGCCGGACGACTCGATGGGGCGATGATGATCGGCCTGCCGGGCAATCCCGTCTCGGCACTGGTCTGCGGGACGGTGTTTCTTGTGCCCGTCATGCGCGCCATGCTTGGCCTTGGCGCGGCCCCTGCCCCGCGTGTGCGCCTGCCGCTGGCCGAGCCGGTCGAGGCAAACGGCCCGCGCGAACACTATATGCGGGCGCGGATCACGGACGGGGCCATTGCCCCTGCCAAGCGGCAAGACAGCGCCCTTCTCAGCGTTCTGGCCAGCGCCGACGCGCTTTTGATCCGTCCGCCACACGATGCGGCGCGGGCCATCGGTGAGATGGTCGAAGCAATCCTTCTCTGAAATGTTGACACAAAACGGGAACACGAGTAGAACATAGACGAAACTTATTCACCCGTGGCGCGAGCTGCGGATCAGAGTCAGAGGCGCCCATGCTCACCAAAAAGCAACTCGACCTTCTCGAATTCATCCACGCCCGCGTGCAGCGCGACGGTGTGCCGCCCTCGTTTGACGAGATGAAAGAAGCGCTCGATCTGCGCTCGAAGTCGGGCATTCACCGGCTGATCACCGCGCTTGAGGAGCGGGGCTTTATCCGCCGCCTTGCCCACCGCGCCCGTGCGCTTGAGATTGTCAAACTGCCCGATGCGATGACAGGCGCGAAATCCGGTTTCACCCCCCGCGTGATCGAGGGCGACCGACCGCAATCGACGCCGCGCCAATCGGTGCCGGTCGAAGTGGCGGGCGCAATAGAGCTGCCGGTGATGGGCCGGATCGCCGCCGGTGTGCCGATCGAGGCCATCTCGGAAGTTTCGCACAATGTGGCCGTGCCGCAGGCGATGCTTGGCAAGGGCGAGCACTATGCCCTCGAAGTGAAGGGTGATTCGATGATCGACGTCGGCATCAACGACGGCGACATCGTGGTGATCCGCGAGATCCGCACCGCCGACAATGGCGATATCGTTGTTGCGCTGGTCGAAGGGCAGGAAACCACGCTCAAACGGTTCCGCCGCCAGAACGGCATGATCGCGCTTGAGGCCGCCAACCCCGCCTACGAGACCCGCCTTCTGCGCGACGATCAGGTGAAGGTGCAGGGCCGCCTCGTGGGCCTTATTCGCACCTATTGATCCAAGCCCGTCCAGAGCCTGCGGCCCGAGACCTCTCGGGCCGTTGTCATGTCGAGGCCTCCGTTTTCATCCATGGACAATGCTGACCTGCCACGGGATTTTTCCTCCACCATCGATTAGAGTCCGATCAAACTTGAGGACGGACAATGAAGCGAAAGAGATTTACGGACGAACAGATCATCGGCATCCTGTCGGATCATGAGGCGGGTGCGAAGTGCGCCGATCTGTGTCGCAAGCACGGCATGTCGGAAGGCACTTTCTATAACTGGAAAGCCAAGTTCGGCGGCATGACGGTGTCGGAGGCGAAGCGGCTGAAGGCGCTCGAGGATGAGAACGCCAAACTGAAGAAGTTGCTGGCCGAACAGATGCTGGACCTGGCAGCGATGAAGGAACTGGTTTCAAAAAAGTGGTGACGCCTGCCGTGAAGCGCGAGGCGGTCGCGCATCTGAAGGCCCGGTTCGGGCTCTCAGAGCGGCGGGCGTGCCAGATTGTCGGGGCAGATCGCAAGATGATCCGCTACCGGTCGCAGCGTGCGCCGGACACGGTGCTGCGTGGGCGGCTGCGTGAGCTGGCCAATGAGCGTCGGCGGTTCGGCTATCGGCGGCTGTTCATTCTGCTTCGCCGCGAAGGCGAACCTTCCGGCATCAACCGGATCTATCGGCTCTACCGCGAAGAGGGATTGACGGTGCGCAAACGGAAGGCCCGGCGCAAGGCTGTGGGCACGCGGGCGCCGATCCTGGTCGAAGCCCGCGCCAATGCGCGCTGGTCGCTGGATTTCGTCCATGACCAGTTCGCCAACGGCCCGCGCTTCCGGGTGCTCAACGTGGTCGATGACGTCACCCGCGAATGTTTGGCGGCAATCCCTGACACCTCGATCTCAGGGCGCCGCGTAGCACGTGAACTTTCGGCCCTGATTGAGCGCCGCGGGAAGCCCGGCATGATTGTCTCAGACAATGGGACGGAACTGACCTCGAACGCCATCCTGCGGTGGTGTTCCGAGACCAAGGTCGAGTGGCACTACATTGCACCGGGAAAGCCAATGCAGAACGGTTTCGTGGAGAGTTTCAACGGTCGGATGCGCGACGAGCTGCTCAACGAGACCATGTTCCGCAACTTGGTCCATGCCCGCGTCGTGATCTCGGCCTGGGCCACCGACTACAACACCGAACGCCCGCATTCAGCTTTAGGTTACGAGACCCCGGCCAACTATGCGCGAACCCTGACCACCGCAATCGCCCGCCCCACTGCGCGAGATGAAAGCTCCGCGCGTCGGGCGATTGCTAACCCCGCGCCAAATGGCGTAAACACCAACCGGGCTCCGGTCGTGGCTGGATGAAAGTTCAGTGGCAGGTCATCTGAGGACTATATCACCTCGCTTGCTCCGTTGAGCGGTAACCAACTGCAGAAGCAATGGATAAGAATCCTCCATTCGAGCGAACTCAAATGTTTCTTCAGGCGTGAGCGGCTTTGGTGTGGCTAGTTCAAGGACTTCGCGGCGCTCCTCTTCATGCAAAAGGTCCAAGAGATCATCATCAACAATGTAGAGGTGTCTTAGAATTTCGACTTGACTAGAGAGTTTCTTGTGCACTCGGACGCCATCCGCATTAATCTCTGTCCGCTGAACGTAGCCAAGTTCATACCAATCCTTTGCCCTGAAGCCTTGCGCCTCAAGCTCGGGCCTGACAGCTTCAAAAAACTTGTCGGTCTGCCCAAGTGCCTCGTCGAAACTGTCATATATCTCTTGCGTCAGCTGGTGCTGCAGGAGGGCCGCTTGCTTCCTATCGCTTGTCCCTGTAGAGCGTCTAGCTTGTCGGTCACGGCAAAATTGGAGCTCTTTCGGCTTGGTCACCGACACGTACCACTTGCCTTTTCTAAGGCTCAACGAACTAGGGCGATAAAGCTGAGAACTTGTCATGATGGAGAATATTAGGAGCCCAATTTAGGTTCCATATTAGGTTCCATCCGTTCAGCAAGTCAATGAAAACCATATAATATTGGCTACATTGCCGATTGCAAAAAGATCAGAAGGTTAATTTCTCCCCATGTCCGCCCCCATGTCCTCCCCCATGTCAGATCGCCCTGTCGTTACCCGTTTTGCCCCCTCTCCGACCGGTGCGCTGCATATCGGCGGGGCCCGCACGGCGCTGTTCAACTGGCTTTTCGCACGGGGCCGCGACGGCAAGTTTCTGCTTCGGATCGAGGACACCGACCGCGCCCGCTCCTTGCCGGAAAACACCGAGAAGATCCTCGACGGCCTGCGCTGGCTCGGCATCGACTGGGACGGCGAGCCGATCAGCCAATTCGAGCGGATCGATCGCCATGCCGAGGTTGCCCGCCAGCTTCTCGTCGAGGGCAAGGCCTATAAATGCTTCTCGTCACCGGAGGAGATAGAAGCCTTCCGCGAGGCCGCCCGCGCCGAAGGGAAATCGACCCTGTTCCGTTCGCCCTGGCGCGATGCGACGGCCGCGAGCCACCCCGATGCGCCCTTTGCGATCCGCATCAAAGCGCCGCAAGAAGGCACGACCACCGTGCATGACGAGGTGCAGGGCGATGTGACCCTTTCGAACGATCAGCTCGACGATATGGTCATGCTGCGGTCCGACGGAACGCCGGTCTACATGCTGGCGGTCGTGGTCGACGATCACGACATGGGAGTGACCCATGTGATCCGTGGCGACGACCACCTCACCAACGCCTTCCGCCAGAAGATGATCTATGACGCCATGGGCTGGGAGTTTCCGGTCATGGCCCATGTGCCGCTTATCTTTGGCCCCGACGGCAAGAAACTCTCCAAACGCCACGGCGCCACGGCGGCTGCCGAATATCAGGCGCTCGGCTATCCTGCGGCGGGGATGCGCAATTATCTCACGCGCCTGGGCTGGAGCCACGGCGACGCCGAATTCTTCACCGACGCCGAGGCCCGCGAATGGTTCGATTTGGGCGGAATTGGCAAATCTCCGGCCCGGTTCGACTTCAAGAAGCTCGAAAACCTCTGCGGACAGCATATCGCGATCGCCGGCGATGCTGCACTGCTGCATGAACTGGAGGGTTACTTGCAGGTGACCGGCGCGAACCCGCTGAATGAGGCTCAGCATGACGGGATGTTGAGGGCGATGTACTGCCTCAAGGAGCGCGCCAAGACCTTCCCGGAACTTATTGAAAAGGCGCACTTCGTTCTCGCATCGAGGCCGATAGAACCCGACGAGAGGGCGGCGGCAAACCTTGATGTGGTATCCCGTGGTATACTGAACCATTTGACGCCGCAGTTGCAAAATGCTAGCTGGGATCGAACCGCGCTGGAAGAGATTGTCGCCGCTGTTGCCGAGGCCAACGGGACCAAACTTGGAAAGCTGGCGGGGCCCCTTCGGGCCGCACTGGCCGGGCGCTCGGTTTCGCCCAGCGTGTTCGATATGATGCTGGTTCTGGGGCGGGACGAAACCATCGCCCGACTGACTGACGCTGCTGCCTAAGACATTTGTCATACTTTGCCACTAGGCGTTGACCAGCTAGAAAGATGCCACCACCCGAACCAGAAGGTTCGGGCCACACACGGGGAACCCAAATGGCCGACAAGAACAAGTCCGCGACCTTGACCCTTGAGGGCAAATCCTTCGAGCTGCCGGTCCTGTCGCCCACCGCTGGCCCCGAAGTCATCGACATCCGCAAGCTCTATGCGCAGGCCGGCGTCTTTACCTACGATCCCGGCTTTACCTCGACCGCATCCTGCGATTCGACCATCACCTATATCGATGGCGACGAGGGCGAGCTTTTGCACCGCGGCTATCCGATCGACCAGCTGGCGGAGAAATCGCATTACCTCGAGGTCTGCTTCCTGCTGCTTTACGGCCATCTGCCGACCGCTGACGAGCTTGAGAAATTCGAGGTGCTCGTAACGCGTCACACGATGATTCACGAGCAGATGCACTATTTCTTCCGCGGGTTCCGCCGCGACAGCCACCCGATGGCGACCATGGTCGGCGTGGTTGGCGCAATGTCGGCCTTCTATCACGACTCACTGGACATTAACGACCAGCACCAGCGCGAAGTCGCCTCGATCCGCCTGATCGCCAAGATGCCGACGATCGCCGCGATGGCCTATAAATATTCGATCGGCCAGCCGTTCGTTTATCCGCGCAACGATCTCGATTATGCGGCGAATTTTCTGCATATGTGTTTCTCGGTCCCGGCCGAGCAATACAATGTCGATCCGATCCTTTCCCGCGCGATGGACCGCATCTTCACGCTTCACGCCGATCACGAGCAGAACGCCTCGACCTCGACGGTGCGTCTTGCCTCGTCGTCGGGCGCCAATCCCTTCGCCTGTATCGCCGCCGGCATCGCCTGTCTCTGGGGCCCCGCCCATGGCGGCGCCAACCAGGCCTGCCTCGAGATGCTGCGCGAGATCGGCTCCGTGGATCGCATCCCCGAATACCTCGCCCGCGCCAAGGACAAGAACGATCCCTTCCGGCTGATGGGTTTTGGCCACCGCGTCTACAAGAATTTCGATCCCCGCGCGAAGGTCATGAAGGAAAGCGCCGACGAGGTGCTCGCCCTTCTCGGTGTCGAGAACAACCCGACGCTGCAGGTCGCCAAAGAGCTTGAGAAGATCGCGCTTGAAGACCCTTATTTCATCGAGAAAAAGCTCTATCCCAACGTCGATTTCTATTCCGGCATCATCCTCGATGCGATCGGCTTCCCGACCTCGATGTTCACCCCGATCTTTGCGTTGGCCCGCACCGTCGGCTGGGTCAGCCAGTGGAAAGAGCAGCTGGCCGATCCGCAGCTCAAGATTGGCCGCCCGCGGCAGCTCTATCTGGGCGAGACATCGCGCGACTATGTCGACATCGAGAACCGCTAGCAAAGCCGGGCCAGACCGTCTGATCGCCGCGCCATGACCAGCTTGCGGACCGAACGGCTTGAGCTTCGGCCCGCTCGGTGGAGCGACCTGGAGTCGTTCCACGAGATCATGAGCGACCCGCAGGCGATGGCCTTCTGGTCGACCCCGCCCTACACCGAAATCGAGACGACGCGCGAGTGGCTCGCCTCGATGATCGAAGGCGGGCCGCGCAGCCGCGATTTCGTCATTACCCTCGACGGGCGAGTGGTCGGCAAGGCCGGCGTTTGGCAAATTCCCGAGATCGGAATCATCCTTCACCCCAATTCCTGGGGGCGCGGAATTGCGCGCGAGGCGCTTGTCGCACTCATCGCCTATTTGTGGGAAACGACAGACACCCCCCGCCTCACTGTCGATATCGACCCGCGAAACGATCGCTCGCTGGCGCTGTTTGAGGGGCTTGGATTTGTCGAAACCGGACGCGCGGAACGCACGTTTTGCCTTGATGGCGTTTGGGCCGATAGCATCTACCTTGCGCTTGATCGTCCGGCCGCCAACCGCTAGCGTCGCGCCTCGGTCCGCAGTTCACCGAGGCGTCGCCAGCCGCAAGGCCCAGCTAAACCTGCCGCCAGTATCTCCGGTTGCACCTCACCCGTGCGCCGACAAGGGCGACCATCGGCTCCCCATCGGGGATTGCACGCGGGAAAGGATGCATCCCATGCCGCGCGACGCGCTGCCCCTGTTCATTTCCGATCTGTCGAAATTCACCAAGAAACTCCGCCTCGGCCTAGCCGCCGAGACTGAGACCCCGAGCCATCTGGCGCTTCTTGGCCTCATCGCCCGCTCTGCTGGCCATTCCAACTTTCAAGAGCTGAAAGCCAACACACCACCGACATCCAAGCCCGATCCCGCCGTCGCGCGAGCGCTGCGGGTTTTCGATGACCTTGGCCGCATGACTCGTTGGCCGACGGGACAGAAGATTCAATGGCTCTGTCTCTGGCCGTTCTGGACGCAGATCCCGCCTCGCACAAAGATGACGGAGAAAGAGATCAACGAGATCCTCAAGGCGGGCAGCCTCTTTGGCGATCACGTTGTTCTCAGGCGGTATCTCGTCGATCACCGGATGGTGTCACGGACGCGGGACGGCTCGGTCTATGAGCGGGTCGAGCAATCACCGCCACCCGAAGCGCTTGCCCTGCTTGCCGCTCTGAAGGCTCAGCGGCCCTCGAAAGACGGCGGGCGCTTTTCGCGGAAGGCAACAACGCCCTCCTGAAAATCGCGGGTCTGGCCACAGCGGCCCTGAAGTTTGGCCTCAAGGTCCAGTTGCTCCTGGAGCGTATTCGACGAGGACTGACGCAGGGCCTCTTTGATGAAGCGGTAGGCCTTGGTCGGGCCTGCCGCAAGTTGCGCGGCGCGGCTCCGCCAATGCGCGTCGAAATCCTCGGTGGCCACGGCTTCGTAAATCATGCCCCAGTCCACGGCCTGCCGCGCCGAGATGCGGTCGGCAAAGAGCGAGGCGCCCATGGCGCGGGCAAGGCCGACCTGACGGGGCAGGAAATATGTGCCACCGGCATCGGGAATAAGGCCGATGCGGGCGAAGGCCTGCATGAAGAAGGCCTCCTCCGAGGCGATGACCACATCCGCCGCCAGCGCAAGGTTGGCCCCCGCTCCCGCCGCCGCGCCGTTGACGGCGGCGATGGTCGGGATGCGGCTGTCGATGATCGCCCGCAGCATCGGCTCGTATTCGTCGCGCAAGACGCGCTCGAGATCGATCGAGGCGGCCGTACCGGTATCGGAAAGGTTCTGGCCAGAGCAAAAGGCCTTGCCCGCGCCGGTGATCACCAGAACCCGCGCCACCTTGTCTGCCCCTTTCACCGCATGGGTGATCTCGGCCCGCATTTGCGTGCTGAGTGCATTCATCACCTCGGGGCGGTTCATCGTCAGAACCGCGACGTCATTCTCGATCACAACTGAAATGGTTTGATAGTCCATGAAACTCGGCTCCGGCACATACTGACGGTTACGACCCTATCCCCTTCTCCGGATCAGAAAAGGGGCGACCCCGCGTCACGATTTGAGAATTTCCTCAAGCCGCGCTTCTTCCTCGGCGTTGAGGGCCTCGTCCGGCGTCCGCTTGCGGCGGCGGATGGTGGTCCAGCCGATCCCGAGACCCAAAAGCGCCATCAGCGGCGGCGCGAGCCACAGGACGAGGTTGGCCCCTTCGGCATCGGGTTTGAGAAGCACGAACTCGCCATAGCGGGTGACGATGAAATCGACCGCCTCCTGATCGCTGTCGCCCTCAACCAGACGCTCGCGCAAGAGGATGCGCAATTCGCGGCTGATCGCGGCGTTGGAATCGTCGATGTTCTCGTTCTGGCAAACCGGACAGCGCAAGCCTTTGGAAATCTCGCGCGCCCGCGCTTCGAGGGTTGGATCGCTCAGCATCTCGTCGGGCTGCACCGCGAAGGCGGGCGCGGCCAGAAGCCCCAAGGCAAGGACAAGCCACCTCATTCCGCAGGCAACCCTTCGGGCCGGCGCGTGGCCCCTGCGGCCACACGCAAGCGGCGGTCGGTCAGCGACACCTGCCCGCCAAGCGCCATCAGGATCGCCCCGCCCCAGATCCAGTTGGCGAAGGGCTTGATATAGGTTCGCACCGCATAGCCGCCGTTCGACTGGGCGTCGCCAATCACAAGGTAGATGTCGCGCAGAAACCCGTTCCGGATCGCGGCTTCGGTCGTGGGCATCCCGGCCACCGGATAAAAGCGTTTCTCGGGATGCAGAGTGGCAACCTCCGCGCCATCGCGACTGACCTTCATCACGGCGAAGGTCGAGGAATAGTTCGGCCCCTCGGCCCGCTCGACGCTTTCAAGGGTGATCTCCCAGGCGCCGACCATGAAGCTCTCGCCGATTTGGGCGGTGCGTATATCCTCCTGTTGCCAGGCGGTGAGGGTGGCGATGCCGAAGATGGTGATGCCGAGGCCCGCGTGCGAAACCGCCTTGCCCCAATCCGAGCGTGGAAGGCGCGCGAGGCGACCAAGGCGGGCGGCGATGCCCTGCCGGCCGGTGCGCTGCCACAGGTCGGTGAGCGCGCCAAAGACGACCCAGACGCCAAGCGCCACGCCAACGGGGCCAAGCGCGCTCTTGCCTGACTGCAAGGCGAAAGCCAGGCCGGCCAGGGCAACAGCCAGCACCACAACACCCCAAAGAGGCTTCATCGCCTTGCCGATCGTCCCGCGTTTCCATGCGAGCATGGCGCCGGGCGGCAAGATCACCGCCAGAGCCACGAAGAAGGGGGTAAACGCCGCGTCAAAGAAGGGCGCACCAACCGACAGCGTGCGGCCAAGAATGATCTCGGCAAAAAGCGGCCAGATGGTGCCAACGAAAACAACAAGGGCGCTGACCGCCAGAAGGATATTGTTGAGCACCAGCGCGCTTTCGCGGCTCACCAGCGAAAAGACCCCCCGCGCTTCCATCGCCCCGGCGCGGGCGGCATAGAGCGTGAGCGAGCCACCGACAAAGATCGCAAGTATCAGTAGGATGAAAACCCCACGTTCGGGATCATTGGCGAAGGCGTGGACCGAGGTGATGACGCCCGAGCGCACGATGAACGTTCCCAAGAGCGAAAAGCCGAACGCCAGGATCGCCAGGAGGATGGTCCAGCTCTTCAGGCTCTCGCGCTTTTCCACGACGATCGCCGAATGCAACAGCGCGGCAGCAAAGAGCCACGGCATGAACGAGGCGTTCTCGACCGGATCCCAGAACCAGAAGCCGCCCCAACCCAGCTCGTAATAGGCCCACCACGATCCAAGCGCGATGCCGATCGTCAGGAAGAGCCAGGCCGCGAGCGTCCAGGGGCGGACCCAGCGCGCCCAGGCAGCGTCGACGCGGCCCTCGATCAGGGCGGCGACGGCAAAGGAGAAGGCCATCGAGAGGCCCACATAGCCGAGGTAGAGAAACGGCGGATGGAAGGCGAGGCCGGGATCCTGCAACAGCGGGTTGAGATCCTTGCCGTCGAGCGGCGGGATCGCAAGGCGCAAGAATGGGTTCGAGGTCCAGAGGATGAAGGCGTAAAAAGCCACACTGATCGCCGATTGAACTGCTAGCACCCGCGCCTTGAGGGTTGCCGGCAGATTGCCCCCGAACAGGGCCGCCGCCGCGCCAAAGAGCGTCAGGATCAAGAGCCACAAGAGCATCGAGCCCTCGTGATTGCCCCAGGTTCCGGCGATCTTGTAAAGCATCGGCTTGGCCGAGTGGGAATTCTCGAACACCAGTTTCAGCGAGAAATCCGATGACATGAAGGCCCAGGTCAGCGCCGCGAAGGAAAAGCCGACAAGGATCAGCTGTGAAATCGCGGCGGGATCGCCCACGACCATCCAGCTGCGCCAGCCTTTGTGCGCGCCAATCAAGGGAACGATCATCTGGACGACGGCAATGCCGAAGGCCAGAATCAGGGCGAAGTGTCCAAGCTCTGTAATCATGCCCCCCTTCTAACCGATCATGCGGGAAGGCCCAATCAAAAGGCGGTGTGGGGCGCGGGCACCTTGCCGCAGTTCAGGGCGCCGGCGCGAAACCGCTGCCCACGACCAGTGCCAAAGCGGCGGCGATCAGCGCGCCAAGGACGAGCCGGACCAGCCATTTCAAGGTGTCCTCGATTGAACCGAGGCGCTTTTCGACGTTGTGACGATGCACCTCGTCCACCGCGCTGCGGGTTTCGATCGCCGACAGCCGTCGTTCGATCAGGCGCGTCCAGTCATCGCCCATGCGCGGCGCTCCATTCGCTGAGGGCTGGGTTGTCGTCGAGGGCGGCGGGCTCGAGTGGATCTGTCACGATGGCGGCGCCGGCATCGAGCGCCTCGAGTGCCCTGAGGCGGGCCGTCACTTCGCTGGCGCGAATGGCCGTTTCGGCAATCGAGCGCTGAAACTCTTGCCCCTTGGCCTTCGAGCGGGCGCCGAAATAGAAGCTGACAATCGCCCCCATGAGCCACCAAAGCGGCTTGGGAATGAGGGCAATCCCTTGCATTCGCGAGGCAAACCAGATCGGGTTGACCATCGCCGAGATGAAAAGGCCAAGCGTGCCAAAGGCCAGAAGCGGGCGCGGCAGGCGATTGAGCCCGTCGATCACGCGGTCAAAAAGCCCCCTGCGCGGTTGGGAAAACTCGGCGGCAAACTGGCTGAGGGCTTCGGATCTCGATTTTGCGTCGCGCTCGGCCCCGGCCTCGGCATTTTCGCGCACCGCCCCAAGTGTCTCGACCAAGACGTTGCGGCCACCCCCGAACAGGAGCGTCAGAAGATCACCGATCAACCCCATGCTGCCACCCGGGCGCGATGCGCCTCGTCTGTGAGATGAAAACGCGGAGCAATGAAAACTTCGGCGCGGGCGATCCAGCCCCCCTTGCCTCCGTCCCGGCGGCAGACAAACTTGCGGCTTTGCGGGCGGGCATCGCCAAGAGCGTAATAGTAATTGCGGCGGGCGATCCCATAGGCATCGACGAGGTGATCCGGCGCGGCGGCAAAGGCCTTGGCCGTGGCCTCCGTGGTCTGCGGCCCGATCACCCCATCCACCGACACCGGCAGGCGCATGGAGCCCAGGAGCCGCTGCAAGACCTTCACCGCCTGCCCGCCCATATTCACATAGGCATCGAAAACAGAGGGCTGCAGCGCGGCATGAAGGCCGCCGATCCCCGGCTTCTGGAAATAGTATTCGACAAAGATCTGCGCGGCCGCCTCGCGCCCGAGCGCCTGCACGTCGGCCACGTCGATCTTGTGATCCCGGTTAATGTCGCGGCCCAGCCTCTGAAGCGTCGCCAGCGTCACCCCGTGGTTGGTTGGCCCGCCCGGATCGTCGGGATCATCGACAAAACCGCCCTCACGGGCGACGATTTCGCGGGCGATATCTAGGACTGTTTGCATGAAAGCCCCCGGCATTGCATCTGCCAGAGGCTCTCAAAGGGGTGTTAATTCGTGGCTTCGCTACCGTCCGGTGCGACGTAGACGCCCTGCTCTTTCAGCGCCTCGATCACCTCTTTGGGCATATAACTCTCGTCATGCTTGGCGAGAATCTCGTTGGCCTCGAAAATGCCGCCCAGATAGCGCCCCTGCCCGACCATGCCCTGACCTTCGCCAAAAAGATCGGGCAAGATGCCGGTGTAATGCACGGGAACTTCCGAAGTGCCGTCGGTTACAAGGAAGGCGATCGTCTCGCCCTCTCCGCGCACGAGGCTGCCTTCCGCAACGAGGCCGCCAATTCGGAAGACTTCCGTTTCAGCCGGCGGGGTTTCAAGCACTTGCGTCGGCGACCGGAACAGGTTGATCCCGTCACGCATGGCATAGCCGATAAGGCCCGTAGACAGCGCAAGCGCCACGAAGGCCAGAACGATGATCTGCACCCTGCGGCGCTTCTTGAGGTTTTTCAGTCCACTCATGGGAATACCGGTGCGAGCATCAGGCCCGCTGTTTCATCGAGCCCGAGCATCAGGTTGGCATTCTGCACCGCCTGACCCGAAGAGCCCTTGTTGAGATTGTCGAGCGTGGAGACAACCATCGCCCGTCCGGGCTTGCGATCACCGATCACGCCGATGTGGCAGTAGTTCGAGCCCGCGACAGCGCCGGTCCCCGGAAGCTGCCCAAAGGGCAGGACAACGATGAAGGGCTCGTCTGCGTAGCGCGCCTCAAGGGCGGCGTGGATCGCCTTGGCATCGCCCCGCAGGTAGCACGAGGCAAGGAGACCCCGGCTCATCGGCACAAGATGGGGCGTGAACATGATCTCGACAGGGCGGCCAGCCAGCGCGGTGAACTCCTGATCGAACTCGCCCAGATGACGGTGCTTGCCGCCTTGGGAATAGCCCATCACGTCGGTCTGGCGCTCGGTGAAGAGCATGGTCTCCTTGAGCGACCGGCCCGCGCCGGAAATGCCGTTCTTCAGATCGCAGATGATCTCGTCAAGGTCGATCAAGCCGCCCTCGATCAGCGGTCGCAGCGCGAATTGCACGGTCGCGGCATTACAGCCGGTGCCGGCCACAAGCCGCGCCTTGCGGATATCGTCGCGGTAAAACTCGGTCAGGCCATAGACGGCTTCTCTCTGAAGATCGGCCGCCACATGGGGCGCACCATACCATTTCTCATAGGCGGCCGGATCGCGCAGGCGGAAATCGGCGCCGAGATCGACCACTTTCACCGATTGCGGCAGATCGCGCACAAGCGCTTGGCTCAGGCCATGCGGAAGCGCTGCAAAAACGAGGTCGATTGTCGAGAAGTCGATCTCTTCGATGGTGGTCAGCACCGGCAGATCGAGATGGCGCAGCTGAGGATAGACGCTGGCCATGGTCTGCCCCGCCTTGCGGTCGGCCGAAAGGGCCGCGACCCGCAGATCGGGGTGGGTGGCGATGATCCGCACGAGTTCCGCGCCGGTATAGCCCGAGGCGCCAAGAATAGCGACGTTATAGGTCATTTGGGTCTCCCGTTCGGGATTGATCTAGGCAGGATTGATGTGTCTCGCAACAGCGCAGAGCCGATCAGGCCGCGACAAATGTGATCTGTCGTCGCAAGAATTGGGTCGCGTGGTCCGAAACCTTGCGCGGATCGCCGGTGGTCAGGAAGGCGCTCTCGGAACCGGGGCCGATCATTTCGGGGCGACGGCCGAGGTAATCGGCAAGGCTTTCGGCCACGAGATTGGCCTGACTGAAGACCTTCACATCAGGCCCGAGCGCATCTTGAAAGACGTTTTCCATCAACGGGTAGTGCGTGCAGCCAAGCACGGCGGCGTCGGGATCGGGCATCTTGCGCTTGAGCGCGTCCACATGGCTGCGGACCAGCGCCTCGGCGAGGATCATGTCGCCCTCTTCGATCGCATCGACGACACCACCGCAGGCCTGCGCCTCGACATCGACGCCGATCGCGCGGAACGCCAGCTCGCGCTGGAAGGCGCGGCTGCGGACCGTGGCTGGCGTTGCAAACAGAGCGACGTGTTTGAGCGACACCTCGCGCGGCGGGCTGTTGTCGCCCCAGTGCCGCTCGGTCAGCGCCTCGATAAGTGGGACGAAAACGCCCAAAACCCGCTTGTCGCGCGGCACCCAGCCCTCCTGCATCCGACGCAAGGCGGCGGCGGAGGCGGTGTTGCAAGCAAGGATCACCAGGTCGCATCCGGCACCAAAGAGCCGCTGCACGCCAGCGGTCGTGAGATCATAGATGTCGTCCGCGGTCCGCACGCCATAGGGCGCATGGGCGTTGTCGCCATAATAAACGAAAGGCACATCGGGCAAACGCCTTTGCACGGCATCCAGCACCGTCAAACCACCCAAGCCGCTATCGAAAACACCAACCGCCATCGCTTGCCCCGTTTTCCTTCAGACTCTTCCCCGCTCGCCGCAGTGTCAAGCGGGCATGGCGCTCATAGGGAGGATCGGCAGGCAAATCCATGCCCATACATGGCGGATCCTCGCTATTCGGCGGCCGCTTTCGGCGCCGGACGCGCCAACGCATCGAGAAGCTCCGCACGGCGCTTCGCCGCTACCTCGCGGTTTTTCATCTTGACCGGGCCAAAACCCCGCACCTGTAGCGGCAAGAGCGCAAGAGCGATGGCGGCATCGGGGTCAACCGGCGACTCCTGCCCCAGAAGCAACTCCATATCCTGTTCATATTCAGCGATCATCGCCCGCTCCATCCGCCGCTCGGCCGTATAGCCGAAGGGATCAAAGGGCGTGCCGCGCACCACCTTGAGCCGCGCCAGAACCGGCCAGAGCGCCGCGAACGCGGGGCCAAAGCGGCGCTTTTTCGGCCGGCCGTTCGCACCCATCGGCGAGATCAGCGGCGGCGCCATGTGCCAGCTCATCTTCAGATCGCCCTCAAACTCGGCCTCGGCCTTCTTCAGCGTCTCAAGATGCAGGCGGGCGACCTCGTATTCGTCCTTGTAGGCGAGCACCTTGAAATAGCCCTCGGCCACCGCATTTTGCAGCGCGGGCCCCTCGAAGCGGCCCACCATGCGGCGGTATTTTTCCGCAAGCGCCGGGCCCTGATAGACCTCCAGCCGTGCGACCTTGAAATCCACTTTCTCTTTCAAGGAAAGAGTCTTACCTGCCCCCGTTGATGTTCCAATGGTCGAGGCGTCCTTGGGATGCAGGATCGCCCAACGGCCGATCTCGAACGCGCGCTTGTTGCGTTCGACCGCCGCGCCATTGAGCGCAATCGCCTCCAGGATCGAGGCATGGCTCAGTGGGATCGCGCCCTGCTGCCAGGAGGCGCCGAAAGTCACCATGTTGGAATAGACCGAGTCGCCCAGGTATTTGCGGGCCAGTTCCGAGGCGTCGAATACCGCCAACCCATCCCGCAGGCGTGCTTCAAGTGAGACGCGCAACTTATCGACAGGCAGTCGGAAATTCGGATCACGGGTGAAATCTCCGGTGATGATTTCGTGCCCGTTCACCGCCGCCCTGGTGCGGCCCGTAGTGGTGAGCGCGAGGGTCTTGGAACCGGCCGACACCACCAGATCGCCGCCGATCAGCGCATCGCATTCGCCAACAGCCACGCGGATCGCGTTGATATCGGCAGGGCTCTCGCCAATGCGGCAATGGACATGAACCGCGCCGCCCTTTTGCGCCAGGCCCGCCATCTCCATCATGCCCGCACCCTTGCCTTCGATATGCGCAGCCATGGCGATGATCGCGCCGATAGTGACAACGCCGGTGCCGCCAACACCGGTCACCACGATGTTGTGGGTGCCATGGATCGTGGGCAGTTCAGGCTCTGGAAGGTGTGGAAGATCAAGAACTTCCGTGGCGTTCTTGCGCGGCATTGCGCCTTCGATGGTCACGAAGGACGGGCAAAAACCGCTCAGGCAGCTGAAATCCTTGTTACATGACGACTGGTCAATCGCCCGCTTGGTGCCCAGCTCGGTCTCGACCGGCACGATCGAGACACAGTTGGACTGAACCCCGCAATCGCCGCAGCCTTCGCAGACGTCGGTATTGATGAAGACCCGCTTGTCGGGGTCCGGAAACTCGCCCTTCTTCCGGCGGCGGCGCTTCTCGGCGGCGCAGGTCTGAACATACACAATGACGGACACGCCTCTGATCTTGCTGAATTTTTCTTGAACTCGCGGAAGCTCGGCGCGCTCATATTTCATCAACCCCAAGGGGAAGAGCGAAAAGTCGATCTCTTCCTTCTCGTCATAGACGAGCGCGATCTTCTCGACCCCCATCGCCACAAGTTCGCGGCAGATATGATCGGCGGTCAGGCCGCCTTCGTTGCGTTGGCCGCCGGTCATGGCGACCGCATCGTTGAAGAGGATCTTGTAGGTGATGTTCACATCCGAGGCGAGCGCGGCGCGGATCGCTTGGATGCCCGAATGGTTATAGGTGCCGTCGCCGAGATTCTGGAACACGTGTTCGCGATTGGAGAATTTCGCCTCGCCGATCCAGTTCGCGCCCTCGCCGCCCATATGCGTATAACCGCTGGTCTCGCGGTCCATCCAAAGCGCCATGATATGGCAGCCGATGCCGGCATAGGCGCGCGAACCGTCGGGAACCCTGGTCGAGGTATTGTGCGGGCAGCCAGAGCAGAAATAGGGGGTGCGGGCAGCGATATCGGGGGCGTTCTCGGCGCGGCGCGCCTCGCGCACCTTGTTCAGATAGGCTTCGAGCGCCTCCGATCCGCGCCCCTCTTCGAACAGGATATCGCCCAGCTTTTCGGCCACAAGCATCGGGTCGATGGCCATGCGGGTGGGGAAAAGCTCTTCCTCGTGCATCCCGCCAGCGCCGCCCTTGTACCAGCCATAGACGCGGCGGCCCTGACGGTCGTCGAAGATCGCTTCCTTGATCTGGACTTCGATCAGCTTGCGCTTCTCCTCGACGCAAACGATCAGATCCAGCCCTTCGGCCCAATCGTGAAAGCTGGTAATATCCAGCGGGAAGGTCTGGCCGATCTTGTAGGTCGTGATCCCCAGCGCCTCGGCGCGCGCCTCGTCGATTCCCAAAAGCGCCAGCGCGTGCGACAGGTCGAGCCAGTTCTTGCCGGCGGCGACAAGGCCGATCTTGGCGCCGGGCTTGCCCCAGACGCGCCTGTCGATCCGGTTGGCGCGGGAAAATGCCTCGGCGGCAAAGCGCTTGTAGTCGATCATCCGCGCTTCTTGGGTGATCCAGTGGTCATTGAGGCGGATATTGAGGCCGCCCTCCGGCATCGCGAAACCGGGGGTGACGAACGACATCCTGTCCAGGCTACCGTCAACGACGGACGTCACTTCGACCGTGTCCTTCATCGTCTTGAGGCCGACCCAGAGGCCGGAAAAGCGCGAGAGGGCAAAGCCATAGAGGCCATAGTCGAGGATTTCCTGAACCCCCGCCGGGGACAGCACAGGCATATAGGCATCGACCATCGCCCAGTCGGACTGGTGACAAACGGTCGAGCTTTCGCCGGTGTGATCGTCGCCCATCGCCATGATGACGCCGCCATTGCGCGAGCTGCCGGCCATGTTGGCGTGGCGCATCACATCGCCCGAGCGGTCGACCCCCGGCCCCTTGCCATACCAAAGGCCGAAAACGCCGTCGAACTTGCCCTCGCCGCGCAATTCGGCCTGCTGGGTGCCCCAAAGGGCGGTGGCGGCAAGGTCTTCGTTGAGGCCGGCTTCAAACCGGACATCGGCGGCCTGCAGGTCTTTTTGGGCTTTCTGCATCTGCTGGTCGACCGCGCCGAGCGGCGAGCCGCGATAGCCGGTGACATAGCCGGCCGTGTTCAGCCCAGCGGCGCGATCGCGGGCCTTCTGCATCAACATCAGCCGGACAAGCGCCTGCGTGCCATTGAGAAGGACGGTCTCCTGCCCCAGATCATACCGGTCGTGCAAGCTGACAGCGCGATGGCCCATGATGAACACTCCTCCCAAAGCTGCCGGTATTATAGGTCACAATTCCTGACCTACCAAGCAATAAATACCTGACAGGCTATATTGTGTGTCGCATAGTGGCCCGTGTAAGGATCGGTCCCCTAGCGCAGAAAAAGAGCAGTCAAAGGTCAGCCATGGATTGGGATAAGCTACGAATCTTTCACGCGGTCGCCGACGCAGGCAGCCTGACCCATGCAGGCGACACGCTGCACCTGTCGCAATCGGCGGTGTCGCGGCAGATCCGAGCGCTTGAAGAATCGCTCAACACCAACCTCTTTCACCGCCACGCACGGGGCCTGATTCTGACCGAGCAGGGCGAGCTTCTGTTCGATGCCACCCGCTCGATGAACAAGCGCCTCGAGGCCGCCGCCGCCCGCATCCGTGACAGCGAAGAAGAGGTCTTCGGAGAACTCAAGCTCACGACGACCACGGGCTTTGGCACCCTCTGGCTCGCGCCAAGGCTCCCCAAGCTCTACGAGAAATACCCCGAACTGAAGATCGACCTGATGCTGGAAGAGCGGGTGCTTGATCTGCCGATGCGCGAGGCCGATGTCGCGATCCGGATGAAAGAGCCAAGCCAGGCCGACCTGATCCGCAAACGCCTGATGGGCGTGCGGATGCGCCTATACGCCACCGAAGCCTATCTCAAGGGCCGGCCCCCGATGGAAAAGATGGAAGACATCGCCCATCACCGGCTGATCTGCCAGAGCCCGAATTCTTTCCAAGTGGCCGCCGGTGCAACGCTGGTTCAGCATCTGCTGACCTATGACGTGCCGAGCCTTCTGACGGTCAACAACTACTTTGGTGCCTTGCAGGCGGTGCTGGCAAATCTTGGGGTTGGCGTCCTGCCCGACTATGTCACCGAAGACTTCCCCGATCTGGTTCGGGTTTTGCCGGAGGTGGAGTCGGGCGAGGTGCCGGTTTTCCTCGCCTATCCCGAGGAACTACGCCAATCCAAACGCGTCGCGGCCTTCCGGGATTTCGTACAGGAAGAGATCTTTGCGCATCGTCGCAAGATACGAGAGATGTCAGAAACGGGATGATCAAGCAGCCAGCCATGCGCCAAGCGCATAGCGGCTATGCTGCACTGCAACATGATTCCTCTTGAATGGTCAGCACCTGCACCCTATTTCAGCTTTCGAAGCCGATGATGCTGTAACGCTCATCATCTTCATACCTCCCTGTTGGATTCGCCGGGCCATGTGCCCGGCGTTTTTTTTCGCCGCTACGGTTGCGAAGCACGGGCGAGCGGATACATAACCAGCCATCCCTCCAAAAAAAGAGAGCCTCCAATGCCCAAATCCGCAATCGACCCGATCAAACTCGAACGCCTCGCCGAGGTTGCCATCGAGGTCGGGGTCAACCTTCAGGAAGGCCAGAACCTGATCGTCACCTCACCGATGAGCGCCCTGCCTTTCGCCCGCCTCGTCGCCGCCGCCGCCTACAAAAAAGGTGCGCGCGATGTGACCTTCCTGTTCAACGACGATGAAATCGCCCTTGCCCGCTATCGCCACGGCTCCGAGGCCGCGCTTGATGGCGCGCCGGAGTGGCTCTTCAAGGGGTTCGCCGAGGGGCTTGAAAACAACGCCGCCCGCATGGCGATCTCGGCGGCCAATCCGACGCTGCTCTCCGAGCAAGATCCAGACAAGGTTTCCCGCGTGAACCGCGCCAACCTCGCCGCCGCCAAACCCGCGATGAAATATATCTCGAACTTCGACATCAACTGGTCGATCGCCGCCTATCCCAGCGCCCCTTGGGCCAAGCAGGTCTTCCCCGACCTTCCCGAAGAAGAGGCCATCGAGAAGCTGGCCGACGCGATCTTCGCCGCCTCGCGGATCGACAACAACGATCCCGTCGCGGCTTGGGCCAAACACAATGCCGAACTGCAAAGCCGGTCGGACTGGCTCAACGAGATGCGCTTTGACGCTTTGCATTTCACCGGCCCCGGCACCGACCTGACCGTCGGCCTTGCCGACGATCACCTCTGGACCGGCGGCTCGGCCCCGTCGAAGAACGGCGTGACCTGCAACCCCAACATCCCGACCGAAGAGGTCTTTACCACCCCGCACGCCCAGCGCGTGAACGGCGTCGTGCGCTCGACCAAGCCGCTCGCACACCTCGGCACCATCATCGACGGGATCGAGGTTCGCTTCGAAGACGGCAAGATCGTCGAGGCCAAGGCAACGAAGGGCGAGGCGGTGTTCCTCAAGATGATCTCGTCGGACGAAGGGGCGTCGCGTCTTGGCGAGGTTGCCCTCGTGCCGCATTCCTCGCCGATCTCGCAGACGGGCATTTTGTTCTACAATACCCTCTTCGATGAAAACGCCGCCTGCCACATCGCGCTTGGCCAGTGCTATGCCGAGTGCATCGTCGATGGTCACCACCTGAGCAAGGAACAGATCGTCGAGAAGGGCGGCAACCAGTCGATCATTCACGTCGACTGGATGATCGGCTCGGCCGAGATCGATATCGACGGAATCAAGCACGACGGCACCCCCGTGCCGGTCTTCCGCAAGGGCGAATGGGCCCACTGAGGCCCTACTCGCGCCCCAAGGCTTCCATTCGGACGCCATAGTCTCATGTCAGGCCTGTCCGGAGGAATTCGGGCGGGCCATGGACAAAGACGACAAGACCGCATCGCAAAGCTTTGAGAGCACCCTCGCCGCCGCCATCGGGCGCTTTGCGGCGACCGGCCTGATTGCCGCCGACGCCGAGCGGCGGCCCATCGCACGGGCAATCCTTGAAGACGGACCCCGCAAGGTTGTCTTGCTGGCGGGTGCGGGCAGCACCTATGCGTTCAAATACAACCCCGACGCAGCCAGATCCGGCGAGTTTGCCAAAGAGGCTCAAAGGCTCTCCCGCATGGCCCGCTACCTGCGGGACTGGCCGGAATTCGCGGTGATCGACGTGGCCTGGGTCGACCCTCTGGGCGAAGCGATCGCCTCCCGTTTCGATCCAAGCCCAACCGCCCGAGACAGACTGGCTGCCGCCGAAACCGAGGCGGCACGCCGCTCTGTCTTTGAGCGCGGCGGGCGCTGGCTCGGCGCCTTGCATCGGGCCACGGCGAAAAAGACCGACCGGATCGACCTTGATTGGATCGAAGGTCACGTCGCCAAACTCCGCCATCACAAATCGACCGCCGTCCGCCCCCATGCGCCGCCTGCCATTCTGGACCGCATGACGGCTGTTATCCTCGACGATGCGGCGGCGCTGAAGGGGGTCGAGGTGCCAGCAGTGTTTGGCCACGGCGATTTTCACGGCGGCCACCTCCTCTTTGCCGCGGACCGCATGATTGCCTTGGATTGCACTGCGAGCCGGCGGAGCAATCCGCTCTTTGACATAGCCGACTACCTGATCGACCTTGATCTACGCTGCAATCCCGAGGCCGACGAGATCGGCCTTTCTGGCATTGTCGAGACCCATCTTGGGGCGTTTCTGAAGGGCTACGGTCCGACCGTTGAGCGCGAGGTTCTCGACCGGGCAATCCGGATCAGTATGTTCCTCAAGTTCTGCAAGATCACTCTCTTCGCCTTTGCCGGTGATCCGGTCGTGCGCCGCCGGTTCCTGGCCCAGCAAAACCGCCTGACCCATGTTTTGCTTCCGGGCGAAAACGTCACAGGGTCAAAGCCCTTTTCCCCCATCCGTCCTTCCCGTATGAGGAGCCCCAACGCGCCATAGGAAGGATTCCCCGATGTCCGATCCCGTTATCACGCCCGAGCTCATCGCCGCCCATGGCTTGAAGCCCGACGAATACGACAGGATCCTCGAGATCATCGGGCGCGAGCCGACTTTTACCGAGCTTGGTATCTTTTCGGCGATGTGGAACGAGCATTGCTCATACAAGTCCTCCAAGAAATGGCTCCGCACCCTCCCGACCAAGGGCCCGCAGGTCATATGCGGTCCCGGCGAGAACGCAGGCGTCATCGATATCGGCGATGGGCAGGCGATCGTCTTCAAGATGGAGAGCCACAACCATCCCTCCTATATCGAGCCCTACCAAGGTGCGGCGACCGGCGTGGGCGGCATTTTGCGTGATGTCTTCACGATGGGCGCTCGCCCCATCGCGGCGATGAACTCGCTCTCTTTTGGCGAGATCAGCCACCCCAAGACCAAGCGGCTCGTGGCCGGTGTCGTCGAAGGGATCGGCGGCTATGGCAACTGTTTCGGTGTGCCGACCGTCGGGGGCGAGGTTCGTTTCGACAAGGCCTATAACGGCAACTGCCTCGTCAACGCCTTTGCCGCCGGCCTCGCCGATGCCGACAAGATTTTCTATTCTGCCGCTTCTGGCGTCGGGATGCCGGTGGTCTATCTCGGCGCCAAGACGGGCCGCGATGGCGTTGGCGGCGCGACGATGGCCTCGGCCGAGTTCGACGACACGATCGAGGAAAAGCGCCCGACGGTGCAGGTGGGCGATCCCTTCACCGAAAAGCGCCTGATGGAGGCCTGCCTCGAACTGATGCAAACCGGCGCCGTAATCTCCATTCAGGACATGGGCGCCGCGGGCCTGACGTGCTCGGCGGTCGAAATGGGCGACAAGGGCGATCTAGGGATCCAGCTCAACCTCGACGCCGTTCCCCAGCGCGAAACCATCATGACCGCCTATGAGATGATGCTTTCGGAAAGCCAGGAGCGGATGCTCATGGTTCTGCGCCTCGAGAAAGAGGCCGAAGCGCGCGCCGTATTCGAGAAATGGGATCTCGATTTCGCTATCGTCGGCGAGACGATCCCCGAGGACAGGTTCCTCATTCTTCACGGCAACGAGGTTAAGGCCGATCTGCCGCTGTCGAAGCTGTCGTCCGAAGCCCCCGAATACGACCGCCCCTGGGTTGCGACCAAGGCGGCAGCGGCCCTTGCCGATGCGCCGTCGATCGACCCGATCGAGGGCCTGATGGCGCTGATCTCCTCGCCGAACTATGCCGCCAAGCAGTGGGTCTATCAGCAGTATGACACGCAGGTCATGGGCGACACCACCCGCACCCCCGGCCTTGGCGCCGGAATTGTCCGCGTGCATGGCACAGGCAAGTCGATCGCCTTCACCTCGGAAGTGACCCCGCGCTACGTGAAGGCCAACCCCGTCGAGGGCGGCAAGCAGGCTGTGGCCGAAGCCTATCGCAACCTAACCGCCGTGGGCGCTCTGCCGCTGGCCACCACCGACAACCTCAACTTCGGCAATCCCGAAAAGCCCGAGATCATGGGCCAGTTTGTCGGCGCGATCAAAGGTATCGGCGAGGCCTGCCTTGCGCTCGATACGCCGATCGTCTCGGGCAACGTCTCGCTCTACAACGAAACCGATGGCGTCGGTATCCTGCCGACCCCGACCATCTGCGCCGTGGGCCTGATTGCCTCGCCCGACCAGATCATCGCGGGCGTGGCCCGTGAAGGCCATGTGGCCCTTCTGATTGGCGAGACCGCCGGCCATCTCGGCCAATCCGCGCTTCTGGCCGAAGCCTTTGGCCGCGCCGAGGGCGATGCCCCGGCTGTCGACCTTGCCGCCGAGCGCCGCAATGGCGAGTTCATCCGCGCCAATCATGCGATGATCACTGCCTGCACCGACCTGTCCGACGGCGGCCTCGCGCTCGCCGCCTTCGAGATGGCCGAAGCTGCGGGCGTGGGCGTTGCGCTTGATGCGACCGACACGCCGACGCTCTTTGGCGAAGATCAGGCACGGTATCTGATCGCGACTTCTTTCGACAAAGCCGAAGCGCTGATGGCCTCGGCCGCGGCGGCGGGCGTTCCGATCACGATGGTCGGCAAGTTCGGCGGCGACAAGGTGCGGATGGGCGGCTCTGAGGCCTCGCTCCAAAGCCTTGCCACGATCTTCCGTTCGGCCTTTGAAAAGGCGGTCGGCTAGGCCCCAAGCCCCTTGGCATAATCCTTCATGCCGGCCACCAGCCAGCCGCTGAACCGCGGCGCCATCGCCTCGAAGCGGGCGACGAAATCAGGATGCGAGGCATAAAGGTCGGCAAGACCGGCATAGGCCGCGGGCGGGCAAGGTTTGCCCCACATCGCCGCAACCCAATCACGGTGGCGCGCAAAAAGCGGGGCGATCTCGGCCCGGCCGTCCTGATAGGCGGCCACAAGATTGTCTTCGATCGCTTTCAGTTCCGCCATTTTCGCAACGATCCTGGCGTCCGCACCCTCGGGCGCGGCCTTCAAATGCGCCTTTGACGCCCGGATCGCCTCGGCCATGTCAGGCCCGTAGCGCTCAACGAGCCACTCTTCATAGGCGGCCTGCTTTTCCGCGGAAAACGGTTTGTAGAGGTCTTCGGCCTTCATCTCCTGTTTCTCCTTCAAAGCCTCGATGGTGGCATCCAGTGTCGCAAGACTCTGCGCGAGGCGCTCCGCTTCTTCGGCAAGCCTTTGCCTGTGCGCCGAGAGCCGCGCGAGCCGACCCGCCCTCCCGTCCAGAAGCTCCGCGATCTGCGCCAGCGCCATCCCGACTTCGCGATAGAACAGGATCTCCTGAAGCCGCTCGGCCTCGGCCTGTCCATAACTGCGATAGCCATTCGCCCCCACGTAGCGCGGCCGCAACAGCCCGATTGCATCGTAATGATGCAAGGTCCGGACCGATACTCCGGCCAGTCGGGCCAGATCGCCCACCGCATATTCCTTGATTCGCTGTGCCATGCCTCCTTCTGCCGCCTCTCGCAAGGTGAGGGTCAACCCTTGCAGCGCCCGCCGCCTCGCTCTACATCTTGACGCAATACAGGAGCACCGACATGGCCATTTCCGCACAAGATATCGAAGATCTACTCCGCGCTAATTTCCCAAAGGCCCGGATCGAAGTCGAGGGTGACGATGGCGCACATTTCTCGGCGCTCATCGTTGACGAAAGTTTTCGCGGCCAGAACCGCGTTCAGCAGCAACGGTCTGTCTATGCCGCCCTGAAAGGCAAGATGGACGGGCCGGCCGGAGAACTCCACGCATTGGCGCTGACCACCCGCGCCCCAGAGTAACAGGAAAATCCAAATGTCCGCTCAGGATCAGATCAAAGACACCGTGACCTCTAACGACGTTGTTCTCTTCATGAAGGGAACCAAGACGATGCCCCAGTGCGGCTTTTCCTCGCGCGTTGCAGGCGTTCTCAATTATTTGGGCGTCGAATTCGCCGATGTGAACGTTCTGGCCGATCCCGAGATCCGTCAGGGTATCAAGGATTATTCCGACTGGCCGACCATCCCCCAGCTTTATGTGAAGGGCGAGTTTGTCGGCGGTTGCGATATCATCACCGAGATGACCCTTTCGGGCGAGCTCGACCAACTCTTCGACAACAAGGGCGTGGCCTACAACAAGGACGCAGCCAACAAGATCCGCGAAGCCAACGGCTGATTCTTCGGACTTTCACCTAAACAAATAAGGGCGCCTTTGGGGGCGCCCTTTTTCGTTCGGGGCAAAAGACGGAAACTCTTGCTTGATCGACGTTGATCGTGCCCCCCAGAAATGACTGCGCTGTGATCGCCGCGATTGGCC
>JAURFB010000027.1 GCA_030827165.1 Marivivens sp.
ATGTCCTTAACAACCTTCTCGCCGTGGCTCTGCTTGGTTCCGGGTTTCTGTCTCATCTCCACTCCTTGGTGGTTACGATCTGCCAGAAACCCTCTCTTATCAAATCACCCTAAACTGTCCCATTGGCGCTGACGCCAGACAATGGGCTCTTTCAGATCATTCCGGCCCTCTCGCCCAAGGGCTATGGAATTGAACCTGCGAATAGCGGATTTGTCGGCATCCGAACCGCGATCCTTGTCCTTCTGGCGCTCCTGAATGTCTTGATCCTTTTCTCAGCGCTCGGTGTGCCGATCGCGATGGACAGCGCAATTTCGATCGCATTCGGCGGCCTTCTCGCCGTCCTGGGCTGGTTTCTGGATCGCCTGCCCCGCAACTTCTTTGTCGGCATTCGCACGCCCTGGACGATCGTTGACGAGGACAACTGGACGCGCACCCACCGCTTTGGAAAATGGCTGTTCATTGCTGCAGGGCTGGTAATGGTCGTCGGCGGAGCGATGGGGGCAAGTGTCTATCTCATCGTCGCGTTCGCTGTCCTTGTCGCCGCTGTCGGTCCGATGGTCTATTCCTATGTCATCTACCGGCGGGGCCCGGGCAAAGCCTGTCCCGCCACATTCACGCCACATTTCCGCCGCTCAATCGCCGGTTTCACCCGCTATTCTGAACCATAACGCGCATAAGACGCGATGTAGCAGAGGATGCCGAGGCCAAAATGATGCAGGACCCCGCTCCAATTCCGCAGGCGCCGGCTGCGCGAGACAAGTTTCCTCAGGGCGCGGATTTCAAGCCCGAGGACAAGGCCAAGGATGACGCGCACCCCGTTTTCCCGGATTACGCGTCGATCTGACGAGATACGACCGCAGGCAAGGCTACTCCCTCCGGGCCTGCGCTTTGACAGGCCAGTGGCAGCACGATCTTCCCCCGGTTGCGCCACTGGCCCTTTTTTATGCGCCTGCTTATGCTCGGGCCATGCCCACGCCTGTCACCTCGATCCCCAACCTCGGCCCTGCCACCGCGCGCGAATTTGCCCGCGCCGGGATCACCACGGCCGATGAGATCAGACAGATGGGCGCCGACGCCGCCTACAAAGCGCTCCTCAAGGTCGGAGTGAGGCCGCACTTCATCGGCTATTATGTGATCGTGATGGGGCTTCAGGGCCGCCCGTGGAACCATTGCCAAGGCGCCGAGAAGGCCGCGCTGCGCAAGCAGTTCGACGAGATCAAGGCCGAGCCGCATGATCCGGGGCTGACCGAATTGGAAGCGGCGCTCGATCAGATCGGCGTGGGATACCGCAGATAGAAAAACCCGCGCCCTTTGAGGGGCGCGGGCCGATGCCTTTCAGGGGTGTCGTGGCGATCAGCCGACGAGTTCGAGACCCGAGAAGAAGAAGGCGATTTCCTGGGCTGCGGTTTCCGGAGCGTCCGAGCCGTGGACCGAGTTTTCACCGACCGAAAGGGCAAACTCGGCGCGGATGGTGCCGGCGGCTGCATCCTTGGGATTGGTTGCACCCATCACTTCGCGGTTCTTGGCAATGGCGCTCTCGCCTTCGAGAACCTGAACAACGATCGGAGCGGAGGCCATGAATTCGCACAACTCGCCATAGAACGGACGGGCGGCGTGAACTTCATAGAACTTGCCAGCCTGCTCCATCGACAGCTTGATGCGCTTCTGGGCGACGATGCGAAGACCCGCATCTTCGAACTTGGCGTTGATCTTGCCGGTCAGGTTGCGGTTGGTGGCGTCCGGTTTGATGATGGACAGGGTGCGTTCGATTGCCATGTTAAGCCTCTTTCGTCCGGGGCGCGGCCCCTTGGGTTGGAATTTGGCGCTGCCCTATCATGGCCGATTGGCGGTGAAAAGCCGCGATTGACGGCCCCGCGCGCTTAGGGCATCCCCCCGCCCATGTTACGCATCAACGACATCTCCTATTCGGTCGAGGGCCGCCCGCTTCTCGATCATACCTCGGCGGTCATCCCCACTGGCCACAAGGTTGGCCTCGTGGGGCGCAATGGCACCGGCAAGACCACACTCTTCCGCTTGATCCGGGGCGAGCTGACGCTCGACACCGGCTCGATCGAGCTGCCGCGCGGTTGGAAGATCGGCGGCGTGAGCCAGGAGGTGCCGGGCAACGAGGTCTCGCTGATCGACACGGTTCTGGCGGCGGATGTCGAGCGGGCGGCGCTGTTGGCCGAGGCCGATCACGCCACCGACGCCCATCGCATCGCCGACATCCAGACCCGGCTAGCCGATATCGACGCCTGGTCGGCCGAATCGCGGGCGGCGGCGATTCTCAAGGGTCTTGGCTTTACCGACGACGAGCAACTAATGCCCTGCTCCGCCTTTTCGGGCGGCTGGCGGATGCGCGTGGCGCTGG
Source organism: Marivivens sp. (assembly GCA_030827165.1). Classification (GTDB taxonomy): domain Bacteria; phylum Pseudomonadota; class Alphaproteobacteria; order Rhodobacterales; family Rhodobacteraceae; genus RFZI01. The sequence goes on from JAURFB010000027.1 coordinate 2,372, forward strand.
CGGCGGTGCTGTTTTCCGAGCCCGATCTTCTGCTGCTCGACGAGCCGACCAACTATCTCGACCTGGAAGGGGCGCTGTGGCTTGAGAACTATCTCACGCGCTATCCCCACACCGTCTTGATCGTGAGCCACGACCGCGAGCTGTTGAACCGCTCTGTGGGCGGCATCCTTCACCTCGAGAACCGGCAACTGACCTATTACACCGGCGTCTACGACAGCTTCGCCCGCCAACGCGCTGCAAAAATTGCGCTTTTGTCGTCTGCCGCCAAGAAACAGGATGCCCGCCGCGCGCATCTTCAGTCCTTTGTCGATCGCTTCAAGGCCAAGGCGTCCAAGGCCAAACAGGCCCAGAGCCGGGTCAAGATGCTTGAAAAGATGGAAACGATCCGCGTGCCCGAAGATGCGGCGCGGACCGTCTTTACCTTTCCCAGCCCCGAAGAGCTTTCGCCGCCCATCATCGCGACGGAAGACGCTGCCACAGGCTATGGTGACACGATCGTTCTGCGCCACATGAACCTGCGTATCGATCAGGACGACAGGATCGCTCTGCTTGGGCGCAACGGAGAGGGAAAATCTACCCTTTCCAAAATGTTGTCTGGCAAACTTGAGGTCATCTCAGGGCGGATGATCGCCTCGTCAAAGCTCAGGATCGGCTTCTTCGCGCAGCATCAGGTCGAGGAACTGCGGGTCGAAGAGACGCCGCTGCAACACCTGATCCGTGTCCGGCCCGAAGAGTTGCAGGCCAAGCTCCGGGCGCGGCTCGCCGGCTTTGGCCTCATGGCGGCGCAGGTCGAAACCGAGGTCGGTCGGCTGTCCGGCGGCCAGAAGGCGCGCCTGTCGCTCCTGCTGGCGACGATCGATGCACCGCACCTTTTGATCCTCGACGAACCGACAAACCACCTCGACATCGAAAGCCGCGAAGCGCTTGTCGAGGCGCTGACCGCCTATACCGGCGCGGTGATCCTCGTCAGCCACGACATGCACCTGTTGTCGATGGTGGCTGACCGGCTCTGGCTGGTGAACGGCGGCCAAGTGGCGCCCTATGACGACGACCTGGAAACCTATCGCAAGATGCTTTTGGCCAATGACAAGGCCAGCGGCAAGGATCAGGGCAAGGATCGGGGCAAGTCGCCCGCCAAGGCCGCCGCGCCCAAACCCACCCGCGATGAAATCCTCGCCCTACGCGCCGACGTTCGCAAATGCGAGGAAAGGGTCAGCAAGATCAACGAGATGCGCGACAAACTTGCCGCCAAACTCGCTGATCCGTCGCTTTATGAAGACAGCCGCATCGGCGAGCTTGAGACATGGAACCGCAAATATGCCGAGGTGATGGACGGGCTTGGCCGCGCCGAGGCGCTCTGGATGGGTGCGCTGGAAAAGCTCGACGAAGCCGAAAGCCGCTAGGTTTCGCTGGCCCCGCGCCACGGCTCGCGGCTATGCTGCTGCAAGACAACAAGACGGACAGATGACCGAACTTCCCGCACTCATCACAGCGTTCACCACGCTCTTCATCATCATCGACCCGCCGGGGCTCGCACCGCTGTTCCTTGCCCTGACCCAAGGCATGAGCACCGCCCAGCGCCGCGCCATCGGCCTGCGTGCCTGCCTGACGGCAGGTGGTCTGATGATCGTCTTTCTGTTCCTTGGCGAGACGGTTCTGAACTTCATCGGGATTTCCATGCCGGCCTTCCGCATCGCGGGGGGCGTTCTTCTGTTCCTCACCGCACTCGACATGCTGTTCCAGCGCCGTCAGGCCCGGCGCAAGGAAAGCGCCGACGAGGGCGGGCAGGAACACCACGACGACCCGTCCGTCTTCCCGCTCGCGATTCCCTTGATCGTCGGCCCCGGCGCGATCACCACGATCATCCTTCTGGCCGGACAGGCCGAGGGCGTGGCCGATTTCGCCGCGATCGGCGGGGTCATGGCGGCCAATCTTCTGCTGGTGTTCGGAACCTTCGTGATCGCGCCGCTGGTCGAGCGCGTTCTGGGCAAGGTCGGGATCAACGTGGTGACGCGAATTCTGGGGATGCTGCTGGCCGCGCTGGCGGTGCAGTTCATCCTCGACGGGCTTCGGTCCTTCGGCTTCGCTTCTTAAGACGCTGTTTTCTCGGCCTTCTTGACCCAACGCCCGCCATCTTGCGCCCAATACTGCGCCTCGCAGCCCGCGTCGGTCAGCGCCTTCCATTGGCCCCGCGCATGATCGAGCGCGGCCTGATCCGCCCCGTCGAAGATCACGCAAACCCGTTCAAGCGCCTTGGCCTCGTCGGCCGTCACGTCGGCCGCTTCGACCGCCATGACGCAGACCGCGCCATTCGGCGCCTCTTGTGAGGTCGTCAAGAGAACCGGCTGCTCCGCGTCATGCGCCCCTCCGGCGATCCCGTGTGGCAAGAAGCCCTCCTCGGGGCCAAGCCAGAGCCGCTGGTCGAGCCCTTCGAGAAACGCAACGCTCTGCCCCCGGACGGCAATCCGCCAGCCCGCGCCCAGCGCCCGCGCCAAAAGCTGCGGCAGCGCCGCCTCGAGCGGCGTTTCGGTCAGCTGATAGAAATAGGCGGCTCCCATGGGCTCTTTCCGGCAGGCCCGCCCGGATCGGCGGGGTTTGGTGCATTGCTAACGGCTGGGGGCGCCCTTGGCCAGATTGGAGTTCAACCCCCGCTGCAAATCCGCTAGGTTGAGGCAACATCGAACAGGGCAACAAGAGGGGGCAGGAGTGGCACGATTTGACAGATATATGCTGTCGCAATTGATGATGCTGTTCGGCTTCTTTTCCCTCGTTCTCATTTCGATCTACTGGATCAATTCGGCGGTGCGCCTTTTTGACTGGCTGATCGGCGATGGCCAGACCGTCTGGGTTTTTCTCGAGTTTTCGGCCCTGACCCTTCCGGGCGTGATCCGCATCGTCCTGCCGGTCGCGGGATTTGCAGCGGCGGTCTATGTCACCAACAGGATGAGCAGCGATTCCGAATTGACTGTGGTTCAGGCCACGGGCTTTTCCGCCTTCCGCGTGGCGCGGCCGGTGATGATGTTTGGCACGGTGGTTCTGGTGATGATGGTGATCCTGACGGGCTTGCTCGTCCCGCTGGCGAACCGCGCATACAGCGAGCGGAGCCTCGAGGTCTCGCAAAACACCGCGTCCCGCCTCTTGACCGAGGGGCGCTTTCTCAGCCCGGCAGACGGGCTTACCTTCTATATCCGCGACATCACGCCCTCAGGAGAGCTTCTGGATATCTTCCTGTCCGACACCCACAACCCGGCCGAATCGATCACCTATACCGCCGACCGCGCGTTCCTTGTCAAAGGCGAGAACGGGCCCCAGCTTGTGATGATCTCGGGCCTTGCGCAGAATCTGCGCCATGACAGCAACCGCCTAGTGATGACCCGCTTCGACGATTTCGTCTATGACATCGGCGCGCTTATCCCCAAACCAGCGGAGCGGGCCCTGCGGTACGGAGAGCTGACGCTGTTTCAGCTCTTGTCGGGCGACAGTGAAATCGCCGCGGGCGCGAAACGGACGCCACAGGCGCTTTATGCGCAGGGCCACGGCCTTCTGGCGGAATCGCTTCTGGCTTTCGCGGCGGCGGTCGCCGGTTTTTCGGCCCTCATCGTCGGAGGGTTCAGCCGGTTTGGCCTCTTGCGGCAAATCCTGATCGCCATCGGCATCGTCGTCTGCATCAAGATTGTCGAGGCGGGGATCGCCAACGTTGTGCGCACGCAGCCAGGGCTATGGGCGCTGGCCTACATACCGGCCATCCTCGGCCTGTCCGTCGTCTGGGTTCAACTCTCGATCGCGACCCGTCCGCAGTTGATGAAATCGCTGCGCCTGTCAGGAGCGGCGGGATGAGACTACACCTCTACTTCGCCCGACGGTTCCTGGTTCTATTCGGCGGGATCACGGCGATCTTTGTCGTTCTCCAGCTTCTGTTCGACCTGATCGAACATCTGCGGATGCTGGGATCCACTGGTGCCGGATTTGGTCAGGTCGTCGGCCTGACGGCACTGAATGTGCCGCTTGGCATCTACAGGCTGATGCCGCTGATCATGATCCTTACGACATTGGCGCTATTCCTGTCGCTGGCCAGAACGTCCGAACTTGTCGTCACCCGCGCGTCAGGTCGTTCGGCGCTAAGGTCCTTGGCGTCGCCCGGTGTCATGGGGCTGGTGATCGGCGTTCTTTCTGTGGCCCTGCTAAATCCCATTGCCGCCGGCACGTCGCGCCAATACGGCCTCGTCAAATCGCAACTGACCGGCAGCGGCAATTTCCTTGAACTGGCGGGCGACGGCTTGTGGCTGCGGCAAGGAACAAGCAAAGGGCAAACGGTCATTCATGCCACCAGCGCGAATTTCGACGGAACCTTGCTCAATGACTTGACCTTCATCACCTTCACCTTCGCCGAAGGGCCGGTGCGGCGGGTCGAGTCAGACACGGCAAGGCTCGTGGCGGGGGCCTGGGAGACAACCAATGCCAAGGTCTGGCCGCTCAGCGCGTCCGACAATCCAGAGGTGGACTCGATCGAATTCGAAACCTTCTCGGTTCCTTCCACCCTCACCCCCGGCCAGATTCGCGACAGCTTTGCCGCGCCGAGCTCCATCTCGATCTGGAACCTCCCCGCCTTCATCGATCAGCTGACAACGGCCGGCTTCTCTTCGCGCCGGCACGAGGTCTTCTTCCAGACCGAGCTTGCCCAGCCCCTGTTCCTCCTTGCGATGCTCTTGATCGGCGCCGGTTTCACCATGCGCCATCAGCGAGGCGGCAAGACTGGACTGATGGTCCTTGCCGCCATCCTTCTAAGCTTTGGCCTGTATTTCCTGCGCAACTTTGCAGTCATTCTCGGCGAGAACGGCCAGATCCCGGTTGCCCTTGCCGCATGGGCGCCTCCGCTTGCCGGAATCGGAATGTCCCTTGGATTCCTCCTCCATACGGAGGACGGATGATGCGCTTCCTGAAGATACTGGCCGCCGCTCTCCTTCCGCTTTTTGGCGCGCTGCCGCTTGCCGCCCAGTCCGCAGCCACGCTTCTGGCCGACCAGATTTCCGTCACCGCCTCGGGCGCACTTGCAGCGCGGGGCAATGTCGATGCCCTCTTCGAGGGCACGCGCCTGTCGGCGGCGGGGATCATCTATGATCCTCAAACCGACCGGCTTGTTTTCGAAGGGCCGATCCTGATCCGGCTTGCCGATGGGACGATGTTTACCGCCGAACGGGCCGACCTCGACCCACGCCTTGAGAATGGCCTCCTTCTTGGCGCACGCATGGTTCTGGATCGCCAGTTGCAATTCGCCGCGAGCCAGATCAGCCGCACGGAAGGGCGCTACACCGAACTCAAGCAGGTCGTTGCGACGTCCTGTCAGGTCTGCGCTGGCGAGGCTCCGCTTTGGGAGATTCGGGCGAGCAGCGTCACCCACGACCAGATCGAGCGGCAACTCTATTTTTCCGATGCGGTTTTCCGCATCCGCGGGATACCGGTTTTCTGGCTGCCATGGATGCGAATGCCGGATCCGACCCTGAGTCGGGCGACCGGGTTCCTGATCCCGAGCTTGCGCTCGACCGATCTTCTCGGGGTCGGGCTCAAGGCCCCCTATTTCATCGCCTTGGGCGACCAGCGCGATCTGACGCTCACTCCGTATCTCTCGCCGCTGACAACCACGATCGAGGCCCGCTACCGTCAGGCCTATCTGACCGGACAGATCGAGGTCGAGGCCGCGCTGACGCAAGACAGGATCCGCCCCAGCGAGACGCGTGGCTACCTCTTCGCTGCGGGCAAGTTCGACTTGCCGGATGACTACCGGCTGAATTTCGGTGTCCAGACAGCGTCGGACGAGGGCTACCTTCTCGACTACGGTCACTCCAGCGCCGACCGGCTCGAGAATTTCGTCGGTTTCTCGCGCTTCCGGCCCGACTTCATCTCGCAAGGGCGGCTGACCGCTTATCAGGGCCTGTTGCCGGACGTGACCACAGAATCGACGCCGCCGGTTCTGGGAAGCGCGCGTTTCGAAAGGCAACTGCGGCCGGATATCATTGGCGGTCTCCTGCGCTATGGCGGCGAGATCGAGGGCCACGCCCGACCCTTCGAGATCGGCGGCACCTCGCGCGATGTGGGCCGGATCGGCCTGACCGGAGCCTGGCAGGATACCTATGTCATCGGCCCCGGGGTCATCGCCGAAACCGAAGCCGGATTGACGCTCGATGCCTATGGCACCTTCGACGATCCTCTGAACGAAGGGTTCCTCGCCCGAGCACAGCCGGAGGCCCTGCTTACCCTGCGCTGGCCGCTTGTTCGGTCTACGGCCTCGGGCGGCGTGGACGTGGTCGAACCCGTCCTCGCCTTCGCCTGGTCCGACAGCTTCGGTGGCAGTCCGGTCAACGAGGACGGCACGCGATCCGAGCTCGACAGCGGCAATCTTTTCGCGTTGTCCCGTTTCGCCGGTCAGGACAGGATCGAAACCGGCCCGCGCCTTGCCTTCGGGGCCACCTGGACCCGCAGCGACGCGAACGGCTGGTCAGGCCGGATGACAGCCGGCCAGATCCGGCGTCTGGAAGAGCTTGCCGATTTTTCGACCACGTCGGGCCTTTCCGGCTTTGGCTCCAACTGGCTTGTCGCGGGCCAGCTGACCCTGCCAATGGGCCTGACCTTCGACGGCCGCGCGCTTCTGAGCGAGGAAGGCATTTTCGGCAAGTCCGAGGGACGGATCGGGTGGTCGTCGAACAGGCTGGATCTTTCGGCCGGCTATGTCTGGCTTGACGCAGACCTTGACGAAGACCGCCCCGACGAGATCGCCGAATGGGCCTTTGATCTGGGATATCGGATCAACGATGTCTGGTCGCTCGACCTGAGCGGGCGCTATGATCTTGCCACTGACCGGCCCGCCACAGCAGGCGCCACGATTGGCTGGAACAACGAATGCGTTTCGGTCGAGCTTTCGGCCTCGCGCCGTTATGTTTATTCCACTACTGTAAGTTCATCGACAGAACTGTCGCTGGAAATCGGCCTTAATGGCTTCTCCGCCGGACGCTCCGGCACGACGACCAGCCGGGTCTGCACGAACTGAGAATGAGGGGCCCATGATCTTGCTGATCCGTCTTATCTTGCTCGCTGCGATGCTGTTTCCGCTGAGCGCGCGCGCGCAGGGACAGTTCTCGCCGGCGATCACCGTCAATGATGCGGCGATCACGCCCTACGAGATCGAGCAGCGGGCCCTGCTCCTCAAGCTCTTTGGCACCACCGGTGATCTGGAAAAAGCGGCGCGCGACAGCCTGATCGAAGACAGCCTCAGAGACGAGGCGCTGACCCGCGCCAATCTGATCCTCGACGCCGATAACCTTCGGCGGGCGCTCGATGATTTCGCGACCCGAACCAATATGCCCTATGAGGCCTTTGTCGGGGTATTGGCCCAAAACGGTATCGCGGAAGAAACGCTGCGCGATTATGTGCGGATCAATGCGGCCTGGCGGGAATATATCCGCTCGCGTTATCTGGGCCGCGTTTCCATCACCGAAGCCCAGATCGACCGCGCCTTGGGCCAGACCAATAGTGGTGCCGCGATCGAAGTCTTGATCTCGGAAATCATCATCGCGGCACCGGCAGGCTTTGAAGCGCAGGCCGCGAGCCGCGCCGAAGCCATCTCGCGCATCCGCACCACCGCCGAATTCGAGGCTCAGGCGCAGTTGGTTTCGGCCGTTCCCTCGCGCGAGAATGGCGGGCGGCTCGACTGGCTGCCGATCACTAATTTTCCACCGCAAATGCGCGGGCTGATCCTGTCGCTCACCCCCGGCGAAGTGACCGAACCGATCCAGATCGATGGCGGTATCGTTCTGTTTCAAATGCGCGGCGTGCGCGAGATTTCACAGGCGCGGCCCGCCGCCTCGCTGATCGACTATATGGAATACCGCATCCCCGGCGGCGCGTCGGCCATTGGCAAGGCCGAAGAGGTCGAAGAACGCGCTGACGCTTGCACCGATCTTTACGGCATCGCAAAGGGCGCGAGCGAACAAGAGCTGATCCGCCACACCCAGACGCCAACGCAGATTCCCTCGGACGTGGCGCTGGAGCTTGCCAAGCTCGATCCGGGCGAAGCCTCTTATGCCCTGACCCGCGACGAGGGCCAGACGCTCCTCTTCCTGATGCTGTGCAGCCGTTCGGTTCAGGTCGATGCCGAGGCCGACCGCGATGCCGTCCGCAACCAGCTTGTCGGTCAGCAGCTCAATGGTTTTGCCGCCGCCTTGATTGCGGAATTGCGCGCCGCGGCGAACATCGTCGGCGAATGACCGTCGCGATCTCCTGCGGAGAGCCAGCCGGCATCGGGCCCGAGGTGGCCGCGAAGGCGTGGGCGGCGCTGAAGGGCGAGATTCCGCTCCTGTGGATCGGTGACCCGCGGCACCTGCCGGAACACACGCCCTGGCAGGCGGTAGAGGGGCCGGAGGCGGCGCCCAAGGTTTGCGCCAGCGCGCTACCTGTCCTCGTGCGCGACTTTGGCTCTGGAAGCACCCCCGGCAAAGCGAACCCCGCTCATGCTGCCGGTGTGATCGACGCCATAGAGGTGGGCGTTGCCCTCGCCCAGTCGGGCCGCGCCGATGCAATCTGCACCGCGCCAATCCACAAGAAGGCGTTGGCCGATGGCGCGGGCTTTGCCTATCCCGGCCATACCGAGTTTCTCGCCGCACTTGGCGGCGCGGATCAGGTGGTGATGATGCTCGCCTCCGATCTTCTGAGGGTGGTTCCGGCGACGATCCATATCCCTCTGGCAGAGGTGCCCCAGGCGCTGACCGCCGCCCTTTTGACCGACACGATCCTCATTACCCATGCCGCCCTGCGCCGCGACTTCGGCATCGAACGCCCGCGGATCGCCGTGGCGGGGCTCAATCCCCACGCGGGCGAAGGCGGGCGCATGGGGCGCGAAGAAATCGAAATGATGATCCCGGTGCTCGACGCGCTGCGCGCTGAGGGGATCGAAATCCTTGGCCCCCTGCCCGCCGACACGATGTTTCACCCCGCCGCCCGCGCCCGCTATGACGCGGCGGTTTGCGCCTATCACGATCAGGCGCTGATCCCGATCAAGACCCTCGATTTCGATGGCGGCGTGAACGTGACCCTCGGCCTGCCCTTCGTTCGGACCTCGCCCGACCACGGAACAGCCTTTGACATCGCGGGCGAAGGCATCGCCAACCCCGCCTCGATGATCGCCGCGATCCGCATGGCGGCCCGGATGGCAGAGGCAAGGGCGAAACTATGAGCCAGATTGACGGCCTGCCTCCGCTGCGCGAGGTGATCGCGACCCACGAACTGAGCGCCAAGAAGGCGCTGGGGCAGAACTTCCTGCTCGACCTCAACCTCACCGCCAAGATCGCCCGCTCTGCAGGTGATCTCACTGGCTCGGATGTCCTTGAAATCGGCCCCGGCCCCGGCGGCCTCACGCGCGGGCTTTTGGCGGAAGGCGCGCGAAAGGTTCTGGCGATCGAAAAAGACGCCCGCTGCCTTCCGGCGCTGGCCGAGATCGCCGCCGCGTATCCGGGGAGACTCGAGGTGATCGAGGGCGATGCTCTCAAGGTCGATCCGCTCGAACACCTGACACCGCCGATCAAGATCGCCGCCAACCTGCCCTATAACGTGGGGACCGAACTTCTGGTGCGCTGGCTGACGCCCAAGGTCTGGCCGCCTTTCTGGACCTCGCTGACGCTGATGTTTCAGCGCGAGGTCGCCGAGCGGATCGTCGCCAAACCCGGCTCCAAGGCCTATGGGCGCCTTGCGATCCTCGCCCAGTGGCGCGCCGAGGCACGGATCGTCATCGACTTGCCACCGCAGTCCTTCACGCCGCCACCCAAGGTCTCCTCGGCGGTGGTGCATCTGACAGCCCTGCCCGCGCCGCGCTATCCGGCCGATCCCGAAATCCTCAGCCGCGTCGTCGCCGCCGCCTTCAACCAGCGGCGCAAGATGCTGCGCGCCGCGCTCAAAGGCGTGTCGCCGAATATCGAGGATCACCTCGCCGCCGTGGGCATTCCACCGACCGAGCGGGCGGAACAGGTGGGCCTTGAGGGGTTTTGCGCCCTCGCGCGGTCTCTCGAAGCTGCCAAATGAAAAGGGCCCCGAGGGGCCCTTTGTCTCATTCCGCTGCGGCGGTCTGATCCGGTTCGCCGTCAGAAGCCGTCTCGGGCTTGGGTTTGCGCGGGCGGGGCCGGCGTTGTTTCGGCTGGCTCTCGGGCGTTTCCACAAGGCCATTGTCGGCCAGCTCGGGCTGATCGCTTTCGGCCGGGTCAACCGAGGGGCTGCTGTTGGCGGCATCTTCTTGCGCCTTCAGACGCTCAGAGCGTTCGCGGTCGCGCTCGGCCTGACGGCGGCGGTTCTCTTCTTCCTGCTCCTCGCGGGCCTTCTCGACCTCGCGCAGCGCCTCGGCCAACATCCGTGTGTAATGTTCGGCGTGCTGGGCAAAATTCTCGGCCGCTACGCGGTCGTTCGAGAGCTGGGCATCGCGATGCAGTTGATTGTATTTGTCGATGATCTGCTGCGGCGTGCCGCGCACTTTGCCATCGGGACCGGAGCTGTCGAAAACCCGGTTGATGATATTCCCGCCCGTAGGCCGGGTGTTGCGGTTCTTGTTGCCCCGCGACCGTGACTTGGATGATCTCATGAACGTGCTTTCGTTCAGTTGGAACTTTGCGCTTCAGGTGCCCGGCATGATTTTACGATGCTGGCCTGCCTACGATTTCTGGCGACTGATCGGGCGAGGCGGTAAAGCCTCTTGCTGCCGACAGGTCCGAGTAACCATGCATCTTTGAGAGGAGCAAGCGGAAACTGCCTGAAATCGTCACGAGGCGGCGAAAAACACACCTTTGCGGCCCGTCGGACCGCGTCAGAGCGGCATTCGGACGCTGACGACCCTGTCGCGACCGTCGAGATCGGAGATGACGCGAACCCCCTCGAATCCGACAAAGCAGAACAGCGCGGCCACGGCCTCGCCCTGTGTCGGGCCGATTTCGACCATGAGCCGCCCGCCCGGGCGCAAGAGCTGCGGCGCCGCCTCGGCGATCGACCTGTATGCCATGAGGCCATCGGCGCCGTCAGTCAGGGCGCCATAAGGTTCCCAATCGCGCACCTCGGGCGCAAGGCCCGCCATTTCCGACAGCGCTATATAGGGCGGGTTCGAGACGATCAGATCGAACGGACCCTCGACGCCAGCGGCCCAATCGGCCTCAAGGATCGTCGCGCGCTTGCCCAGCCCGAGCGCAACCGCATTGGCCCGCGCCACATCGCAGGCCTCGCCCGAGATATCGGTGCCGACCCCGATCGCCCCCGGTGTCTCGGCCAGAAGCGTCAGGAGGATGCAGCCAGAGCCGGTGCCTAGATCGAGGATCTTGCCCGCGTGTTCCTGCAAGGCCGCTTCGATGAGGATTTCCGTCTCGGGGCGCGGATCGAGCACGTGGGCGCTCACCGCGAACTCGCGGCCATAAAATTCGCGCCGCCCGAGGATATGCGAGACCGGCTCGCGCATCAGGCGGCGGTCGATATAGCCGTCAAAGCGGCTCACTTCGGCCGGGGTCAGCGCCCGTGCCGCTTCAAGCGTGAGCCTGTCGCGCAAGATGCCAAGCGCCTCGGCCATCAGCGCCCGCGCGTCTCCGGCAGCATTGGGGATCTCGGCGGCGATGAGCCGGCGCGTGGCAGCCACAAGGGCGGCCTGGACGCTCATGCCTCCATCTCGGCCAGAAGGGTTGCCTGATGATCGGCGATCAACGCTTCGATCACCTCGTCAAGATCGCCCTGCATGATCTGGTCGAGCTTGTAGAGCGTGAGGTTGATCCGATGGTCGGTCATCCGCCCTTGCGGGAAGTTGTAGGTGCGGATGCGTTCAGACCGGTCGCCCGTGCCGACCTGCGCCTTGCGGTCGGCCGAACGCTCGCCATGGAGGCGCTGGCGCTCCAGATCGAAGAGGCGGGTTTTCAGAACCTGCATCGCGATCTCGCGGTTGCGGTGCTGGGATTTCTCCGAACTGGTGACGATGATGCCGGTGGGCAGGTGGGTGATGCGCACGGCGGAATCGGTGGTGTTGACGTGCTGGCCGCCCGCGCCCGACGACCGCATCGTATCAATGCGGATGTCGTTTGCTTCGATCTTGACGTCCACGTCCTCGGCCTCGGGCAGAACCGCCACGGTCGCCGCCGAGGTATGGATGCGGCCGCCGCTTTCAGTCTCGGGCACGCGCTGAACCCTGTGCACGCCGGATTCGAACTTGAGCCGCGCAAAGACACCCTCGCCAGCCACCCGCGCGATCAGCTCTTTGATGCCGCCAAGTTCGGTCTGCTGTTCTTCGATGATCTCAAACTTCCAGCCGCGCGTCTCGCAATAGCGCTGATACATCCGCAGAAGATCGCCGGCGAACAGCGCCGCCTCTTCGCCACCGGTGCCGGGGCGGATCTCGACGATGGCGGCGCGGGAATCGGCGGCGTCTTTGGGCAAAAGCGCAAGCCGCACCTCATGCTCGGCTGCTTCAAGCGCCTCACGCAGCTCGGGCAGCTCGTCCTCGGCCAGCGCCCGCATCTCCGGGTCTTTCAGCATCGCCTCGGCATCAGAGATATCCGCCACGATCCGGCGATAGCTCGTGATCGTCTCGACCACGGGGCGCAGCTCGGCATATTCGCGCGACAGGGTGGCGATCTCGGCCCCCGAGAGGCCGGTCGACATCTTCGCTTCGAGAAATTCGAAACGGGCGAGGATTTGGTCGAGTTTGTCTGCAGCTACCATGCGCCTGCCTTCCCCTATCGCCGCTTGGGCGTCAAGGGGTCGGAATGTCGGCCGCCGCGAGCCAGCCTTCCACGCGGGCGCGATTGACGCCCATATCGCCTTGGCCAAAGCGGGCGCGGGCGTAGACGGTCAACTTGCCCTCCAGAAATTGGATCGTGGAGTAATCGGGAAAGCCCCAGAGGCGGGTGCGGGTGATATAGGTGATCATCCCCTCCTGCGCCGAGCCGGCAAGCCGGGCGGTGCGCGGTGTGGTTTCAGCGATCTGAATCAACCGTTCCAGAATCGCCTCGTCACCCTGCCTGACCGCGATAAAGGAGTTGAGCCCCGCGCTGTCGCCGACCGGCAAAATGGGCGGCGCTTTGTGCCAGCGCGCTAGGTCAGATGGGGCAAGGCGGACAAACAGACCAAGCACCACGACCAGACCGGCAAGGAGGGCAAGTGTTGTCTTCATGGTTGACCTATCTTACCGGCACCCCGGGCAGGATGCACAACATTTCATACAAGAGATTGGCCGCCGTCAGCGCGGTATTGCCCGAGGTATCATAGGGCGGCGAGACCTCGACCAGATCACAGCCGACGATCCTGAGCCCGCGCAAGCCGCGGATCAGCTGAACCGCCTGCGGCGTGGTCAGGCCGCAGATCTCGGGCGTGCCGGTTCCGGGGGCATAGGCGGGATCGAGGCTGTCGATATCATAGGTTATATAGGTCGGGGTCTCGCCAATCTGGTCCTTCACCCGCGCCGCCAACGGGCCAAGCGGCTTTTGCCAGATGTCCTCGGCCTGCACGACGTTAAAGCCCCAGCCCCGCGCCTCGTTGAAATCCTCGGCGGTATATCCCGTGCCACGAAGGCCGATTTGCCATACTTTCGAATGGTTTATCAGGCCTTCTTCATAGGCGCGGCGAAACGGCGTGCCATGGGCGATCGCCTCGCCGAACATATGATCGTTGATATCGGCATGGGCATCGACATGGATCAGCGCCACAGGCCCGTGCTTTTTCGCGATGGCCCGCAGGATTGGCAGCGTCAGAGTATGATCGCCGCCCATCGTCATCGGCAAGGCGCCAGACTTTAGGATCGCATCGTAAGCCTTTGTAATCCTGCGAACACTGTCCTTGAGATCAAAGGTATTAATCGCCACATCGCCGATGTCGGCGCACTGGAGCGCATCGAAAGGCGCAGCACCAGTCCCCATATTATAGGGCCGCAGCATGGCGCTTTCGGCGCGGATCGCCTTGGGGCCGAAACGCGTGCCGGATCGCCAGGAGGCGCCGATATCCATCGGAACCCCCACGAAGGCCACATCAAGCCCCTCGGCCGTGGCAGCAGCCGGCAGCCGCATGAAGTTATTGGGGCCGCCAAACCGCGGCATCTCGTTTCCCCCAAGCGGCTGGTTCGGCATCAGCGTCCCTTTCGGTTCCAACAATAAAGCGTCATCAGCTCCGTCGCCACATGGGCGCCTGCGACGGCGGTCGCCCCCGTCGTGTCATAAGGCGGCGACACTTCGACGATATCCCCACCCACAAGGTTGATGCCAGCCAGATCGCGCAGCATCGCCGCCGCCTGCCAGCTGGTCAGCCCGCCCCAGACGGGCGTGCCGGTCCCCGGCGCAAAGGCGGGATCGAGCGCGTCGATATCGAAGGTGATGTAGGTGGGGCTCATGCCCACCTTGGCTTTCGCCTGTTCAACCGCCCAAGCCGCGCCTTTCTCATGGACCGCGCGGGCGTCGACATAGTCCATCCCGCAGTAATCGTCGCATTCCGTGCGGATGCCGATCTGGATCGAGCGGGCGGGATCGACGAGCCCGAGTTTGACGGCCTTGTACATGAACGTCCCGTGGTCGATGCGGCTCATGTCGTCGTCGGCCCAAAGGTCGGAATGGGCATCGAAATGGATCACCGACATCGGCCCGTATTTCTCGGCATAGGCATTGAGTATCGGCAGGGTAATGAAGTGATCGCCCCCCAGCGTGACGGTGCCCACATTCGCCGCAAGGATCGTGCGGATGTGGTCGGTCACCAGATCGGGGAAGCTGGGCGTATAGGCATAATCAAAGGCCACATCGCCATAGTCGATCACCGAAAACTCGCCCAAGGGGTCAAAGCCCTGCCAGCCATAGGGCGGATCATAGGGCTGAAGCGTCGACGCTTCGCGGATCGCGCGGGGGCCGAAACGGGTTCCGGTGCGGTGTGTCACCGCCTGATCGAAGGGGACGCCGGTGATGGCAAGGTCAGCGCCCTTGAGGTCTTTGGTATAGCTGCGCCGCAGGAACGATGTCGCGCCGCCAAAGGCGTTTTCAAAGGCAAGGCCGCGCCGGGCTTCGCGGGTGAATGCAAGATCGATCTGCTTTTTTGCGTCTTCAAGAGCCATGACAGGAACTCCGGTCAAAAGAGGCGCGTCGTTTCGTCGGCGGAGACGCGCGTCATCCGGCCCGCCCAGTCTGACGCGGGCGGGTGGGGAGTCAAGAATTTTTGATCAAAAGACTAACGCAGCGGCTGCGCCGTCTCGACGAGTTTGGCGAAGAACGAGGCGCCAACCGCAGAAATCTCGTCGTCAAAGTTGTAGGCCGGATGATGCAGGCCGGCCGTATCGCCGTTGCCGATGAAGAGATAGGAACCGGGGCGCTTTTCGAGGAAATAGGAGAAATCCTCGGCCCCCATTTCCGAGTTTCCCTCTTCCGTGACGGCATCTTCGCCCGAAATCGCACGGGCAACCTTGGCGGCGAAGGAGGTCTTGTCAGGATCGTTGATCGTCGCCGGATAGCCGACCACATAGTCGAGCTTGGCCTGAACGCCAAAGCTCAAGGAATGGCCTTCAACAATCTCGGTCAGGCGCTTGCGGACCATCTCCTTAACCTTCTTGTCGAAGGTGCGGATCGTGCCATTGATGAAAGCGGTGTCTGGGATGATGTTGTCGACCGTGCCAGCGTGGAACTGCGTGACCGAGACGACCAGCTCATCAAGCGGGTTGTGGTTGCGGCTGACGATGGTCTGGATTGCCTGAACGATATTCACGCCCGCCGCCAAGGGATCGACCGTCTCGTGCGGATAGGCGCCGTGGCCGCCTTTGCCTTGGATATTGATGGTGAACGTATCCACAGCCGCCATGATCGGCCCCGGCATCGTATAGAAATGCCCCTTGGGCGTGCCGGGCGCGTTGTGAAGCGCGTAAAGCTCCTTGATCTCGAAGCGGTCGAGCACGCCTTCCTGCACCATGACCTCGGCGCCGCCGCCGGTTTCTTCGGCCGGCTGGAAGATCAGCGCCACGCGGCCTTTGAAATTGCGGGTCTCGGCCAGATAGCGGGCCGCTCCCAGAAGCATCGTCGTATGCCCGTCATGGCCGCAAGCGTGCATCTTGCCTGCATTCTGCGAGGCATAGTCGAGCCCGGTGATCTCGGTCAGCGGCAGGGCGTCCATATCGGCGCGCAGGCCGATGGTCGGGCCGTCGCCCTGCCCTTCGATGATCGCCACTACGCCCGAAGTCGCGATGCCGGTATGAATATCGGTGATGCCAAACTCCCTCAGCCGCTCGACCACAAAGGCCGCCGTCTTTTCGCAATGCATCCCCAGTTCGGGGTTGCTGTGGATATGCTGGCGCCAGGTTTTCATGTCGTCCGCATAAGCGGCAATTCGGTTTATGACGGGCACGGCTGGACTCTCGGCTTGGGGTGAATACCTTGCGAAGAGAACCTGAAAGAAAGCCGTTTCGCAATGGATCAAACATCATCCGACGCCCTCATTCACGATCAAAGCGCCGGAATCGAGCGGCTCATCGAAATTATGCGCCGCCTGCGCGATCCGCAAACGGGCTGCCCTTGGGATATCGAACAGGATTTCTCGACCATCGCCCCCTATACGATCGAAGAGGCCTATGAGGTCGCCGACGCGATCGAACGCAGGGCCTTTGGCGAGCTGAAGGGCGAGCTCGGCGATCTTCTCCTGCAATCCGTCTATCACGCGCATATGGCCGATGAGGCGGGGCATTTCAGCTTTGCCGACGTGGTGCGCACGGTGTCGGACAAGATGGTGGCGCGGCATCCCCATGTTTTCGGCGATGAAAGCCGCGAGAAATCGGCCGAACAGCAAACCAGGGATTGGGAGCGGATCAAAGCCACTGAGCGCGCTGAGGCGGGCCAGACCGGACCGGCGCGCACTCTCGACGGTGTGGCGCTGGGGCTGCCGGCGCTGATGCGGGCGGTGAAGCTGCAAAAGCGGGCCGCACGAGTGGGTTTTGACTGGCCCTCGACTGACGAGGTTCTCGCCAAGCTCGTCGAGGAAGCGGCCGAACTGACCGAGGCTCGGGCGGAGCTTTCGCAAGACGAGGTCGACGAGGAATTCGGCGATCTTCTCTTTGTCGTGGCCAACCTCGGGCGCCATTTCGGTGTCGATCCCGAAGCCGCGCTGCGCCGCGCGAATGCCAAATTCGCCCGCCGCTTTGCCGCGATCGAGGATGCGCTGGCCGCGCGCGGCAAGACCCCTGCGCTAAGCGATCTGGCCGAGATGGACGCCCTGTGGGACGCGGCGAAGGCAGCGGAAAAGGCGACAAAGATATCCGACTAAAAAATTCAGGTATTGACCTGACTAAAATTGTCGGGTTTATCGGAGCCATCGAAACAACGGAGCCCGAGATGAAAACTCGCACCCTTCTTGCCACCCTTCTCGCAACGTCGACCTCCCTTCCCGCGCTGGCCGAGGTCAATATCTACACCACCCGCCAGCCCGAATTGATCCAACCGGTGATGGACGCCTTCACCGCGGCGTCGGGGATCGATGTCAACCTCGCCTATGTGTCCGAAGGCATCGTCGAACGCCTCAAGGCCGAAGGTGCGCGTTCGCCTGCCGATCTGGTGATGACCGTCGATGTGGCGAGCCTCCAGCAGATCGTTGAGGCGGACGTGCTCCAGCCGGTCGAGAACGAGGCGCTGACCGCGGCGATCCCCGCGCACCTGCGTAGCCCGGACAATCTCTGGTTTGGCCTCACCACCCGTGCCCGCGTGGTCTATGCCAGCAAGGATCGCGTCGCCGACGGCGAGCTTGTGACCTATGAGGATCTGGCCGATCCCATGTGGCAGGGCCGCATTTGCACCCGCTCAGGCCTGCACCCCTACAACCTCGCCCTTGCTGCCGCGATGGTCGCCCACCACGGCGAAGACGCCACGCGCGATTGGGCCGAAGCCGTCCGCGCCAACCTTGCCCGCAAGCCGGAAGGCAACGACCGCGCGCAGGTCAAGGCGATCTGGGCTGGCGAATGCGATATCAGCCTCGGCAATACTTACTATATGGGCGAGATGCTCAAGGATGCAGAGCAGACCGAATGGGCCAATTCGGTCCGGATCATCTTCCCGATCTTCGAGAACGGCGGCACCCATGTGAACATCTCGGGCATCGCGATGACCCAGGCCGCGCCCAACAAGGACGACGCGCTGAAGCTCATGGAATTCCTCGTCTCGCCCGAAGCGCAGGCAATCTATGCCGAGCTGAACAACGAATATCCCGTGCTCGAAGATGCGAAAATCTCGGATCTTGTCGCCAGTTGGGGCAACTTTACCGCCGACACGATTGATCTGACAACGCTTGCGGGCGAACGTCCGACGGCGCTGAAGATCATGGAACAGGTCAACTTCGACGGGTAGGTTTCTGGCGAAGCAAGATCAAGGAAAGGCCGGGTCTGTCAGGACTCGGCCTTTTCCATGAGTGCGAGCCACTCCTCCTCAGCCTGCGCCACAGCGTCTTGCCGCGCGGCCAGCGCCTCGGAGGCTTTGGTGAATTTCGCGGGCTGGGTCGAAAACAGGCTGGGATCTGCCAAAAGCACTTCGAGCTTGGCAATCTCGGCGGTGAGGCGGTCAATCTCGGCGGGCAGGCTTTCAAGCCGGTGCTTTTCGGTGAAGGTCAGCCCCGATTTCCTCGCGGTCTCGACCGACGCCTCTGGCGCTTTCTCGGCCGCCTTGGGTTTTCCGGCCGGCACGACCGGCGCCGCATTGCCCTTCTGCGCCTGGTAGTCGCTCCATCCGCCGGCATAGACGGTGGCCTTGCCATCGCCATCCATCGCCACGGTCGTCGTCGCCACGCGGTCAAGGAAATCTCGGTCGTGGCTCACAAGAAGAACCGTGCCGTCATAGTCGTCGAGGATTTCCTGCAAGAGATCGAGCGTCTCGATATCGAGATCGTTGGTCGGTTCGTCGAGCACCAAAAGGTTCGATTCCTTCGCCATCAGCCGCGCCAGCAAGAGTCGCGCCTTTTCGCCGCCCGACAGCGCTCGCACCGGTGCGCGGGCCTGCGCCTCGTCGAAGAGGAAATCCTTCAGATAGCCGACAACGTGCCGCGGCTCGCCCCGCACCATGACCTGATCGGCCCGCCCGCCAACACGCATTTCGGGATCGGAAGTCAGGCTTTCCCACAGGCTCATATCGGGATCAAGCTGCGCGCGGCTTTGATCGAAGACAGCGGCAGCAAGGTTGGTGCCGAGGGCGACGGTGCCGCTGTCTGGATCAACTTCGCCGGCCAACATCTTGATAACTGTGGTCTTTCCAACGCCGTTCGACCCAACGACGGCGATCCGGTCGCGGCGCTGGACCGTGAGCGAGAAATCTCTCACGATGTCCTTGCCGCCGTAGGCTTTGGATATCCCCTTGGCCTCGATGACCTTCTTGCCCGAGAGCTGCCCGCTTTCCAGCGAAAGCGCGGCGGCTCCCTGACGGCGGATCATCGCGGCGCGTTCGGCACGCAGGTCTTGCAACGCCCGCACCCGCCCCATGTTGCGCTTGCGGCGGGCGGAAATGCCCTCGACCGCCCAACGGGCCTCGGCCTTGATCTTGCGGTCCATCTTGTGGCGCGCCTGATCCTCCTCGTCCCAGACCGTGTCGCGCCAGATTTCGAAATCCTCGAACCCCCGCTCTTGCCGCCGCACCATTCCCCTGTCGATCCAGAGGGTTGCGCGGGTCAGTTCACGCAAGAACGTCCGGTCGTGCGAGATCAGGACAAAGGCGGCCTTGGTGGCGCGCAACGTGTCTTCGAGCCATTGGACCGCGGCGATATCGAGGTGGTTGGTCGGCTCGTCCAGAAGCATCAGCTCGGGCGCTTCGGCCATCAGCTTGGCCAGCGCCGCCCGCCGCCGTTCGCCGCCCGAGGCGGTTCCGACAGGGCGTTCGGGATCGAACCCCAGCCCCTCGGCCGCGACGTTCACGCGATAGGCTTCGCCTTCGGGCAGCCCGCTTGCCGCATAATCGCCAAGCGTGGCAAAGCCCGCCATATCGGGGTCTTGCTCCATATAGCCCACGGTCACGCCGGGCGGCACGACCCGGTCGCCCCTGTCGGCCTCGGCCAGCCCCGCCATGATCTTCATCAGCGTCGATTTGCCTGATCCGTTGCGGCCCACAAGGGCCACACGATCCCCCTGCTGGATCACGAGCGAAAGCTCGGCAAACAGGGGATTGCCGCCGAAGGTCAGCGAGATGCCGGAAAGCTGGAGAAGGGGTGCGCGCGCCATGCGCTCGAGCTACTGCGCCGCCTTCAAAACCGCAAGCCCCGGCGACGCGAGCGCACGGAGGAGCCGCTTGCGGGCTGGCGGGATGCGGGCAATCTCGAGCCCGGTAAAGACATGGAGCGTGCCAAGGCTCCGGTCGATCACCGCGTGATCCGACACCCAGCCTCCCATCGCCAGATAGCTGCGCAGCAGCGGCGGCAGCTGCATCAGGCCGAGCCTGGGGTCAAGCGATGCGGCCTTGGCCTCGCGCGCCAGGCCCAGTATCTCCTTCGCCCGCTGCCGAGGGCGCCAGCGCAGCGGCGCAAGGCTCTTTTGCGTCAAGAGCCGAAAGGCCGAACGATAGGGCGCGGGGCTATAGCCGGAAAAGCTGGCACATCCGAAAAGAAGCCCAACCCGCCGCTCGTCGACGATCTGCGTCAGCGCCGCCCAGACAAGGCGCAGCACGTCGGGATCTTTCACGTCTGGATCAATGCAGAAACGGCCCAGCTCGGCGATCGGTCCGGCAAAAATCTGAAGCCGACGCAGATCATAGAATTGCGCCGAATAGCTGCGGCCGATCTCGGCCCCATCATTCAGCAAGAGCAGGCGGAAACAGGCGACCAGCCGGCCGCTGTCTTGATCGCGCACAAGCCCGTGCTGGCACAACCGATCAAAGGCGTCGGCCTCGCGGCCATCCGGCCGCGGCGCGGCGCCGTCGGGAAGCGGGAAGCAGCGGTGGCGCAAGGCCTGCGCCTCGGCCACCTCTTCGGCGCAAGCAGCAATCCGGAACGTATATCGACCAACCTGATCCATCTGCGAGCCGCTTTTCCCGAATCCCGGAGCGTGTGGCGATCAGTCTGCCACAGACTGGGCGTAAAACCGTAACACCCAGATGAGATCAGTTGGAGCCGATCAGGCTTTCGGCGCTGTAATTACCGATCGCGCCCAGGAGTTGGCGGATCAGGGTAGAGTCGCGCACGTTGTCTTCGGTCACGCGGCGCGAGAGAATGACAACCTGACCATCCTCAAGCCCATAGCGTGCCACATTGGTCACGACGCCCTGGGTGTTGAAGGTAATCGCCACGACCTCGCGGCTGATCTCTTCCGGTGCGGCCGCGCCAAAATGGCGGAACACCGACGAGACATAATAGATGCCGCTCTCGTCCAGAACGCCGGTGATTGTCGGCGCGCCGATCTTGGTCAAAACCGTCTCTCGGGTATCGACGCCGACCGCCACCTGCGCCAGATCCTCTTCGATCGGGGCATAGCCGTGCTTGCGCATCACAGGCGCGCAGGCCGTGACAAGAGCCACCAGCGCCGCAAGCGCCAGAGTGCGACGGATCGCTGTTCGGGTCGTTCTGCCCATGATCCGCATGACTGCCCCCTTGCTTTGTATGGCCCTGCCTTTTAATCGGCTTACAGCATCGACGCCCCCAACATCAAGAATGGAAGCGCCCGTGACCGACGCACTGCCTGGCCAAAAGATCCGTTTTGCCGATCTGCGCAATCGTCGTGACACGGATTTCGCCCTTTCACCGGACACAGCCGGCCGCGAAGCCGTGGCCGAAGCGCTTGGCATCGTGGCCGTCAAGAAGCTGAGGTTCGAGGGCCGGATCGCCCCGCTCGGCAAGCGCGACTGGGTTCTCGAGGGGTCCTTAGGCGCGACGGTCGTGCAGGAATGCGTCGTCACCCTCGCCCCCGTAACCACGCGGATCGACGAGTCAGTCCGCCGCAGTTACCTCACTGAAATGCCGGATCTCGGCACCGGCGAGGTGGAGATGCCCGACGACGATACGGCCGAACTCTTGCCCGACGAGATCGACCTGGGCGAAGTCATGCTCGAGGCCCTGGCCCTTGCCCTGCCCCCCTTTCCACGCGCCGAGGGTGCCGGTCTGGGAGAAGCCGTGTTCACCGAGCCCGGTGCCCGGCCCATGTCCGATGACGAGGCAAAAGCGTTTTCGGGCCTTGCCGGCCTGCGCGATGCCCTTGAAAACAAGGACGAAGACAGCAATAACTAGCCCCCTGCGCCGCCCCGGAGAATCGGGGTTGCGCTGACGCGGAAACGCAGTATTTTCGTTTCCTCTTCCGGATCGAGGCTCGACATGCTGCGGCGGATCGCTTAAACGGCGCCGAGTCAGTTCTGGAATATGAAATCCGGGCCATGCCGCAAGGCGCCAGTGCCCCCCAATTCGAAGGTGTTGAGACATGGCCGTCCAACAGAACAAGGTTTCCAAGTCGCGTCGCAACATGCGCCGTGCCCACGACGCTCTCGTCGCGGCAAATCCGAACGAATGCACCAACTGCGGCGAACTCAAGCGTCCGCACCACGTTTGCCCGTCCTGCGGAAGCTATGACGGTCGTGACGTTGTAGCGAAGGCCGCTGAGGTCGATCTGGACGAAGACGCGGCGTAAGCCGGGTCATTTCGCAGCGGTTATGACCCACGCCGTTCAGGACGCATCCGCGACCGAGGCAAAAGCCAAGACCGTTGTGCTGTCCGTCGACGCCATGGGTGGAGACAAGGGGCCTGCAACCGTGGTTGCGGGCCTTGCGCGTTTTCTGGCCGACACGCCGGGCGCCAAGACGATCCTGCACGGGCCCGAGGCCGAATTGAGGCCACTTGTCGCCAAACGGCGGATCGAAGGGCATGTCACCATCCGCGATGCCCGCGACGTGGTGAAGATGACCGACAAGCCCTCGCAAGTCTTGCGCAGCGGCAAAGACTCCTCGATGTGGTCGACGATTGACGCGGTCAAGCAGGGCGAGGCCGACGTCGCGGTAAGCTGCGGCAACACCGGCGCGCTGATGGCAATGTCGATGCTCCAGCTGCGCAGGGCCGAAGGCGTCAAGCGCCCCGCGATCGCCTGCTTGTGGCCCTCGCGCAATCCCGCCGGTTTCAATGTCATGCTCGATGTGGGCGCCGATATCCGCGCCGAGAAGGAAGATCTCCTCGCGTTTGCGATGATGGGCGCCTCATATGCGCGCAACGGCCTTGGTCTGCCTGTCCCGCGCGTCGGCCTGCTCAACGTCGGCACCGAAGAGCACAAGGGCCGTGCCGAGCTTAAAGAGGCACAGGATCTCATTATCCGCGCCGCACCTGCGGGGGCGTTTGACTATGTCGGCTTCGTCGAAGGCGGCGATCTGCCGTCCGACCGCGTCGATGTCATCGTGACCGACGGTTTCACCGGCAACATCGCCCTGAAGACCGGCGAAGGCACCGCGACGCTGATCTCGAGCCTTCTGAAGGAAGCGTTCAACAAGTCGATCCTGTCGCGCTTCGCGGCCCTTCTGGCGATGACCTCCCTGATGCGCCTGAGCCACCGGATCGACCCCCGCCGGGTTAATGGCGGCGTGTTTCTTGGTCTCAACAAGACCGTGATCAAGAGCCACGGCTCGGCCGACGCCACCGGCGTGGCCGCCGCGCTGCAGCTTGCCTACAAGCTCGGCGCTTCAGGTTTCAGCGAACGTGTGGCTGCACGGATTGCCTCGGCCGCGATGCTTGCCCACGATAGCCAGACAGAAGACGCGGACAAACGCGCCAGAGCAAAGGAAGATGATCCGCAATGACGCAACGAGCCGTCGTCAGGGGCGTCGGGCATTACCTGCCTGAACGCGTCGTTCCCAACGCCGAATTTGAAAAGACGCTCGACACGTCGAACGACTGGATCGTCTCGCGCTCGGGGATCGAGCGCCGCCATTTCGCGGCCGAGGGGCAGACGACATCGGATCTGGCGGTCCGCGCCTCGCGCGCCGCGCTTGAAAATGCAGGGATGAGCGCCGAAGACCTCGACGCGATCATCGTCGCCACCTCGACCTCCGACCTCACCTTCCCGTCGACGGCCACGATGGTGCAAAGCGCCCTTGGCAACACAACCGGCTTTGCCTTCGACGTCCAGGCCGTCTGCGCGGGCTTTGTCTATGCGCTGGCCAATGCCAATGCGCTGATCGTGTCGGGGCAGGCCAAAACCGTCCTCGTGATCGGCGCCGAAACCTTCAGCCGCATCCTTGACTGGACCGACCGTTCGACTTGCGTCCTGTTTGGCGACGGGGCCGGCGCGCTGATCCTGTCGGCCGAGGACGGCACCGGTACCAATGCCGATCGCGGCATCCTTGCCACCGACCTCAACTCCGACGGGCGCTATCGCGACATCCTTTATGTCGATGGTGGGGTCTCGACCAACTCGACCGGTGTCTTGAAGATGGAAGGCAAGGAAGTTTTCCGTCATGCCGTTGAAAAGCTTGCCGCAACCGCCGACATGGCGCTTTCGAAGGCGGGCCTGCACCACGAGGATATCGACTGGATCGTGCCGCATCAGGCCAATATCCGCATCATTCAGGCCACCGCCAAGAAGCTGGGCGTCAGCATGGACAAGGTGGTGGTCACGGTTCAGGACCACGGCAACACCTCGGCCGCTTCGATACCGCTGGCGCTGTCTGTCGGGGTCCGGAATGGCCAGATCAAGAAGGGCGATCTCGTCGTCGCCGAGGCGATCGGCGGCGGGCTTGCCTGGGGCTCGGTCGTCCTGCGCTGGTAATCGCGGGCACACTTAAATTGCGCCGGACAAGTGCCTGTTATTGACTCCGAATTTCGCACTGGCTTAGGCTCTCACAAAACAATGGGGAGTCTCATGTCCGACAATACCCTCACCCGCATGGACCTTGCCGAGGCCGTGCACGCAGAAGTGGGCCTTTCCCGCAACGACAGCGCCAATCTGGTCGAGAGCGTTCTCGGCCATGTATCCGACGCGCTCGTTGCTGGCGAAACGGTCAAGATCAGCTCTTTCGGAACCTTCTCGTTTCGCGACAAGGCCGCTCGTGTTGGCCGCAACCCCAAGACCGGCGAGGAAGTTCCGATCCATCCCCGCCGCGTTCTGACCTTTCGCCCCTCGCATCTGATGAAAGACCGCGTGGCGGCCGGCAACAAGAGCTAAGGGGCAGAAGGGATGGCAAAATCCCGCGATGCCTTCCGGACCATCAGCGAGGTCTCGGACTGGCTCGACACCCCCGCGCACGTCCTGCGATTCTGGGAAAGCAAGTTCAGCCAGATCAAGCCGATCAAGCGCGCCGGCGGGCGGCGCTACTATCGCCCCGAAGACATGGAGCTGTTGGGCGGGATCAAGACCCTGCTTCACGATCAGGGCATGACCATCAAGGGCGTGCAGAAGCTTCTGCGCGAACAAGGCATCAAGCACGTCGCCGCCATGGGGCCGAGCCCGATGGACGACACGGGCGAAGAGGTGATCGATTCGCCAAAAGCGGTTGAAGCACCGGCCAGGCAGCGGATCGAAACGCCCCCTGCCCCAGTAGCCGCGCCAAAGCCGCGCCTCGTTCCCAAGATCCCCGCCGCCCCCGACGACAGCGCCTTCACCGGCGTGCCGCGCTTTGCGGCCCTTCTCGCCAAGGCCGATCCTGTCGCCCTTCGGCGCGTCTCGCATCAGATCGCGCCGCTTGTGGCGCGGCTTGAAGCGCTGCGCGAGCGCGTCGGCGCATCCTGAACGCGCAGCACACAAAACCGGGAAATGGAAATGCAGCTAAAGATTGATGCTGATTTCCGGCTTGCCCTCGCACCGAAAAACAGTATGAACGGGCGCAGTCGGGCTATAGCGCAGCCTGGTAGCGCGTCCGTCTGGGGGACGGAAGGTCGCAGGTTCAAGTCCTGCTAGCCCGACCATAAAACCGCCCGCCCCGCCCTTCGCGGGGCGGGCGGTTTCATAACGGCCGAGGGAGGCACGAAATGACAGGGGTTCTGCCAAGCCAGAAGATCCGCGCGTTGATCGCCGAAGGGGCGATCCGGGCCGATATCCCCGTCACGCCGGCCCAGGTTCAGCCCTCAAGCCTCGATCTCCGCCTTGGCGCCATCGCCTACCGCGTCCGCGCCTCGTTTCTGACCGGCAGCGGGCGGACGGTTGACGAGCGGCTCGACGAGTTCGAGATGCACCGGATCGACCTGTCCAAGGGGGCGGTCCTGGAGAAGGGCTGCGTTTATGTCGTGCCGCTGATGGAATCACTGAAGCTGCCCGAAGGTGTGCAGGCGGTGGCCAATGCGAAATCCTCGACCGGCCGGCTCGATCTTCTGACCCGCACCATCACCGACGGCGGGGTCGAGTTCGACCGCATCGCGCCCGGTTACGAGGGCCCGCTTTATGCCGAGATTTGCCCGCGTTCGTTCTCGGTCCTCGTGCGGCCCGGAATGCGGCTTAACCAGATCCGGTTCCGCGAGGGCCAAGCCGCGCTGACCGATGCCGACCTGCGGGCCCTGCACGAAGCCTCGCCGCTGGTTTCGGGCGAGGCGCTGATCGCCGATGGCCTAGGCTTCTCGGTGGATCTCGCCCCTCAGAAAGGCACGCTCGTCGGTTATCGCGCCAAGCCTCACACCGGTGTGATCGACCTTGACCTGATCGGCCACTATGCGCCCGAGGATTACTGGGAGCCGATCCACACCTCCGAAGGCCGGATCATCCTTGATCCCGGCGCCTTTTATATCCTTGTCAGCCGCGAAGCGGTAACGATCCCGCCCGAATGTGCCGCCGAAATGGCGCCCTATCTGGCGATGGTGGGCGAGTTTCGCGTGCATTACGCCGGATTCTTCGATCCCGGCTTCGGCCATGACGCCGCAGGGGGCCAAGGTTCGCGCGGGGTTCTCGAGGTGCGCTGCCACGAGGCGCCCTTCGTGCTCGAACACGGGCAGGTCGTTGGCCGCCTCGTTTACGAGCGGATGACCGAGACGCCCGATATGCTCTATGGGCGCGAGATCGCGTCGAACTACCAGGGGCAGGGCCTCAAGCTGTCGAAGCATTTCCGCAGCTAGTGCGACCAGCCAAAAGAATTCTGCGCCTATCCCGACCCGGAGCTTGACGTTTCCTCAAGCCCCTCCCACATCACCCTAGCCTCAGCACCTCAGGCCCCGGAGCCAAATTGGATATCCTACTCATTCTGGGCGGTTTTATCGCCCTGCTCGTTGGCGGCGAAGCCCTTGTAAAAGGCGCCGTCGATACCGCCCAAAGGCTTCGAGTCCCGCCGATGGTGATTGGTCTGACGCTCGTCGGCTTCGGCACCTCGACCCCTGAACTCCTGACCAGCATTCAGGCTGCGCTCGATGGCGCGCCGGGGATTGCGGTGGGCAATGTCGTCGGCTCCAATATCGCCAATATCCTCTTGATAGTTGGTCTTTCAGCGCTTGTCGCTCCGATCGCGGTCGGCAGACAAGGTTTCCGCCAGGATATGGCCTTCCTTGTCGGAGCGACGCTTCTGTTCATGGCAATCGCCGCCAGCGGCCATCTTGGCAAGATCAGCGCCGCTGTCTTGCTTGTCGGACTTGCCCTCTTTCTTGGCCTTTCGTTGCGCCGGAGCGACGACGGGGCGGCCGAGATCGACGCACCGAGCCTGTCGGCGCCCTTGGCCCTGGACTATTTTGTCGTCGGTCTCTTGATCACACTTCTGGGCGCAAGGTTTCTGGTGACAGGGGCCATCGGGCTTGCCGAGAACATGGGGGTTTCGCAAACCATCATAGGCCTAACGGTCGTCGCTGTCGGAACTTCCTTGCCAGAGCTCATCACCTCGATCTTGGCCGCGCGGCGGGGCCATTCGGATGTGGCGCTTGGCAATATTGTCGGATCCAACATCTTTAATTTGCTGGGCATTCTCGGTGTGACCGCCCTCGTCAAGCC
>JAURFB010000051.1 GCA_030827165.1 Marivivens sp.
AGCCAGAAGTATCGTATGAAGCGTTTTCATGCTCTCGGTCCGTTACTTACTTGGGGCCCTTGAAGGTCGGGTTTCCATTGCCATTGTCATTGCCGCCAAAGTTCTCGGGCTCTTCGTCGTAAAGGCCATAGGCGTGGCCCTTGGGCTTGTCGCAGACGGCGTCGTCTTCGTCATTGGTTTGCGGGGTGTTGGCATTGCCGCCATTACCGCCATTACCGCCATTACCGCCGTTACCGCCGTTGGCAGCACCGTTCTGGCCGTTGGCGCCGCCGATTCCGTTGCCGCTCTAACCATTGTCGCCGCCGTTGGCTTCGCCGCTGTTTCCGCCGTTACCGCCGTTGCCAGAGTTGCCAGAGTTACCGCCGTTACCGGAGTTACCGCCGTTACCGCCGTTACCAGAGTTTCCAGTATCGCCGCCGTTTCCAGTGTCGCCGCCGTTACCAGTGTCACCACCGTTGCCGGTATCGCCGCCGTTGCCAGTGTCACCACCGTTACCGGTGTCGCCGCCGTTGCCGGCGCCTTCGCTGGTGGTTTCGGGGGTTGGCGAACCGTTCGAGCCGCCGCTGGTCGAGCTGGTCGAGGCGCCGCTGCCGGAGCCGAAACCCGAGCCGTAGAACAAATCGCCTTGGCCCGAGCAGGCCGAGACAGAGACCGCAAAAGTAGAAATCAGAAGTGCTTTAACAAGTTTCATGATGATCCCTCCTCACCGCAGACAATAGATTTCGACGCGGCGGTTATGCTGCATCCCGTCTGCGGTTGAATTGCTGGCGCGCGGGCTACGCTCGCCAAAACCACGCACGTCGACGACGCGCGCACCCACTTCCAGTGCAACTGAGGCAACCGCGTTGGCCCGGTTCATGGAGAGAACCATGTTGTATTCATCCGAGGCGCGGCTGTCGGTGTGGCCGTAGACGAGGAAGGCAACCGCATTCGCTTCTGAGAAGAAACGGCGGAGGCTCTCCCGGCCACCTGCACTGATGTAGAACTTGTCTGTCGCGAAGAGTTGATCGGTCGGGACAATCCCGCAGATCTCGCTCCGATGGCAGACAGCAGAGCCGTCGCGTCTGCGACGGGCGTCCATATAGCCCTCAGCACCGTCATCCATGGCCCAGTGTTCGCAGCCGTCAGGATCGATCCAAATGGTGGGGACATAGCGTTCGCTACTCACTACGCGAGAGTCCTGGGCCGACGCCTCTCCCATAAAGGCAGCAATGAACATTGCGGTCGCGGCGCCCCCACCGATGACCGAACACATCATTCCTTGCAGCTTCTTCTGGTTCTGAACGGCCACGGCTGGCCTCCCTTTCACTCTGGACGCAGGACCAAGTGGCCCAGCGCCCGAAACACACAAACGCCAGAATTCCATCTCAATTTTGCCGTGGTTCATGCAAATTTTGCCCATTTTCGCCCCATTTTTGTGGGCGAACGCGCGACAATACCGAGGGACAGGCCCGATTGTGCGGAAGCCCGGCAAAGTCGATTTCAAATGTGGCGGAATTGGGTTCGGAAACGACTCGGTCGCGACTCAGTCGATCAGCATACCACCGAGCGAGTTTGTGCTGCTTTCGGTGATCCGAACGCGGCGGATCTGGCCAACCACAGTCGCGGGGGCCACGGCATAGACGGCATGAAGATAATCGGACTTTCCGATCATCTGCCCTTTGATCCGTCCCGCCTTTTCAAACAGAACACCAACCTCGCGTCCGACCATCGCATCTTGAACAGCGCGTTGCTGTTCGGTCAGAAGGGCCTGAAGGCGGGCCAGCCTCTCGGTCTTGACCGCTTCCGGAAGCTGCGCTTTTTCGGCTGCGGGGGTGCCGGGGCGGGAGGAATACTTGAAGGAATAGGCCTGCCCGAAATTCACTGTGCGGATCAGATCCATTGTCGCTTCGAAATCCTGGTCGGACTCGCCGGGAAAGCCGACGATGAAATCGCTCGACAAGAGAATATCCGGCCGAGCAGCGCGGATGCGCCCGATCAGGTCGAGATACTGAGCTGCGGTGTGCTTGCGGTTCATCGCCTTGAGGATGCGATCGCTGCCCGACTGAACCGGAAGATGCAGATAGGGCATGAGCTTGCCGCAGTCGCCGATCGCGGCGACCAAAGCCTCGTCCATGTCATTGGGATGCGAGGTGGTAAAACGAATGCGATCCAGCCCGTCGATCTCGGCCAGCGCCCAGATCAGTCCGGCGAGCCCGCCTTCATGCCCGTGATAGGCGTTCACATTCTGGCCAAGAAGCGTGATCTCGCGCACGCCGGCATCCACAAGCTCTTGCGCCTCGCGAAGGATGCGCGACGAGAGGCGGCTGACCTCTGCCCCGCGCGTATAAGGGACCACGCAAAAGGCGCAGAACTTGTCGCAACCTTCCTGGATGGTCAGAAAGGCGGTCGGGCCGCGATGGGCCCTGGGGCGGCCCTTCAGCTCTTCAAACTTGTCCTCTTCGGGGAAATCGGTGTCGAGCGCCTTGGCCCCACCTTGCACCGCATCTTCCATCGCCGGCAGGCGGTGATAGCTCTGCGGGCCGACGACCAGATCGACAATCGGCTGGCGGCGCATAATCTCTTCGCCCTCGGCCTGCGCGACGCAGCCTGCTACGCCGATCTTCAGATCCGGCTTGGCCTCTTTCAGGGGCTTGAGGCGCCCAAGTTCAGAGTAAACCTTCTCGGCCGCCTTCTCGCGGATGTGGCAGGTATTGAGAAGGATCATGTCCGCCTCTTCCGCCACTTTCGTTTCGACATAGCCTTTCCCGCCCAAAGCCTCGGCCATGCGCTCACTGTCATAGACGTTCATCTGACAGCCATAGGTCTTGATGAAGAGCTTCTTGGGTTCGGACATGACGAGCAGCTTCTGGCGGCGGGGATCGGGAATTGCGTGTACCTAACGCCTCGCCCTCCGGCTTGCAATGCAGACCCTTATCCTCCTAACTGTGGCCCAATCATGAGGCCGTTGCAGTGACCCATCATCCAAGCTTGGACGACTTCCTCAAGGAAGGCATCGAGAGCCTAGCCAGAGGGCCGGTTGCGCTTGTCCTGGCGGAAGACGATGTCGAAATCGCCTCAACCATCCGGCATCATCTGGATTTGGGCTTCAAGCAGGTCATTCTCTTCGCGCCGAATGATCTGGCCCGCGATCTTGCGCTGCCAGCGCGGGTTGTGCGGGTCAATCATGATATTCGCGGTGATCTTGCCGTTGTCGATACGATCAACGCCGTGATCGGTGCCGCGCCCGGGATCTGGCTTTATTACTGTTTCAACGCGGAATATCTGTTCTTCCCGTTCTGCGAACATCGCACGATAGGCGAGATGCTGGCCTTTCACACCGAGGAACGGCGCGAGGCGATGCTGACCTATGTGATCGATCTCTATGCCGGCGACCTCGATGCCTATCCCCGCGCGGTCAATCTGGAAGACGCCTATCTTGATCGCACCGGATACTATGCGCTTGCCCGCAACGACGAAAATCAGCGTCCGCGCGAACGGCAGCTGGATTTCCATGGCGGCTTGCGCTGGCGGTTCGAAGAGCACATCCCCTTCGAGAAGCGGCGCATCGACAGGATCGGCATCTTCCGGGCCAGACCGGGGCTCGAGCTTCGGGTCGGGCATACGCTGAGCGACGAGGAAATGAATACCTATTCCTGCCCGTGGCATCACAACCTCACGGCAGCGATCTGTTCATTCCGAACCGCCAAGGCGCTCAAGCGCAACCCAAGCTCGACCTTTGCAATCCACAATTACAAGTGGCGCAACTCGGTCCGCTTCGAATGGCATTCTCAGCAGCTTTTGGAGCTTGGCCTGATGGAGCCGGGCCAGTGGTTTTAGCGTCCGACTAGGTCCGGCGCAGGCGGATCACGACATCAACGCCAGAGATCGTCGAGCCCTGCGGCGCGGGCGGCAGGTTGCGGATCTGCAATTCCTCGACGGGCGCATCGGTGAAAGCGCCCGAATCCTCCCAATAATAGTGGGGATGGTCGCTGATATCGGTGTCGAAATAGCTTTTCGACCCGTCAATCGTGATCTCGCGCAAGAGCCCGGCGTCGCAAAAGGCCTTGAGCGTATTATAGACCGTCGCGAGCGAGACGCTCTCGCCTGCCGCGCGGGCGGCGTCATACAGGCTTTCGGCCGTGACGTGCCGGTTCTCGCCATCTCCGACAAGAAGGGTCGCAAGCGCCAGCCGCTGCCGGGTCGGGCGCAGCCCTGCATCGGCAAGCCAGTGGTTTCCCCGCTGTTCCATCGTTTCGTTCATGGTTCCGGCGTTCATTGTCTCGGCTGGTCCTCAAATCGCACAGAACGCCGTTGAAAACCAGTCGCAATTGATCTGCCGCCGCCGCAGCGTCGCCACCGCCCTTGCTCTCATTCTGCGACGGGTGCTAGACGGGCTATGACCCTATTTGGAAAGGAACCTCACAGCATGGCGCAATTCCCGAGCAGCTTCGGCAAAGACGACCTACTCAAATGCGCCCGCGGCGAGCTTTTCGGCCCCGGCAATGCCCAGCTGCCCGCCCCGCCGATGCTGATGATGGACCGCATCACCGACATCTCGGAAGACCGTGGCCTGCATGGCAAGGGCCATGTGGTGGCCGAGTTCGACATCACCCCCGACCTGTGGTTCTTTGATTGCCACTTCCCCGGCAACCCGATCATGCCCGGCTGCCTTGGCCTAGATGGCCTGTGGCAGCTCACCGGCTTCAACCTCGGCTGGCGCGGCTGGCAAGGGCGCGGCTATGCGCTGGGCGTGGGCGAGGTGAAGCTGACCGGCATGGTCCGCCCCGACCGCAAGATGCTCACCTACAAGGTCGACTTCACCAAAGCGATCCAGACCCGCCGCCTGACCATGGGCGTCGCCGACGGCATCGTCGAAGCCGACGGCGAGGTGATCTATATCGTCAAGGACATGAAGGTGGCGCTCAGCGAGAGCTGAGGGCAAATCAACCCAAAAGCGCGCAGCTTCTAGCAGGCCCGGCGGCCCCAATCTGGTTGCGTGGTTGAACGTGCCTGTCTATCAGGGTTGCAAGGACATAGGAGGAGAGCGGAATGCGTCGTGTCGTCGTGACTGGTCTGGGGATCGTCTCCCCCATCGGCAACAATGCAGCCGAGGTGGACGCGGCCTTGAGGGTTGGCAAGTCGGGCATCGAAACGGTTCCGGCGATGGTCGAGCACGGCTTTCGCAGCCAGATCGCCGGCACGCTCAAGATCGACGTGGCCGAACATGTGGAAAAGCGCACGCTGCGCTTTATGGGCCCGGGTGCGGCCTATGCTCATATCGCGATGGGGCAGGCGATCGCCGATGCGGGGCTTGAAGAGAGCGACGTGGTCAACCCGCGCACCGGCCTGATCGCCGGCTCGGGCGGCCCCTCGACCAGCGCCATGTTTGCCGCGCACCAGACGGTGCTCACCTTGGGCAGCCCCAAGCGGATCGGGCCTTTCGCTGTCCCCAAGTGTATGTCGTCGACGATCTCGGCCAACCTTGCAACGGCCTATCAGATCAAGGGCATCAACTATTCCATTACCTCGGCCTGCTCGACCTCGCTGCATTGCATCGGCGTGGCCTCGGAACAGATCATGATGGGCAAGCAAGACGTTATGTTCGCCGGCGGCGGCGAAGAGCTTGACTGGACCCTCTCGTGCCTCTTCGACGCGATGGGCGCGATGTCGTCGAAATATAATGAGACGCCGACCAAAGCCTCGCGTGCGTTCGATGCCAACCGCGATGGTTTCGTGATCGCCGGCGGCGGCGCGATTGTCGTTCTTGAAGAGCTTGAGCATGCCCGCGCCCGCGGCGCCAAGATTTATGCCGAAGTCACCGGCTTTGCCGCCACCTCTGACGGCGCCGACATGGTCGCCCCTTCAGGCGATGGCGGCGAGCGGGCGATGCGCGGCGCGCTTCAGACGCTGCCCGCAGGCCGCAAGGTCAGCTATATCAACGCGCATGGCACCTCGACACCGGTGGGCGATGTCGGCGAGGTCAAGGCTGTCCGCCGCGTCTTTGGCGAGGGGTCAACCCCGCCGATCAGCTCGACCAAATCCATGACCGGCCACAGCCAGGGCGCGACAGGCGCGCAAGAAGCCGTCTATTGCCTTTTGATGCTTCAGGGCGATTATATCGCCCCGTCGATCAACGTCGAAACTCTCGACCCCGAGATCAACGCCGGCGAAATCGCCACGAGCCTTGTCGAAAACGCCGGGCTTGATACGGTGATGACCAACAGCTTCGGCTTTGGCGGCACCAACGGGTCGATGCTTTTGTCCCGGTTCCGGGATTGATCTGAAGAAAGGCTTTCGGATGACCATTTCGATGAAGGGCAAACGCGGCCTGATCATGGGCGTCGCCAACGAGCGTTCGATCGCCTGGGGCATTGCCAAGGCGATGCATCAGGCGGGCGCCAAGCTGGCGTTCACCTATCAGGGCGAGGCATTCGGCAAGCGGCTCGAGCCGCTTGCGGCAACCGTCGGCTCCGACATCATGGTCGATGCCGACGTGATGAACCCCGAGAGCCTCGATCTTGCCTTCCAGACCCTCAAGGACCGCTGGGGAACACTCGATTTCCTCGTCCACGCCATCGCCTATTCCGACAAGAACGAGCTGACGGGCCGGTTCATCAACACCTCGCTTGCCAATTTCTCGAATTCGCTGGCGATCAGCTGCTACAGCTTCATCGACGTCTCGCGCCGCGCCGCCGAGATGATGCCGAACGGCGGCACGCTCCTCACTCTGACCTATCAAGGATCGAACCGCGTCACGCCATTCTATAACGTGATGGGCGTGGCCAAGGCGGCGCTGGAATCGTCGGTGCGGTATCTGGCCAACGATCTCGGCCCCGATGGTATCCGCGTCAATGCGATCAGCCCCGGCCCGATGAAGACCCTTGCCGGAGCGGCGATCGGCGGGGCACGCAAGACTTATCGCCACACCGAGGAAAACGCGCCGATGCGGTCGAACGCCACGTTGGAATCTGTTGGCGGCACGGCGGTCTATCTGGCATCAGACGCGGGCGCTTTTACGACGGGCGAGATCATCCGCGTCGATGGCGGCTTCCACGTCCTCGGGATGCCGCAGCCCGACTATCTCTGACGTTCAAACCCGGTATCGTTTGTCGAGCGCCTCGGCGAGGCGCTCGCGCTCGCCGTCCTTCATCGCGACCATATGCGCCGCCGCCGGATAGGCGCCGCTCATCACATCCGCCCGGAAACCTTCCACGGCACGCTGACGCTCCACCGCAAGGGCGCGCTGGATCGACAGGCCTTCGCCCCACGCCTTGGCGTGGCGCGGCGGGTTTTCGGTCTCGCCGCAGATGTCGGGAAAAAAGAGAAAGATAACATCGCCCCCGCCGCCTGCGCCGATGGAATTGGTGATCAGCGAAGTATGGCTGCTGATTGCGCGCAAGGCATCCTCGGCCACGCACTCGACCTCGACCCCGAAAGCCCCTGCGTCTTCGAGCCGACGCATATCTTCGAGGATTTCCAGCGCTTCTGCGGCAGTCCGCCCTCTGGCCCGCATCCCGCCGAGAAGGATTGAAAGCGAGGGAACCATCCCGACATGGCCTTGCACCATCAATCCCTCCTTGGCGAGAAGTTCGACCACACGCATCGACCTTGGTGTCAGAACGGAATCGGCCCCCGCCATGGCCGCGTCGATTGCGCCACGCAGGATTTCCTCATCGGTCGCGTATCGGCCAGCAAAAAGCGCGGCCGTAAGGAATGTGTTGGGCGCACCGCTGCGCACAGCCCGGACGGCATCGCTTCCCGTAATGATCATGTCGACCCCGGAACCGGCGATGATTGAAGCCTCTTCGGCATCGCCCGCCGTAACTTGCGTCATCTTGCGGCCGAGTGCCTTGTTGGCCCGCATATCGGCGATAGTCAGGTTGCGATCCTCAACCGCATGGCTCCAAGTATAGACTTTTTTCATCTTGCGGCCTCTGTTCTAGGTCTCGGCGCGGGGCTTCGGCCCAAGGCGCGCCCGCGACTTCTTGACGTTTTCCTAAAAAGCTTCTGCATCACCATAGTCTGCATAGTCGGCATAGTATCCATGCGTTCCAGCCAGACTACGCGCGTGTTTGATCGGGCACCAATAGGCCTCGGTGCGGGCCGCAACCTCCCGCACCCACGAGATCACGCCGTTGCAATAACCGCAGTAGACGCAATTGAGCTTTTGCAGGCCGTTGAGATACTGCAAATGTTGACGGTCGATCGCTATGAAATCGGATCTAGGCACTTTCCTGATTCCGTAGATCGGAAAGCAGACGGCCTGATAGACCGAGACAAAGATGTCGAGCGCCACGAACGGGATGATCAATCTGTAGATCAGCGGCGAAGTCAGGACGACCAGCGGCCGTGTGTGCAACAGAAATGGCCCAAGCCCTTGCCGCGCGGCCCGATGGCGCCGTCGCGCCTCTGCGTCGAAACGGATGCGGCCACGCTCGACGGTATAGCGGAATCTCTCGCGCTGGCGGCCAAGCTCGGCCTCGATGTCGTCACTGATTTGGTCAAGCACATCGCGCAGGCGTTCAAATGGGTTGGTCATGTCGTGCCTCCCTGATCCCCCCATCTTGAACCTTTGCTTCGCCAAGGCAAAGACACTTGCAGACAATGGAAATCCGCTTCCCCCCGCCGCGTTGCCGTGCCAACTTGCTGGCAACGGAGGGGCCTATGACCATTACCACTTGTATTTTCGACGCCTATGGCACGCTGTTTGATGTAAATGCCGCCGCCCGCCAGGTTTCTGGCGAACCGGGGCAGGAACGGCTTGCTGAACTCTGGCCCAACCTCGCCCAGGACTGGCGGCGCAAGCAGCTTGAATACAGCTGGCTACGCACGATTGCCGGGCGGTTCATCGATTTTTGGGAGATCACACAAGACAGCCTCGACTGGGCGATGGACGCGCACGGCCTGCATGACGCCGCCCTGCGCGCGCGGCTTCTGGCTGTCTACAAAGAGCTTCCGGCCTATCCCGAGGTTCCGGCCATGCTCAAGGCCCTCAAGGACGCAGGCAAGACCGTTGCCATTCTGTCGAACGGTTCAAAGGCCATGCTGCAAGCGGCGGTGCGATCGGCCGGGATCGGCGAATATCTCGACGACGTGATCTCGGTCGATGAGGTGCATCTCTACAAGCCGCATATGCGGGTCTATGACCTCGTGACCGACCTTTTCGACGTGCCGCAGACCGAGATGATGTTTGTCTCTTCCAACGGTTGGGACACGGCGGGCGCGGCGGGCTATGGCTTTGCCACCGTCTGGGTCAACCGCGCAGGCGATCCGCCCGACAGGCTCTGGGCCACGCCGCACCGCATCTTGCGCGATCTGACGACGATCCCGGAGCTTGCCTGATGCCCGACTACCGGTCCGAAGACGGGCTGAAGCTCTATTATTCCGACGAAGGCGAGGGGTTGCCGGTTCTGGCGCTGGCTGGCCTGACGCGAAACAGTTCGGATTTCGATTATCTCGATCAGGCGCTTGAAGGGTTCCGCCTGATACGCCCCGATTATCGCGGGCGGGGCCGGTCGGATTGGGCCGATCCTTCGACCTATACCGTCCTGCAAGAAAGCCGCGATGCGCTTGCACTTCTACATCATCTCGAGATCGAGAAAGCCGCCATCATCGGAACCTCGCGAGGCGGCCTGATCGCCATGACCATCGCCGCAACGGCCAAAGATCGGCTGCTTGGCGTCGCGCTCAATGATGTTGGTCCGGTTATCGACCGAAAGGGGCTCAAGAGGATCGCCGGTTATATCGGGATGCCGCCGCCTCAGAAATCCTATGCCGAACTGGCCGAGATGCGCGGCAAGATGATCGACGGTTTCGTGAACGTTCCCCTCTCGCGGTGGCGGTCGGAAGTCATGCATACCTACCGGAAAGTGGACGGTGCGGTTGAGCTGCGCTACGACCCGCGCCTGCGCGACGGGGTTCTGGCGGCGCTGGAACAGCCCCTGCCCGACCTCTGGCCCTTCTTCGATGCGCTCGCGGGGCTGCCTCTGGCGCTCATCCGCGGCGAGAATTCAGAGCTTTTGACCGCCGAAACCGCCGCCGAAACGCAGCGCCGCCGCCCTGACATGATCTTTGCGGAAGTGCCCGACAGAGGCCACGTGCCGTTCCTGGACGAAGACGAAGCCCTGATCGCCCTAAGCGGCTGGCTGGAGATGATGAAAGAATGAATATCGAGATGATCCGCGCGGCCGCCCGTCGGCTCAAGGGCCATGCGCGGCGCACGCCGCTCTTGTCTTCGCCTTTCATCGACGAGATCGCCGGACGACGCGTCTTCATCAAGCCAGAGTGCCTTCAGCACACCGGCAGCTTCAAATTTCGCGGCGGCTGGTCGGCTGTTTCCGCGCTGACAGACGCCCAAAGCAAGGCCGGCGTGATCGCCTTCTCAAGCGGCAATCACGCGCAAGGGGTGGCGGCGGCGGCGCGAGCGCACGGCGCGCCTGCCGTAATCATCATGCCCTCCGATGCCCCCAAGGCCAAGATCGCCAATACCCGTGGGCTTGGGGCCGAGGTCGTGCTCTATGACCGCGCCGAAGAGAGCCGCGAGGAAATCGGCGCCAGGCTGTCGTCCGAGCGCGGGCTGACCTTGATCAGACCCTATGACGAGCCGCTGGTTATTGCCGGACAGGGGACGACCGGACTCGAGATCGCCGAAGACGCCAGGGCGCTCGGCATCGAAAGGGGCGATGTGCTGATCCCCTGTGGTGGCGGCGGGCTGACTTCGGGCATCGCCATGGCGCTTGAGGCGGAGGCTCCCGGCTTGTGCGCGCGGCCCTGCGAACCCGAAGAGTTCGACGACACCGCCCGCTCGCTTGCCTCGGGGACGATCCAGCGCAATGCACGCCTTTCCGGATCGCTCTGCGACGCGATCATCACGCCACAGCCGGGCGAGATTACCTTCCCGATCATGAAACGCCTCTGTGGCGCGGGCATCGTGGTCAGCGAAGACGAGGCGCTTCGGGCCATGGCAGCGGCGTTCAACCATCTGCGCGTAGTGATCGAGCCCGGCGGGGCGGTTGCCCTCGCGGCGGCTCTGTTTCATCCCGGCGAGGTCGAGGGGGACGCGGTGATTGCAGTCGCGAGCGGCGGCAACGTCGATGCCGAGGTCTATCAGGGCGCATTGTCGCGTTTTGCCTGAGGGGCGCTTGACCTTGCCGGAGATAGCCGCAGGATAGCGCCGATATCAGGGAGGACCCAATGCAGGAAACCTTTATCGATCGGGGCGGCGTGCGCCTTTTTGCCCGCGTGGATGGCGAGCAAGACCCCGGCGCGCCGACCGTGGTTTTCGCCAATTCGCTTGGCACCAACCTGCACCTTTGGGATCTGATGCTGCCGTATCTGCCGAAAGGACTGCGCCTCGTTCGTATGGACAAGCGCGGCCACGGCAAATCGGATGTGCCGCCCGCACCCTATACTATGGGCGCGCTGGTAAGCGATGCCGAGGCGGTCTGCGATGCCTTCGAGGTCAGGAACGCCGTCTTTGTCGGCCTCTCGGTCGGCGGCCTGATCGCCCAGGGTCTGGCGGTCAAACGCATGGATATTATCCGTGCGCTCGTTCTGTCCAACACCGCCGCCAAGATCGGCAATCAAAAGCTCTGGCAAGACCGGATCGACGGGGTTCGCGCCGGCGGGCTCGAGAGCCTTGCCGATGGCGTGATGGAACGCTGGTTCAGCAAGGAGTTCCGCGCGACGCCCGAGCTTGCCAAATGGCGGGCGCATCTCGTTGCAACCGCCGATGAAGGCTATGTCGGCGTTTCTGCTGCCATTGCGGGCACCGATTTCTATACGCCCACCAGCGGCCTGCGCCTGCCGACCCTTGGTATTGCCGGATCGGAAGACGGGGCAACCCCGCCCGATCTTGTCCGCGAGACCATCGACCTGATCCCCGGTTCGCGGTTCGAGTTGATGCGCAAGGTCGGACACCTGCCTTGCGTCGAAGCGCCCGAAGCCTATGCAGGGCTACTGAACGATTTCCTCAAGCAAGTCGGCCATGTCTGATTTCCTGCTGGTCCACGGTTCCTGCCATGGGGCATGGGCCTTTGACCGGCTGATCCCCGAACTTGCTGCGCTGGGCCATACCGCCCGCGCCATCGACTTGCCCTCGCATGGTGAGGACAAGACCCCGCCGCGCGATGTCACGCTCGATCTCTATGCCGAGGCGATCCTTGCGGCGATTGACGCGCCGGCCATCGTCGTTGGCCATTCGATGGCGGGTTATCCGCTGACCCTTGCGGCCGACATGGCGCCGCAGCGGTTCCGCCGCCTCATATATCTCTGTGCCTATGTGCCAATGGCGGGAAAATCGCTGGCCGAAATGCGCCGCATGGCCCCGCGCCAGCCCTTGAACGGCAAGCTGGTGATCGACGAGGAACGGATCACCTTCGCCCCTGATCTTGCGCAGATCGGCCCCAACTTTTTTGGTGGGACCGATCCTGATACCATGGATTGGGCGCTCTCGCGGCTCGGCCCTCAGCCGATCCTGCCGCAAGAAACGCCGATCTGGCCCGCCGCCTCGCGCGATCTGCCGCGTCGCTACATCCGTTGCTTGCACGACGAGACGATCCCGCCCGAGTTTCAGGCGACGATGACAGAGGGCTGGCCCGCTGATACGGTGGCAGCGATCGATACCGGCCACGCCCCCTTCCTTTCCGATCCCAAGGGGCTGGCGCGGCTTTTGGGACGGCTGGCAGAGGACTAGGATGGCAGGCTCGGTATTCGACAGCGCGATCTACCGCGACCTGATGGGCGACCGGGAGGTTGCCGCTCTTTTCACCGACAGCGCCGAGGTCCGCGCGATGATGATCGTCGAAGGCGCATTGGCCAAGGCGCAAGGGGCGCTTGGGTTGATCCCCGAGGCAAGCGCCGCCGCGATCCACCGCGCGAGCCTTGAATTGCAGATCGACCCCGGCGGGCTGGCCGCCGAAACAGGGCAAAACGCGGTTGTCGTTCCCGCCCTCGTCGCCGCGTTCCGCAGTGCGATGCAGGCGCCCGAGCACGCCCAATGGCTTCACTTTGGCGCCACCAGCCAAGACATCATGGACACCGGCCTCGTCTTGCGCCTGCGGCAGTTTCTCGGCCTGATCGAGCCACGGCTGCGCGAAACGGTGGCGGCGCTCGGTGTTTTGGCCGCGGCGCACGCGGTAACGCCGATGGCGGGGCGGACCTACGGGCAGATCGCTACGCCGACAAGCTTCGGCGCGGTCGTGGCCGCATGGGGCGGGCCGCTGATCGCGCTTCTGGGCCGCCTCGAAGGCTTGCGCGAGCGGGGTCTCTGCGTGAGCCTGTCCGGCGCTGCCGGCACGCTTTCGGCAATGGGGCCGAAGGGGCCACAGGTGCGGGCCGAACTGGCAAAAGCCTTGGGCCTTTCCGATCCAGAAGCGAGCTGGCACAGCAACCGTTCGGCCATCGCAGAGCTTTCCGGCTGGTTGACGCAGCTCTCGGCCCAGCTTGGCAAGATGGGACAAGACCTGATCCTTCTGACCCAATCCGGCATCGGCGAGGTCGCCCTGCCCGGCAGCGGCGGCTCTTCGACGATGCCGCAAAAGCAAAACCCGGTGATGCCCTCGGTTCTCGCAGCTATTGCCCGCCAGATGGTCGGGCTCAATAGCGTCATGCAGGCGGCTGCCACCCATACGCAAGAGCGCGACGCGGCGGCATGGATCAGCGAATGGATGACCTTGCCGCAGATGTGCCTCGCGGCCGGTCGCGCCACGCAGATTGCCCTTGAACTGGCGCGGGGAATCAAACCCGAACCGGAGGCGATGCTGGCCAACCTTGACGACGGTAGCGGCCTCATTTTTGCCGAGGCGCTTCAGTTCAAGCTTGCCGCAACATTGCCGAGACCCGAGGCGCAGGCGGCTGTCAAAGCCCTTTGCCACGAGGTCGCCGGCGGCGGCTCACTCAAGGACAAAGCGACAAAACATTGGCCCGACCTCGACCTCGGCCCGGTTTTCAGCGCTGCAAGCCAGCTGGGCGAAGCACCCGATATCGCCCGCCGTTTCGCCAAGGCCGCGCGAAAAGCGTAAAGACGACCCGTCATGTCGCCGAAGGCAAAGTGAAATGCCGGGCAAGGCGTGAAGTTTGGGGCAAAGCAAAGTGGAGACCACATGAAACTCGCCGATCTCGACATTATCGTCACCGCGCCGCCGGCGCCGGGCTGGGGCGGGCGCTATTGGATCTTCGTCAAGGTCACGACCAACACGGGCATCACCGGCTGGGGCGAATGCTATGCCTCGACCGTCGGACCCGCAGCGATGACCGCCGTGATCCGCGACGTATTCGAACGGCACATGGCGGGCGAAAACCCCGAGAACATCGAGCTGATGTTCCGCAGGGTCTATTCCTCGGGCTTCACCCAGCGGCCCGACCTGACGGTGATGGGCGCCTTCTCGGGCCTCGAGATCGCCTGTTGGGACATCCTCGGCAAGGATCGAGACCGCCCCGTTCATGCGCTGTTGGGCGGCAAGGTCGCAGACCGTCTGCGCGCCTACAGTTATCTCTATCCCTCGCGGCCGAGCCACAAGCTCCCTGATTTCTGGGTCGATGCGGATATGTCGGCCGAGAGCGCGATCGACCTTGTCGAAAAGGGCTATACGGCGGTCAAATTCGATCCCGCCGGGCCCTACACGATCCGCCCCGGCCATATGCCCGCGATGAGCGACATCTCCCGCTCGGCCGATTTCTGCAAGGCGATCCGCGAGGCCGTAGGCGACAGGGCCGACCTTCTATTCGGAACCCACGGTCAGTTCTCGACCGGCGGCGCGATCCGCATGGGGCAGGCCATCGAGCCCTATTCGCCGCTCTGGTATGAAGAGCCGATCCCGCCCGACAATGTCGCCGAATTTGCCAAGGTCGCCGCCGCGCTCAAGATACCGGTGGCAACAGGCGAACGGATGACGACTCTTGCCGAATTTTCTATGGCGCTTCGGCATGGCGTGACGGTCCTTCAGCCCGCGCTTGGCCGCTCGGGCGGCATCTGGCAGGCGAAAAAGATCGCTGCCGTG
>JAURFB010000101.1 GCA_030827165.1 Marivivens sp.
AGACCCGAGCGCAGACAAGCGTCGAGAACCGTCTCATGCGCCTCGATCTCGCCGGTCCGGCCGCTGGGAAGGAAGGTGATGGTCCGGGTCAATGGTGCCGCCTAGAGTGGTTCGGCTGGAACCCTAATGCATTGTCCGCACCGGCCGCAATTGGGCGATAGACCGTGGTCCGGTGGGCCCGAACGGACCCAGGTCTATCCCGCCGCCTTGTCCAGCCCGAATGCGTCATGAAGCGACTGCACGGCAAGCTCCATGTATTTGCGGTCGATCAGGACCGAGATCTTGATCTCGGAGGTGGTGATGACCTTGATGTTGATGCCTTCGCCCGCAAGCGCCTTGAACATATCGGCGGCAACGCCGGCGTGGCTGCGCATGCCGATGCCAACGACCGAGACCTTGGCGACACCCGCATCCACATCAAGATCGGCAAAGCGGATGTCGTCCCGCTCCTGGGCTGCCTTGATGGCTTTCTCGGCCCGCAGGACCTGGTCGGTCGGGCAAGAGAAGGTCATGTCGGTGCGGCCGTCTTCGGAAATGTTCTGAACGATCATATCGACGTTCACGCCCGCCTCGGAGAGCGGCCCGAAGATGGCGGCGGCGATGCCGGGCCGGTCGGCGACCGAGATGAGGGTCATCTTCGCTTCGTCGCGGCTATAGGCGACACCGGCGACAACATTGCTTTCCATGATTTCCTCCTCGTCGCAGACAAGCGTGCCCGCGGTATCAGACTGTTCTTCAAAGCTGCTGAGAACCCGCAGCCGGACCTTGTAGCGCATTGCCAATTCGACCGAGCGGGTCTGCAAGACCTTGGCGCCCAGCGAGGCCAGCTCGAGCATTTCCTCGAAAGCGATCTTGTCGAGCTTGCGCGCCTTCGAGCAGATGCGCGGATCGGTGGTATAGACGCCGTCCACATCGGTATAGATATCGCAGCGCTCGGCGCCGAACGCGGCGGCAAAGGCCACGGCGGTCGTGTCCGAACCGCCCCGGCCCAGTGTCGTGATCCGGCCCTC
This sequence comes from Marivivens sp., assembly GCA_030827165.1. GTDB lineage: Bacteria > Pseudomonadota > Alphaproteobacteria > Rhodobacterales > Rhodobacteraceae > RFZI01. The sequence goes on from JAURFB010000101.1 coordinate 1,011, forward strand.
GGCGCTGAGGCCCTGAAAGCCGGCAACGACCGCAACATTCATGCCTTCGGCAAACTTGCGATCAATGTTCTCGCGCGGGATCGACACGAAACGCGCCGAGCCATGCGCCGAGGTGGTGTTGATCGGCACCTGCCAGCCCTGCCAGCTGCGCGCCATGACACCCATTTCCTGAAGCCGCAGCGCCATCAGGCCCGCGGTCACGTTCTCGCCGCTTGCAACCACGGCATCGTATTCTCGCGCATCGTAAAGCGGTGAGGTCTCGTTGACAAAGCCGACAAGCTTGTTGGTCTCGCCCGACATCGCCGAGACAATGACGATCACGTCATAGCCCTTGGCAACCTCGACAGCGACGCGTTTGGCGGCGCGGTGGATGCGGTCAATGTTGGCGACCGACGTGCCGCCGAACTTCATCACGAGAATGGGCATCTCAATCCCTTGTCCAAAGTCGCCGCTTCTTACTTTTCCTTGGGACGGCACGCAATGCGCCAATGCTGCCGCATTCGCAGTTGCAGCATTTTGGCGAAGGGCTGTGGCTTTTCGGGCCTAGAAGGGGTGCGCGCGGCCGTCCCATGTCTCGAAACAGCCGGTGGTGGCGAGGGAAAGCACGTCGAATCGGGCGATTAGGCCAGCGGCAGCGTCCGCGGCGCCGATGTCCGCGCCGGCGCCACCCATATCCGTCTTCACCCAGCCCGGATGATAGATTCCGACCGCGATCCCCTGCTTTTTCAGGTCGGTCGCGAGATTGCGCCCAAGGTTCAGCGCGGCCGCCTTGGAAGCGCGGTAGATATAGCTGCCGCCCGAAGCCTTGGTGTCCGAGGCCATCTGGCTCGAGATGATGGCGATCCTGGCGTTTTGCGCCGCATTCAGGTTGGGCATGAGCGCCTGAATGGTCATGAAAACGCCGGTCACGTTGGTCGCAAAGGTCTGGGCCCACATTTCCGGCGCATAGCCCGTGGCAAGCCGCTGGCCCTTCTCGAGATAGACCCCCGCATTGCAGATCAAAAGCTCGACCGGGCCAAGGCCCAGCGACTTGGCCAGCGCCTTTTGCGAAACGGGATCGGTCACGTCGAGGGCCCTGAGATCGCCCTCCGGGCGGCGCGAGGTGCCGATGGCCTCGCGGCCAGCTTTGGCATAGCCCTCAAGCAACGCCGCGCCGATCCCGCGGTTGGCTCCGGTGATCACAATCGTCATGGTGTTCCCGATCAGTTGCTGCGCTTGCGGGGGGCGAAGGGCAGGGGGGCCACGGGCACCCCGTCTTCCAGAAGTTTCTTGGCCTCTTCGACCTTGGCCTCTCCATAGATCGCCCGTGTCGGAACCGCGCCCTCATGCATGGCCCGCGCCTCGGAGGCAAAGCTCATGCCAACGTATTCGGAGTTCTTCTCGACCTCTTGCCGCAGGCCTGCCACCGCCTCTTCGAGCGGCGTCTTGCGGTCCGACAGGGGGCGCTCGCCCGGTTCGGTCCTCACAGAAGGGGCCATCAGCGACTTCTCGACCGCAGCCGAGCCGCAAACCGCGCAAGTCACCATCCCCGATGCCTTGAGAGCATCGAAAGCATCGGCCGACTTGAACCAGCTGTCAAAGCCGTGGCCCTTGTCGCAGTTGAGGCTGTAGCGGATCATGTCCGGTTCCCGAAAGACAACCCTGTCGAATGTAGAGGCAAGTGCGGCCCGCGCAAAGGGTCAACGCGACAAATGTTGCGGATTGAAACTGCGCAGAATTGCCTTGAGATCAGGTTCATCAACCTTCTTGGCCGCCTTCTTGAGCGAGAACCACTGGCGAATGCGCTGTTCCCGCTCCGGCCAATCGCTCAGAATCTCGGTCACGAGGACGGGATATACCAAGACTGTGACAGGAATATCGCCGGTCTTGAGCCGCTTCACGTAGGAATAGACGCCAAGGCAGATGTCCTTGGCCTCGCCCTTAAGGCCCGCTTCCTCGTAGGCTTCGATCGCCGCAGCGTCAGCGGGCGTCTGTTTGTGCATCGGCCAGCCCTTGGGCAGGATCCAGCGCTTGGTGCGGCGGCTGGTCACGAGGCAGACCTGCACCTCGCCGTCGACGATCCGATAGCAGAGCGAGGCGAATTGCGAGCGCACATCGGTCTTGCGACCGGTGCGGAACTTCAGGGGAATCTGAACGGGTCCGGACATGGGTTGGCCTGCCAAAAAACTCACCGGCTGTCAGAGTTGCCTTTGGCCGGTGCAGACTGCTCTTGTTATTAGGGAACATATTGGCCGATTTTTTCCTCTGTTGCCAGCGGCAATCCCGAGGCGGTATTTGCAAGACCATGTTGCACCGCTTTCTTGCCCTCTGTCTCGGCGTGTTTGTGGCCCTGCCCGCCACGGCCGCGCCGCTGGTGATCTTTGCCGCGGCGAGCCTTCAGGGCCCGCTCGACGACGCGGTTGCCGGATGGGAGGCCGAGACCGGCGGCGAGGTGGTCATTTCCTACGCCGGAACCTCGGCTCTGGCCCGACAGATCGACGCCGGTGCGCCTGCCGATCTTTTCATCTCCGCCAGCGCCGACTGGATGGACTGGCTTGAAACCGCGGGGGGGATTGATCCCGAAACCCGTGTCGACCTTTTGGGCAACGCGCTGGTGATCGTCGGTCGTGGCGATCCGGTCGCCCCGATCGAGGCGCTGCCTGCCCGGCTTGGCGATGGCTTGGTCGCGCTGGCGCTGACTGAAACCGTGCCCGCCGGCGTCTATGCCCGCGCCGCGCTTGAGGCACTGGGGCTTTGGGGGCCGCTCAAGGGCCACATCGTCGAGACAGACAATGTCCGCGCCGCGCTGACGCTGGCGGATCTGGGCGAGGTCGAGATGGCCGTGGTTTATCGCTCGGACGCCACCGCCGCGCCCGATCTCGCGATCCTTGCCACGTTTCCCCATGACAGCCACCCCCAAATCACCTATCCCGCTGCCGTGACCAGCCAGAGCACAACCGCCGAAACCGCCGCGAGCCTTCTTGACTGGTTGCGTGGCGAGCAAGCAGGGGCGATCTTTCTCGCGGCGGGATTTGACGTGAAAGGGGCGCAGTGATGGAGTTTCTCGGCCCGAACGAATGGCAGGCTGTCTGGCTCTCGGTCCGCGTCGCGGCCACAGCGACGCTTTTCAGCGTGCCGCTCGGGCTTTTGGCAGCGCTGGCGCTGGCGCGGGGGCAGTTCCCCGGACGTTGGGCCTTCAACATTCTCGTTCACCTGCCTCTGATCATGCCGCCGGTCGTCACGGGCTATCTCCTTCTCCTGGCCTTCGGTCGAAAGGGTCCGGTGGGCGCCTTCTTCGAAGAGGTCTTCGGCCTTGTCTTCGCTTTCCGCTGGACCGGAGCCGCCCTTGCCGCGGGGGTCATGGGCTTCCCGCTCGTCGTCCGTGCCATCCGCCTTGCGATCGAGGCTGTCGATCCCAGGCTCGAGGAAGCCGCCGCCACCCTCGGAGCCTCGCGTTGGCGTATTTTCACGACCGTGACCCTGCCGATGATCCTTCCGGGCATCCTCGCTGGCGCGATCCTCGGCTTTGCCAAGGGGCTGGGCGAGTTCGGGGCGACGATCACCTTCGTTTCCAACATTCCCGGCCAGACCCGCACCCTGCCACTGGCCATCGACGCCGCGCTTGACGTGCCGGGGGCCGAGCCCTTGGCCCTCAGCCTCGCGGTTGTCTCCGTCGTCCTCGCCGCCGCGGCGCTGGGCGTCTCGGAATGGCTGGCGCGGCGCTCGCTCAAGAAGACGGGGGCGCTGTGATGCTATCCGTCGATCTCCGCATTCAACTGCCGGATTTCACCGCCGAGGCAGCGTTCGAAGCCCCTGCCGGCGTCACCGCCCTCTTCGGCCGTTCGGGGGCAGGCAAGACGACCCTGATCAACGCCATAGCCGGCCTCGTCCGCCCCGCCTCGGGCCGGATCGAGGTGGGCGGCACGGTCCTTTTCGACGCGGCCAGGGGCATCGACTTGGCCGTTCAGGCCCGCAAGGTCGGCTACGTCTTTCAGGATGGCCGCCTCTTTCCGCATATGAACGTGGCCCGCAACCTCGGCTACGGCGGCTCGGTCGATGCCGAACGGGTGATCGCCATGCTCGGGATCGGCCCGCTTCTGGGCCGGATGCCCGCGACCCTTTCGGGCGGCGAAAGGCAACGCGTGGCTCTGGGCCGAGCGCTCATGTCCGGCCCGCGCATCCTTTTGATGGACGAGCCGCTTTCGGCTTTGGACTCCGAACGCAAAGAGGAAATCCTGCCTTATCTCGAACGTTTGCGCGACGAGACCGAGGTGCCGATCCTTTATGTGAGCCACGATATGTCCGAAGTGGCGCGGCTTGCGACGACGCTGGTGATCCTCGATCGCGGTAAGGTGCTCCGCTCGGGCCCGGTGGCTGAAGTCCTTTCCGATCCCGCCTCGGTCCGCAGCCTCGGTGTGCGCGATGCGGGCGCGGTGATCACCGGCACCGTCGCGAGCTATGACGCCACCGACGACCTCAGCCGGTTTGTCTTCGAGGGCGGCGCGCTCATCTTGCCAAGCCAACTGGGCCCCGACGGCGCAATCGTGCGGG
>JAURFB010000124.1 GCA_030827165.1 Marivivens sp.
CACTTCGGCGCCAAAGCCTTCGGCCTCTCGCTGGATCCGTTCGTCATCCGTCGCCACGACGACGCGGGTGTCGCCGCCAATCTGCATCGCCGCGTCCCATGTCCGCCGGATCAAGGTCTTTGTCTCGCCGCTCGCGCCGCGCAGGCCGACAAGCGGCTTGCCCGGGAAACGGGTCGAGGCATAGCGGGCCGGAATGACGATCAGGGCTGTCATCAGGCTTTCTTCAGATCAACGCCCGGCGCATAAGCGATGAAGAACGGGTTGGCGAACCCCTCTTTGCCATAGCGCAGCGGCTGGTGGTTGTCGAACCGCACCACATCGCCGCCCGCGCCAACAAGAACCGCATGGCCCGCCGCCGTATCCCATTCCATCGTCCGACCGACGCGCGGGTAAAGATCGGCTTCGCCGGTCGCCACGAGGCAAAACTTGAGCGACGAGCCTGCGCTCTTCATATCCTTGACCGCATAGTTCGAGATGTAATCGTCGGTCGCCTGATCGCGATGCGACTTGGAGGCAACGACAAGAAGCGCTGCGTTGTCCGGCCTGGAAACACGGATGCGGTTCTGCCGGCCGGGTGCCTTCTTGTCGAAGGGTCCTTCTTCTTCGACCGCGTTGCCCCCGGCATCGGTATAGAAAAGCCGCCCCTTGGCCGGCGCGTAGACAACGCCGCGCACCGGAGATCCATCAAGGACCAGCGCGATATTGACCGTGAAATCGCCGCGCCGCTGGACAAACTCTTTGGTGCCGTCGAGCGGATCGACGATCAGAAAGGTCTTGGCGTCGATGCCATGCGAGGCCGCCTGCTCTTCGGTCACGAGCGCAAGCTCGGGAAACGCGGCGCGAAGTCCCGCCGAGATGATGGCATCCGCCGCTTCGTCGGCCTCGGTCACTGGGCTCTGGTCGCCTTTGGAACGGACCACAAAATCCTCGGAGGCATAAATCTCCATGATCCTGTCGCCCGCTTCGAGCGCGAGACGGCGCATCACAAGAGTCAGTTTCTGAAGATCCATTTCGGTGCTCTTTCCCTCGCTTGCCGCGACTGTTGAAATGACAGGGCCGCCTCCTTATGCTGGCGCGGCAGGCGAACGGCAAGAAATTCGTCATACGATAAGGTCACACCAGACCACGAGGGCGGCAGCCGATGTTTCGGGCGAGAACGACCAGATCAACTTTTTCGATCGCCTTCGGCATGGTCGAGCTGATCTATCACAGCGTTGTGCGGGAAATTCGCAAGAGCCACCGCAGCGCTGTCGTCGGCCTTCTGCTGATCGCTCTTCAGGGCGCGGCAATGACCCTTGTCTTTTTCGCTGTGTTCCAACTACTCGGTCTTCGGACGGCCAAGATCCGTGGCGATTTCCTGCTTTACCTGATGTCGGGCATCTTTCTCTTCATGACGCACAACAAGACCGTTTCAGCGGTGATGAGCGCCCCGTCCGCCACCTCTGCGATGATGCAGCACGCCTCGCTCAACCCGACCATCACCATATGCGCCGCCGCGATTGCCGCGCTCTATCAGCAAGTGCTTTCGCTGGGACTCATCCTTTTCGGGTATCACGCCTTGTTCAATCCGATCACCATCGACCAGCCGATTGGCGCGCTCGGTGCGCTGTTGTTGGCATGGTTTTCCGGTGTGGCTGTTGGAATCATCTTCCTGGCGATCACCCCTTGGGCGCCGCGCCTGATCCCGATCCTGCGGACGGTCTATCTGCGGGCCAACATGATAATCTCGGGCAAGATGTTCGTCGCCAATACCCTGCCGGGCTATATGCTTGCGATGTTCGACTGGAACCCGCTGTTCCACTCGGTTGATCAGGCGCGCGGCTTCATCTTCATCAACTATACCCCGCATTTCACCTCGATGACCTATCCGCTCTACCTTTCGCTCTCGTTGCTGGTCATCGGGCTCATGCTCGAATTCTTTACCCGCCAGCGGGCATCCGCCAGCTGGCAGGCCGGGGTCTGAGCCGAAGGCGATCCCCAAATCCCGCCAAGGCGTTGGCGGCAAGATCGCGCCTGCCGACAGGCAATGGCCGAAAAAGTGGCAAATTTGGCACATTTCCTATGTTCCTACCCGTTGCAGGCACCAAAGCTGCCCCCTATATACCGCTTGATCAGCAGGGCATCGCCCTGCCTCCTCATCCACAAAGGCCAAGGTGCCTTCGGGGCCAAGGCTGCTCAAACCGCCTAACGAAAGGGTTTTGAAAATGGGAAAAGTCATCGGGATTGACCTCGGGACAACTAACTCCTGCGTCGCCATCATGGATGGCTCCAAGCCGCGCGTGATCGAAAACTCGGAAGGTGCGCGCACCACGCCGTCGATCGTCGCCTTCAC
>JAURFB010000110.1 GCA_030827165.1 Marivivens sp.
ACGACATAGGCGGCGGTGGTGAAACCGATTTCCATTTGCCCGGCCTCCTTAGGATTTCTGGAACATGGCGAGCATTCGCCGGGTGACGAGGAAGCCGCCGAAGATGTTGATCGCGGCCATGAACACCGACAGCGCCGCCAGCACGATCACGAGGGTCGATCCCGATCCGATCTGCAAGAGTGCGCCGAGGATGATGATCGACGAGATCGCGTTGGTTACGGCCATAAGCGGCGTGTGCAGGCTGTGGCTGACGTTCCAGATCACCTGGAAGCCGATGAAGACCGAGAGCACGAAGACGATGAAGTGCTGCATGAAGCTCGCCGGCGTATAAAGGCCCGCGAGCAGCATGAGCGCCGCGCCGACGGTCAGAAGTGTAACCTGATTGCGGGTCTGGGCCTTGAAGGCCGCCACTTCCTGCGCGCGCTTTTCTTCGGCGGTCAGCTCCTTGGGCTTTTCCTTCTTCTGAACCGCGATCGCCTGAACCTTGGGCGGCGGCGGCGGGAAGGTGATGGCGCCGTTATGGGTCACCGTCGCGCCGCGGATAACATCGTCTTCCATGTTGTGATTGACGATGCCGTTCTTTTCGGGCGTCAGGTCCGTCATCATGTGACGGATGTTGGTCGAATAGAGCGTCGAGGCCTGCGCGGCCATCCGGCTCGGGAAGTCGGTATAGCCGATGATGATCACGCCGTTATCGGTGACGATGCGCTCGTCGGCGCGGGTCAGCTTGCAGTTGCCGCCTTTTTCGGCGGCAAGGTCGATGATGACCGAACCGGGTTTCATGGATTTCACCATGTCCTCGGTCCAAAGCTCGGGCGCTTCGCGGTTGGGGATCAGCGCCGTGGTGATCACGATGTCCATATCCGGCGCGATCTCGCGGAATTTCCTAAGCTGGGCCTCGCGGAATTCTGGGCTTGAGGGCGCGGCGTAGCCGCCGGTCGCGGCGCCGTCTTGCTGGGCCTCTTCGAAATCGAGATAGACGAACTCGGCGCCCATCGATTCCACTTGCTCGGCCACTTCGGGGCGCACGTCAAAGGCATAGGTGATCGCGCCGAGCGAGGTCGCCGTGCCGATCGCGGCCAGGCCGGCCACACCGGCGCCAACCACCAGAACCTTGGCGGGCGGCACTTTGCCCGCAGCGGTCACCTGACCGGTGAAGAAGCGGCCAAAGTTGTTGCCCGCCTCGATCACCGCGCGATAGCCAGCGATGTTGGCCATCGAGGAGAGCGCGTCCATCTTCTGGGCGCGGCTGATGCGGGGCACCATCTCCATCGCGATGACATTGGCGCCTTTGGAGGCGGCCAGCTCCATCAACGCCGCATTGGCGCCGGGGTTGAAGAAGGAGATGAGCGTCTGCCCTTCGCGCAGGCGCTTGATCTCGGCCTCGGTGGGCACGCGGACCTTGGCGACGATATCGGCCGTCTTGAAGAGCGCAGCAGCGGTTTTGACGATCTCGACACCGGCGTCCCTGTAGGTGGCGTCCGAGAAGCCGGCCTTTTCGCCAGCGCCGGTCTCGATCACACATTCGTAGCCGAGCTTTTGCAGATCGCGGGCCGAAGCCGGGGTCATGGCGACCCTGTTTTCACCGTCGATGATTTCCTTTGGTGCACCGATTTTCACGGGGCATACCTCCCTCTTAAGTAACCTTCGCGCCCTTCTATCGAACGCGAGCCAATTTCACAACGCAGCCTCAGTTGATCGGTCGTTTGGTCGCAAGCCCGCATCCGTCCCCGCCAAACCAGCTAGAGCCATCGGCGTGTCTTCTCACAATAGCGGGCGAATTCGGCGCGGTATTTGCGCCGCAGCCGATCTTCTTCGGCAAGGATGAAGTGCCGCTCGATCCACCAGAAAAACACCGGCACCAGCGCCAGCGCCTCGGGTGCGTCGAACCGCAGAACGAGCCCAGCCAGCACCAGCACATCGCCCAGATAGATCGGGTTGCGGCTGCGGCTGAAGATGCCGGACTGCACCAGATGCGAGGCCTCGCGGTGCGGAATGACCGTCGTGCGCCATTTGCGCATCTCGACCACGGCGAGCAGCATCAGAAGAAGCCCGCCGCCGATCAAAAGACCCGCCGCAAAGTCGGACCACGCCCCGCCGAAGCTCAGGCTCCATAGGTCCGCCCGGCCGATCAGCCAGGCCGCAGTCGCGAAAAGCGCCAGCCAGACGGGCGGTATGTCGATCCACTTGAGCAATGCCTTGTCGTCTTCCATTCGGTTTGTCCCGCCGGGCCTTTCCCTCGGCCCAACTTGAGACTAGACCTTTCCGCCAGATACGCACCCACAATTTCAGGCGGACGATCCCTCCATGACCGATTTTTCAGCCACCAAATCCCATTTCCACCTGCCAAAGGATGTCATCTACCTCGATGGCAACAGCCTCGGCCCCGTGCCCAAGGCGGCCGCTGGCCGCTTGGCCTCGGCGGTGACGGAAGAATGGGGTGAGATGCTGATCACCGGCTGGAACCGCGGCGGGCGCGATGGCGCGGGCTGGATGGCGATGCCGACCGCCATCGGCGACCGCATCGCCCGCCTGATCGGTGCCGAGCCGGGCCACGTGGTGATGGGCGATACACTGTCGATCAAGGTATATCAGGCGCTGGCCTCGGCCATTGAAATGCGGCCTGACCGCAAAGTGATCCTCTCGGACAACGGCAACTTTCCGTCCGACCTCTATATCGCCCAAGGCCTTGTCAAGAGCCTCGGACGCGGGCTCGAGCTCAAGGTGGTGGCCCCGGAAGAGATCGCCGATCATATCGACGAATCTGTTGCCGCGACACTCATCACCGAGGTCGATTATCGCACCGGCCGCCTGCATGATATGAAAGCCCTGACCGCCAAGGCCCATGCCGCCGGCGCATTGGCGATCTGGGATCTGGCGCACACGGCCGGGGCGACCGAGGTCGACCTTGCCGGCGCGGGCGCCGATTTTGCAGTCGGCTGCACCTATAAATATCTCAACGGCGGCCCCGGCGCGCCGGCCTTCATCTATGTCGCCCCGCGCCATGCCGAGGTGGCTCGTCCGGCCCTGTCCGGCTGGCTTGGCCACGAGGCGCCCTTCGCCTTCGATCTCGATTATCGCCCCGGCCGCGGTATCGAGCGGATGCGCGTCGGAACACCGCCGGTTCTGGCGCTCGCCGCGCTCGAAGCCTCGCTGGACATCTGGGACATGACGACGATGGCCGATATCCGCGCCCGGTCGATCGCGTTGACCGAAGCTTTTGTCGAGGGGGTCGAGACCGCCTGCCCGATGCTTTCCCTTGCCTCGCCGCGCGATCCGCACCTGCGCGGTAGCCAGATCTCGTTCCGCTTCGAAGAAGGCTATGCCGCCATGCAGGCCTTGATCGCCCGCGGCGTGATCGGCGATTTCCGCGCGCCCGATATCATGCGCTTTGGGTTCACGCCACTGTATATCGAACTCGGCGATGTGGCGAAGGCGGTCGATATCATCGCGGATGTGATGAACCGCCGCCTTTGGGATCGCCCCGAATATCGCACAAGATCGCGCGTGACGTGACATTCCGCGTCCGCCCCTATCGCGCAGAAGACCGAGAGGCGATGGCCGGGGTCTTTTATCGCGCGGTCCGGGAGGGCACGGAAGGCGCCTATACCGAGCGTCAGCGCGAGGCCTGGGCGCCCCGGCGAGAGCCGAATTGGGACAAGCCCGACAAGCTCTTGGATCAGTGGGCCTTTGTCGCCGAAGACGAGGGCCGCCTCCTTGGCTTCATGTCGCTCGAGCCGGGCGGCTATCTCGACATGGCTTTCGTCATGCCCGAGGCCAAAGGCGGCCCTGTCGCCCCCGCCCTCTATACCGCCC
>JAURFB010000068.1 GCA_030827165.1 Marivivens sp.
AATAGCCGGGTGCCCTTGAAGCCCCCGCCACGGGCCACTAAGACTCGGGCAAGACATTGTGTTTATCGACGTACGCGTCCCGCTCCAAAAGGCTGACCCGATGAAAGATCCGATCGAGACCTACATGAACCTCGTCCCCATGGTTGTTGAACAGACAGCCCGCGGCGAGCGTGCCTACGACATCTTCTCGCGCCTTCTAAAAGAACGCATCATCTTCGTCTCCGGCCCCGTCCACGATGGGATGAGCCAGCTTGTCGTGGCGCAGCTGCTGCACCTTGAAGCCGAGAACCCGAAGAAAGAAATCTCGATGTATATCAACAGCCCCGGCGGTGTCGTCACCTCGGGCCTGTCGATCTATGACACGATGCAATACATCCGCCCCAAGGTCTCGACCCTCTGCGTCGGTCAGGCTGCCTCGATGGGCTCGCTGCTGCTGACGGCCGGCGAGCCGGGGATGCGCTTTTCGCTGCCCAACAGCCGGATCATGGTTCACCAGCCATCGGGCGGCTACCAGGGCCAGGCCACGGACATCATGATCCACGCGCAAGAGACCCAGAAGCTGAAGAACCGGCTCAACGAGATCTATGTCACCCACACCGGCCAGAAACTCAAATCGGTCGAGGCGGCGCTGGAACGCGACAATTTCATGTCGCCCGACGAGGCCAAAGATTGGGGCCTGATCGACGAAATCCTGACCCGTCGCCCGACGGCAACGGAATAGACGGGCCACACCTTCACGGCGTTTTTGCCGTTGTGGACCTTCCAACCCTGTCCTAGTCTTTATGATCAGAGTAGGGTGGACGACCAATAAGCGGCATAGCGCCGAGAGGAAAAGCATGGCGAATTCTACAGGCGGCGACAGCAAGAACACGCTCTACTGCAGCTTTTGCGGCAAGAGCCAGCACGAGGTTCGCAAGCTGATCGCCGGACCGACCGTGTTCATCTGCGACGAATGCGTCGAGTTGTGCATGGACATCATCCGCGAGGAAACCAAATCGACCGGCCTCAAGGCGGGCGATGGCGTTCCGACCCCGCGCGAGATTTGCGCCGTGCTCGACGATTATGTGATCGGCCAGCAGCACGCCAAGCGCGTCCTGTCGGTGGCGGTTCACAATCACTACAAACGCCTCAACCATTCGACCAAGGCCGCCGATATCGAGCTGGCCAAATCCAACATCTTGCTGATCGGCCCGACCGGCTGCGGCAAGACCTTGCTCGCGCAGACGCTGGCCCGTATTCTCGATGTGCCCTTCACGATGGCCGATGCGACCACGCTGACCGAAGCGGGCTATGTCGGCGAGGATGTCGAGAACATAATTCTCAAGCTCTTGCAGGCCAGCGAATACAACGTCGAGCGGGCACAGCGCGGCATCGTCTATATCGACGAGGTCGACAAGATCACCCGCAAGTCCGACAATCCCTCGATCACCCGCGATGTCTCGGGCGAGGGCGTGCAGCAGGCGCTCTTGAAGATCATGGAAGGCACCGTGGCCTCCGTGCCGCCGCAAGGCGGGCGCAAGCATCCCCAGCAGGAATTCCTGCAGGTCGACACCACCAATATCCTCTTCATCTGCGGTGGCGCCTTCTCGGGCCTTGAAAAGATCATCTCGCAGCGCGGCAAGGGCTCGGCGATGGGCTTTGGCGCGGATGTGCGTGATCCCGAAGACCGCGGCGTGGGCGAAATATTTTCCGAGCTTGAGCCCGAAGATCTTCTGAAATTCGGCCTGATTCCCGAATTTGTCGGCCGCCTGCCTGTGATCGCCACCCTGACCGACCTTGACGAGGCAGCCCTCGTGACGATTCTGACCGAGCCGAAGAACGCGCTCGTCAAGCAATACCAGCGCCTGTTCGAGATCGAGGACACCAAGCTGACCTTCACCGACGATGCGCTCAAAGCCATCGCCAAGCGCGCCATCGAACGCAAGACCGGCGCGCGCGGCCTGCGCTCGATCATGGAGGATATCCTCCTCGATACGATGTTCGAACTTCCCGGCATGGAGTCGGTCACCGAGGTCGTGGTGAATGAAGAAGCGGTCGGTCCGGGCGCCACGCCGTTGATGATCCACGCCGATGGCGCGAAGAAATCCGCCGCCGCCAGCGCCAGCTAGGATGAAAGACCCGGTCCGCCATATCTCGACCGGGTCTCCCTTCGAAGCCAGGATCGGGTATTCCCGCGCCGTCGTCGCCGATGGTCTTGTTCACGTGGCAGGCACCACCGGCTATGACTACGCCACCATGACCAGCCTGAAAGCGTGGTTGACCAGTGCCGCAACGAGCTGGCCACGATCGGGCGGGCGTTGGCAGAGGCCGGCACCGGCCTTGATCACGTGGTCCGCGTCCGCTACATCCTGCCCGACAAGTCCGACTGGCCCGCCTGCTGGCCTCTCACCTCCGAGGCCTTCGCCATTTCCCGCCCCGCGGCGACGATGATCGTCGCCGGCCTGCAAGAGCCGGAGATGAGGATCGAGATCGAAGTCACCGCCCGGATCCCTGCCTAGGCTTCTTTTGGCCCCAAATACTCCGGGGGAGCGCCGCAAGGCGCGGGGGCAGCGCCCCCTGCCGAAGGCAGCCCTCCCCTCTGGACCTTTGCCCCGCTTTGGGGCATGACAGGGCAGGATTACCGGAGACGCGCCATGGGCCTTCTGAACACGATCAAGCGGCTTTTCACCTGGTGGGATGGGCAGACGCTGAACACCCAGCTTTTCACCTGGCGCAAGGGCGTCAAGGTCGGTCAGGACGGCGAAGGCAACGTCTACTACCGCACGCGCGACGACAAGCGCCGCTGGGTGATTTACAACGGCGAGATCGAAGGCAGCCGCATCGGCGCCGATTGGCACGGATGGCTGCACCGCACGTTTGATACCCCACCGTCCGAAACGCCGATGGTTCACAAGTTTTGGGAAAAACCCCATGTCGAGAATCTGACGGGCACGGCGATGGCCTATGTGCCCACCGGCTCGATCCGGCGCACCGGCAGCCCCGCGTCGCGCAAGGACTACGAGGCCTGGCAGCCCGAATAGGAGCGCCCGATGCGTGAGAATATCACCGAAGTTCTCGTCGGAGCCGCCGTTGTCGCGGTCGCGGCGGGCTTTCTTTGGTATGCGGCAGGCGTCAGTGGCTTCAGCGCCGACCGCGCCGGATATGACCTCACCGCCGAGTTCCGCTCGGCCGAAGGCGTGACCGTCGGCACCGATATCCGTATGTCCGGCGTCAAGGTCGGCACCGTCACCGCCCTTTCGCTCAACGCTGAAACCTTCCGCGCCGAAGCAACCTTGACCCTCAACGATGGCATCCCCGTGCCCGACGACAGCACGGCTGTCGTCTCGTCCGAGGGGCTCCTCGGCGGCAATTTCGTCGAAATCGTCCCCGGCGGTTCTTTCGACAATTATGCGGAAGGCGCCCAGATTCTCGACACGCAAGGCTCTGTCAGCGTGGTGCAGCTTCTCCTGAAGTTTGTCACTGGGGGCGACGAGAAATGATCCTCCGCGCGGCCGCGTTTTGCGGGCTGACTCTGGCTGCGGTCGCGGCGGTCGCTCAGGCGCAGGAGACGATTGAGGTCGTGCCGCTTGATCCGCTGCCCGAATCCGAAGCTCTGGGCGAGCAGGGGCCGGAACTCGCGCCGCAAATCCATGTGACCCAAGGCAGCGCCGGCCGCCTGCGGGTTCTCGACAAGATCACCGGCGTCGTCACCGATCTTGCCCTCGCACTTGGCGAAAGCGCCGTGGTCGGCCATCTGACGATCACCCTTGGCGATTGCCGCTTCCCGACGGACAACCCCGCGGGCGACGCCTTTGGAGAGTTGACCATTTCCTATGACGTAGCCGCCACACCGATCTTTGTGGGCTGGATGATCGCCTCGGCTCCGGCGCTGAACGCGCTCGACCATCCGCGCTATGATGTCTGGATGTTGAGCTGCCTCACCTCCTGAGCGCCGGGCTCGGGGGTGGCGATTAGGTCCGCTTTCACCAGCAGCGCGTCGCTCAATCTTCGGCGATACTCCGTGCGCGAAATCTCGATGCCGCCAAGACTCCCGAGGTGATCCGTCAGAAACTGGGTGTCGAAGAGGACAAATCCTGCCGCCCGCAGGCGGGTCATCAGATAGGCGAGCGCGATCTTCGAGGCATCGGTCCGGCGCGAGAACATGCTCTCGCCAAAGAACGCGCCCGCGAGCGCGACGCCATAGACCCCGCCGACCAGGGCCTTGCCGTCCCAGACCTCAACCGAATGGGCCAGGCCGCGCGCGTGCAGCTCGAGATAGAGCGCACGGATCGGCCCGTTGATCCATGTCTCGGGGCGTTCGGCGCAGCCATCGACGACGCCGGCGAAATCCGTGTCAAAGCTGATGCGGAAGGGCTCTTGGCCGATCTTGCGCGACAGGCTGCGCGAGAGGTGGAAGCCACCCATCGGAATGATCCCGCGCAGACGCGGATCGACCCAGAAAATCTCGGGATCATCGCGGCCCTCTGACATCGGGAAAATGCCTGACGCATAGGCCGACAGCAAAAGATCGGGCGTCAGATGAGTGGGATCATCCCTCATGCCGACGCCCGAAAGATCAATGCAGGTTGGCCTCGAGCCACTTTTCAAGCCAATGGATGTTGTAATTCCCCGACAAGACATCGGGTTCCTCGAGAAGCGCGTGGAACAGCGGCACCGTGGTGTCGATACCGTCGACGATCAACTCACCTAGCGCCCGCTTCAGGCGCGCCAGCGCTTCGGGCCGGTCGCGCCCGTGGACGATAAGCTTGCCGATCAGGCTGTCGTAATAGGGCGGGATCCGGTAGCCATCATACAGCGCCGAATCCATCCGCACGCCAAGGCCGCCCGGCGCGTGATACTGGGTGATCTTGCCGGGGCAGGGGGCGAAATTCGGCAGGCGCTCGGCGTTGATGCGGACCTCGATCGAATGGCCGTTGATCTTGAGATCGTCTTGCGTGAACGACAGGCCAAGTCCGGCCGCCACGCGGATTTGTTCGCGCACAAGATCCTGTCCGAAAATGCTTTCGGTAACAGGGTGCTCGACCTGGAGCCGGGTGTTCATCTCGATGAAATAGAACTCGCCATCCTCATAGAGGAACTCGATCGTGCCCGCGCCGGAATAGCCCATCTTGGCGATGGCGTCGGCGCAGATCTTGCCGATCAGGGCGCGTTCCTCGGGGGTAATGCAGGGGCCGGGGGCCTCCTCAAAGACCTTCTGGTGGCGGCGCTGCAGCGAGCAGTCGCGCTCGCCAAGATGGACGCCTTTGCCCATCCCGTCGCCGAAAACCTGAATCTCGATATGACGCGGCTTCTGGAGGTATTTCTCCATATAGACTTCATCATTGCCAAAGGCGGCCTTGGCCTCGGACCGGGCGGTGAGGAAGGCAGTCTCGATCTCTTTCTCGTTCTTGGCAACCTTCATTCCGCGGCCTCCACCACCGGCGGTTGCCTTGATGATGACCGGATAGCCCATTTCGGCAGCCGCACGCTTGGCCGTGCCGAGATCGGGAACCCCGCCCGCCGAGCCGGGAACAACCGGGATCCCGAGGGCTTTGGCGGTTTCCTTGGCGGTGATCTTGTCGCCCATCAGGCGGATATGTTCGGCCGATGGGCCGATGAAGGTCAGGCCATGATCTTCAACCGCCTGCACGAAGGCCGCGTTTTCCGACAGGAAGCCATAGCCCGGATGGATCGCCTGTGCCCCGGTGATCTCGCAGGCCGAGATGATCGAGGGAAAGCTCAGATAGCTCTGCGACGAGGGGTTCGGGCCAATGCAAACGGCTTCGTCGGCCATCCGCACGTGCATCGCATCGGCATCGGCAGTCGAATGCACGGCGACCGATGTGATCCCCATTTCGCGGCAGGCACGGACCACGCGCAGGGCGATCTCTCCGCGGTTGGCGATCAGGATTTTGTCGAACATTGGCGGGGCCTTATTCGATGATAACAAGGGGCGCGCCGTATTCGACCGGGGCGCCGTCTTCGACGAGAAGGCGGGTCAGCTTGCCCGAGCGCGGGGCCGGGATCTGGTTCATCGTCTTCATTGCTTCGATGATGAGGATGGTATCGCCTTCCTTGACCTGCTGGCCAATCGTCACGAAGGCGGCCGCGCCCGGTTCGGAAGAGAGATAGACGGTGCCGACCATCGGTGAGGTCACCGCGCCTGGGTGAGCGGCCGGATCGGCCGAAGCGGCAGGCGCAGCGGCGGCGGCCGGGGCGGCGACAGCGGCAGGGGCGGCGGCAGGGACCGAAACGGCAGTCACGACCTGTGTCTGGCGGCTAACACGGACGTTCAGACTGTCGTTGTCGCCATATTCGCGCTTGACCTGAAGCTCTGTGAGTTCGTTTTCACGCAGAAGTTCTGCCAGCGCGCGAATAAAGCTCACATCGCTGTCATGGCTCTTGTTGGTGCTCATGTTTTCCTCGGCCAGTTGCCTGTTACTGTATCGCCCCTTCGCCGCAACGCGGGGACGTGATCCTAAGGTATATATGGCAAGCGTGCCGAGGTGGGAAGGCGGCTCGGGCTATTTTATGACGTGGGGTCAATCGGCCGATCTTCGGCTGCGCCAACCGCCGTTTCCGAGCCATTCGCCTGCGTTTTGGCAGAAGGTGGGTGTTCGGCAATCGGTGTGGGCCATTCGGGCGCGCTTTGCTCGGGGTCCTTGTCCGGCTTTTGGGCCTCGTCTTTCAGCCTAGGCTCCCGGTCGGGGAGAATGATCACGCCATAGGGCTTTAGCGCGCGCGGCTTGCCGGCCTCTTCGACGCGGCTGGCATCTCGAATGGCCGGTTCTTCGGGGCGGGGCCGGAGATTGGTCGCCGGTGGCTCCGCCTGGCGGGCGGCCGCGATTGGGGCCGGATCGGCGGCAGTCGTGGGCCGGGCGGGCGCCGAAACCGCCGCGATTGTCACAGGAAAAGTTACAAGATCCATTTCGAGCGTCCGCATCTGGAACGCCCTCACCCAAATTGGGAGATTAGCCGAGGACTCTTGCCAAAGAGTTACCGCAAACGGAGAGCCTGAGGGGGCTCCGCCCCCGTCCTTCGAGCTCCCCCGGAGTATTTGCGGGCCAAAAGAAAAGTGGCCCCGGAGAGACTGTCCGGGGCCAGAAGGAGTATTACTTGCCGCGATTTGCGATCAGGTCGTCGACGACCGAGGGATCGGCGAGGGTCGAGGTGTCGCCCAGCGCGCCGAAGTCGTTTTCGGCGATCTTGCGCAGGATGCGGCGCATGATCTTGCCCGAGCGGGTTTTCGGCAGGCCCGGCGCCCATTGGATGACATCGGGCGAGGCAATGGGGCCGATTTCCTTGCGGACCCAGTTGCGCAGCTGGGTCTTCAGGTCGTCGGTGTAGGCCTCGCCGTCCATCAACGTGACATAGCAATAGATACCTTGCCCCTTGATCTCATGGGGGAACCCAACCACGGCAGATTCAGAAACCTTGGGGTGGGCGACGAGGGCGCTTTCGACCTCGGCGCTGCCCATCCGGTGGCCGGAGACGTTGATCACGTCGTCGACGCGGCCGGTGATCCAATAATAGCCATCCTCGTCTCGGCGGCAGCCGTCGCCGGAAAAATAGTAGCCTTTGTAGTCGGAGAAATAGGTTTTCACGAAGCGGTCGTGATCGCCAAAGACACTGCGCATCTGGCCGGGCCAGCTGTCTTTCATGCACAAAACGCCTTCGGCGACTGTCTCGGTGATCTCCTTGCCGGTGGTGGCATCGAGGATCACCGGCTGTACGCCGAAGAAGGGCACAGTCGCAGAGCCGGGCTTGGTGGCGATGGCACCGGGAAGCGGCGTTAACAGGTGGCCGCCGGTTTCGGTCTGCCACCAAGTGTCGACGATCGGGCAATTCCCCTTGCCGACGACGTCGTTGTACCAGTTCCACGCCTCGGGGTTGATCGGCTCACCCACTGTGCCGAGCACTTTGAGCGAGGAGAGGTCGTGCTTGTTCACCCAGTCGGGCCCATGCGCCATCAGGGCACGGATCGCGGTTGGGGCGGTGTAGAACTGGTTGACTTTGTGCTTTTCGCACACGGCCCAGAAACGTCCGAAATCGGGATAAGAGGGTACGCCCTCAAACATCAGGGTCGTTGCGCCGTTGGCGAGGGGGCCATAGACGATATAGCTGTGGCCGGTGACCCAGCCGACATCGGCGGTGCACCAATAGATATCGCCGTCGTGGTAATCGAAGACATATTCATGCGTCATCGAGGCCCAGACGAGATAGCCGCCGGATGTGTGGAGAACGCCCTTGGGTTTTCCTGTCGAGCCGGAGGTATAGAGGATGAAGAGCGGGTCTTCGGCCCCCATCACCTCGGGCGGGCAATCGGTCGAGGCGTGGGCCATGACCGTGTGCAGATAGATATCGCGGCCCTCTTTCATCGGGACGCTGCCGCCGGTGCGCTCGACCACGAGGGTTTTCACGTCGCCGCAGATTGCCATGGCCTTGTCGACATTGATCTTGAGGGGCGTGTTCTTGCCGCCGCGCGGGGCTTCATCGGCGGTGATCACCAGCGAGGCGCCGCAATCGGAGATGCGGCTGGCGAGCGCGTCGGGCGAGAAGCCGGCGAAAACGATCGAATGGACCGCACCGACGCGGGCGCAGGCCAGCATCGCATAGGCCGCCTCGGGGATCATCGGCATATAGAGGATGACCCGATCACCCTTCTTGACGCCTTGGGATTTCAGGACGTTGGCAAACTTGTTCACCTGCTCGGATAGTTCGAGATAGGTGATGTGTTTGGAGATGTTGGGATCGTCCGCTTCCCAGATGATCGCAGTCTGATCGCCGCGGGTTTCAAGGTGGCGGTCGATACAGTTTGCCGAGACATTGAGTTCGCCATCCTCGAACCATTTGATCGAGACATCGGGGTGGGCGAAAGTTGTGTTCTTCACATTCGAGTAGGGCTTGATCCAGTCGATCCGCTTGCCGTGTTCGGCCCAGAATTTGGTCGGGTCTGCGACAGAGGCCGCGTAGAGTGTGTTATACTTGGCTTTGTCAATATGGGCGTTGGCCGCGAAATCTGCGGTGGGCGGATAGAGTTTGGTCATGGCTTTCCCCAATTCTTTGCGGGTGTCGCGGCCCCCGAGCGGGGCCGCAAGGATCAGATGGCGAGATATTTCGCTCTGAGAGCCTCATCATCAAGCACTTCTTGCGCCGATCCGTAGTAGACGACGGTTCCGGTGTCGAGGATGACGGCGCGGTCGGCCAGTTTCAGCGCGGCGACGGCGTTTTGCTCGACGATGATCGTGGTGATGCCCTGATCGCGGATGATCGAGAGGGTCTTGGCAAATTCCTGCACGATCACGGGGGCGAGACCCTCATATGGCTCGTCGAGCAGAAGCACTTTGATGTCACGGGCCAGGGCGCGGGCAATGGAGAGCATCTGCTGCTCGCCACCCGACAAGGTGACGCCTTCCTGCTTGCGGCGCTCGCCGAGGCGCGGGAAAAGCTCGTAGATCCGCTCGAGAGACCAGCCCTTGGGCGGGGCGATCTGCGCCAGCTGCAGGTTTTCCTCGACCGTGAGGCCGGGGATGATCCGCCGGTCTTCGGGAACGAGGGCAATGCCGGCCTGCGCCGCTTGAAAAGCTTTCATCTCGTGCAGCGGCTTGTGATCGAGCCAGATCTCACCGTGCCTGAGCGCTGGATTGTCGAGGCGGGCAATCGCCCGCAGGGTCGAAGTTTTGCCGGCGCCATTGCGGCCGAGAAGGGCGAGGATCTCGCCTTCGTGGATGTCAAAGCTCACGCCTTGGACGATATAGCTCTCGCCGTAGTAGGCGTGGATATCCCAGACCGAGAGGAACTTGGGCGCCGCGGCGGCCATGTTCCGTTGTTTGTCGAAGGGGCCATCAATGCTCTTGTGCTCTACGTGGGTCATTGCGTGCTTCCTTAGACCTGAGCCTCGACGCCGACACCTAGCGGCGGGATAGCGCTTCCAACTGGGGCCGCAGGGCCGCCTGATCGTATCCGGCCCGCGCCACTGTGGCGATGATCTCGTCCACCGGCATCTGACCTGCCTGACCAAGGCACCAAATGATCGAACACCGGTTGCCCGAGGCGCAGTAGGCAAAGACCGGCCCCTCTGACGCTTCCATCGCCGCAAACTGCGCGTCGACCATCCCAAGATTAAGGGTCTGATGGCTCACAGGGTTGTCAATGAAAGTTAGCCCCGCCGCCTCGGCGGCGATCCGAACCACCGCCGACTGAAGCTCCATCGGAACTTCGGCATCAGGTCGATTGCAGATGACAGTGGTGAATCCCGCCGCTTTGATCGCCGGAATATCGGCGGGATCAATCTGCGGCGAGACGGCATAGCTCTCAGTGATCTGGCGTATTTGCATAGGCGATCTTTAGGCCGTGACCTAAGCCGCGTCTAGCCTCGAACGCAACATCGGGGCGGCCCACATTCCGCCAACCATAGACAGGATGAACACGATCCCGCCAATGCCGCCATAGGACAAAGAGGCGACCGAAGGGCCCGGGCAAAGGCCAGCCAGACCCCAACCTGCGCCGAACAGGATCGAGCCGAGAACCAGATTGCGCCCCACCCGCTGGTCGGGTTTGGGCGGGAACAGCCCGCCGAGCGCAGGGTTGCGGCCGCGGGTGATCCGCCAGGCAATCGCCATCGGCAGCATCGCGCCTCCCATAACGAAGGCGAGGGTGGGATCCCATTCCCCGAAAATGTCGAGCCAGCCCTGAACCTTGCGGCTGTCGGTCATGCCCGAAACCAGAAGACCGGCGCCGAAGAGGCCCCCAGCGATAAAAGCAAACAGACCGCGCATCAGACGACCCCCAGAAGATGTTTGAAGAGGATGATCGAGAGGCCGCCGGCCCCGATATAGAAAACGGTGGCAACAAAGCCCCGCAACGACAGGCGCGACATCCCGCAGATGCCGTGACCCGAGGTGCAGCCATTGGCCAGCCGCGTTCCGACACCCACGAGGATACCCGCCGCGGCAATGGCCCAGAGGTTGTCGGTGATAAAGTTGTCGCGCGGGCCCACCCAGAATGAGAGGAGGGTCGGCAAAAGGAATAGGCCGGCGATGAACCAGATCCTCTCGGATGTCTGGTTTCCCGAAGTTCCATCGACAACGCTGCCGATGATCCCAGAGGCGCCCATGATGCGCCCGTTGACAAGGAGATAGATCGCTCCTGCGATCCCGATAAGGCCGCCTCCAGCGAGCCCCAAAATCCATTCTTGTTGCATTCGTCTTCCGATGTTCTTCCGTTGGCGAGAAGCCGTCTCCCAGCCCTGCAAGTTTGCAGGGTCGGAAACCGGCGTCAGAAGGCCCGGCGCGGGGCAAAGCTCTCTCCGCCGCAAGCGCAGGCTTGCAGTCTCGGGATAAATCGTGACAGTTTGCAGACAGCCACGCCTTTCGGGGAGAAAAGTGCCTCAAGTCGAATCTTCATGAGGTAGGTTATAAGTGCAGAATAACATATTGCAAGATTGAAATATGCTCAGATCAAAATCAGTGAGCGAGTAATGCAAGATCCTGAAGTTGCAGCCAAAGCGATGAACGAAGCCGCGGACGAAGCTGCCGAAGTTCTTAAGGTCCTATCCAATCCCGCTCGCCTAAGGATCCTGTGCGCTCTTTTGCCAGGCGAGCTATGCGTGAGCGATCTAGAGGAAGTGTTGGGGGCCAGCCAATCCTATGTGTCTGGCCAGCTCGCGCGGATGCGGGCCGAGGGGCTTGTGGAGTGCGATCGCGATGGGCGGACGATCCGCTACCGCCTTGCCGACCAGCGGGTCGGGCCGATCCTTGAGCGGCTATACGAGGTCTTCTGCCCCGCTCCGGCCAAGGCCTGATCCTATCCCAATTGCATCTTTGCTTGCCCCGCCGTGCAAACGGCGGCCAAATAGATGTGAGGTAGGGTTAAAGACGGGGGCAGCGTCATGGGAGGTCCGGTCCGGATCATGCGTCACAGGGGCGTAGGCCATCTGGTGATGGCTGGCGCTGCCGGCAATGTCCTTCACCACGATCTGCGCCGAGCCTTGATGCAAGGCCTTGATGGCCTTCTGTCTGACAAAGATGTTTTGGGTGTCGTGATTGCGGGGCAGGGTGCGGATTTCAGCATCGGCCTACCAATCTCTGACGCCGCGTCGCAAGGGGCTGCGCCGACCTTAGCTGAGATAGCAGCTAAAATCGAAGCGGCACAGGTTCCGGTTGTTGCGGCTCTCAAAGGGCGGGTTCTTGGCGCTGGGCTCGAACTTGCGCTCGCCGCACATCGCAGGGTCGCCACCCCGACAGCGCGACTTGGCAAGTCGCAGGCCAAGCTCGGGCTGGTGCCCGGAGCCGGCGGCACGCAGCGCTTGCCAAGGCTGGTCGGTGCCGAAACAAGCCTGTCCTTGCTTCTGGATTGGAGAACCATGCCGGCTTTCACCGCGCGCCAGTCGGGGTTGATCGACGAATTGGCCAATCAAAGCCCCGATAGCGCCTCGGAAGAGCTTATCCTCCAGCTGCGGAGTCTCGGCTCGCCTTTGGTCGCGACCGGCCAACGGCGCGATGGTTTTGCAGACGGACGCGCCTATTTCGAAGCGATCAAGGCGCGGCGCGCGGCACTTGCGACGTCTCCGCTCAACGCCCCAAAGCGGATCGTTGATTGCGTGGAAGCGGCGATCACCATGCCTTTCGAGATCGGTCTGG
>JAURFB010000123.1 GCA_030827165.1 Marivivens sp.
CCGAGGCCACCCTCGCCGCAGCACTTGCCCTTGCCCGCGAGATCGCGGCGAAATCGCCCCTCGCCATCGCCGGAACCAAACGGGCGATCACCTATGCCCGCGATCACAGCGTGGCCGACAGCCTCGGCCAGATCGCCCTGTGGAACGCTGGCGCGCTTCGCCCCGAAGACCTGATGAAAGCCATTCAGGCCCGCATGGCCAAGCAAAAGGCCGAGTTCGCCGACCTCTTGCCGCCTGCCAGCCTCTAGCCCCGGTTGGCCCGCGCGTCCCGCATGTCGCGCCAGCGATACCAGGCGACTGTTGCGGGCAGGAACCAAGGCTTGCCGTTATAGAACGGCCGCGTGGGGAAACTCAGGCCGTCGAAGGCCGTTTGCCCTTCTTTGCGGCCCAGCACCTTCTGCCCCAGCCGCATTCCGAAATAGCTCGCCGTCGAGACGCCCGAGCCGCAATAGCCCATCGAATAGTGGACGCCGTCATGCACACCGATATGGGCGAGTTCGTCAAAGGTATAGGCGACCGTGCCGCTCCAGGAATGGGTGATCCTCGACCCGCGCAATTCGGGGAAGAGTGTGCACATATTCTCGTAAAGCGCGGGGCTCGACAGGGCCGCTTCGGTCTCAAAGGCCGAGACCCGCCCGCCAAAGATCACCCGCCTCCCATCGGGGCTGGCGCGGTAATAGCAGACGACCTTGCGGGTATCGGTCACAACCCGATCCGTCGGGAAGAGCCCGGAAATCAGCTCTTCGGGCAATTCCTCGGTCGCGATGATATAGCTGCCGATCGGAATGACCCGCCGCCGGTGCCAGCCAGAGAACGGGCCGGTATAGCCGTTGGTGGCGACGATGACATCGCGGGCGCGAACCTGCCCCTTGACCGTTTCGGCGACAAACTCCTGCCCCTCGCGCCTGATCGCCGTTACCGCCGAATGCCCCGCGACCATCGCCCCTGCCGCAAGGGCGGCATTCAAAAGGCCACGATGATATCTGGCGGGCTGAAGCTGGGCGTGGCGCGGATAAACGAGACCGCCATGATAGCCATCCGTCCCGATCTCGCGCCGCTGGTCGGCGCGGGTCACGACCTCGACATCGATCCCTTCTTTGCGAAGGCCGGATACATCCGCCGCCAGCCCCTCGAATTTCGCCTCCGAATGCGCGGCGTGAAAGCGCCCCGTCCGGCGGAAATCGCAGTCGATCCCTTCCGCCGCGATCCGTTCACCGATCCATTCAAGCGCCGTCATCCCCTCACCCCGGATCGCCTGCGCCCGCTCGGCCCCGTATTTCCGCGTCAGGCCGGACAGCGACGGTTTGATCGAGGTGCCAACCTGCCCGCCGTTGCGCGTCGAACAGCCGTGGCCCGGATCGCCCGCATCGACCACCAGCGTCGAGCGTCCGCCGCGCGCTGTTTCAATAGCCGCGTTGAGGCCGGTGTAGCCGGACCCGACGATCAGCACATCGACCTTGGCAGGCAGGGTCTCGGCCAGGCCTGCAGCCGGCGGCAGACCATCGGTCCAGTAGGGTTTGAGGAGCATGGCGGCACCGTCATCACGAGGAATTTCGACCGGAGCCTAGGCGAGCGGGCGCGGGGCGGCAAATCCTATCTATATGTCGCGCCAAGGATTGACGCCGGTTCGGAAGGCTGGCCTTTTCGGCGACGACGAAGGAGCGGATTCAAGAGGTTGGCGGAACATGAACGATTTTGATCTGGTGGTCGCGGGCGCCGGGATCGTGGGCGTTTCGTCGGCGCTCTGGGCGCAGGAGCGTGGGTTAAAGACGCTCTTGTGCGATCCCGACCTGCCCGGATCGGGCGCGAGCTATGGCAATGCCTGCACCCTTGCGATCTATGCCTGCCTGCCAGTGAATTCGCCTTCTGTCATCACCGGCCTGCCCTATCTTCTGGCAAGTTCGGACAGCCCCCTGTCGATCAACTATTGGCACGCCCTCACCCATCCCCGCTGGATGCTGTCGCTCCTTGCCAACTGCCGCGCCTCAAGGGTCGAGCACATCGCCACATCTCTTGCCGGTCTGCTGTCGCACGCAGATGCGGGCATCAATCCCCTGATCGCCTCGGCGGGGGCCGAAGATCTGATCGTCGCCAACGACATGATCTCGATCTGGACAACCAAGAGCGGCTGGGAAGGATCGCGGAAAGGAACCGACCTGCGCCGCAGGCTGGGCGTGGCCTTCGACGAGATTTCCTCGGACGAGATTCTCGACCTCGAACCGGCAATCCGGCTGCGCCCCCACAAGGGCCTTAGCTTCACCGGCGCGCGGCATATCCGCGACCCGCAGGCATTCGTTACGCGGCTCTACAAGCGGTTCCTCGACCTTGGCGGCACATGGCGTCAAAGCGCGGTGGACCGGACCGAGCCGCGCGGCGATGGCGTGACGGTCCATCTGGGGACCGAACAGGTGAGCGCCGAGCGGGCGGTGATCACCGCCGGGGCCCATTCCAAAGGCGTGAATGGCAGCGGCGCCGAGC
>JAURFB010000118.1 GCA_030827165.1 Marivivens sp.
AGCTTGAAATTTGATCGGGAAGTTAGGCTGCGCTCCGAGTTGAAGTGATTGGTGACTGAGGCATGGATGGAAACGAACATCTGCAAACTTCGCAGCCGCCTGAAACGCTGCATCGCCCGTTCTCTTCGCCTGAAAGGCAAATGTGAGTTTTCGGCTCGGTTGTTGAGCCAGCGCCCGGTCTCTTGGCGACCTACAGCCCCCAACTCCTTCAACGCAGCACCGTAGGATCGCAAGCGATCGGTAATGATGGTTTCTGGACGGCCATGCTTGCGCATTGCTTTTCTAAAGAATTTCAATGCTGCTTTCTTGTCGCGCGTCTTGGTGACAAAGCTTTCCAAGACCTCGCCCTCATGGTCAACGGCCCGCCAGAGGTAGTGCCGCTCTCCGTTGACCTTCACGAAGACCTCATCCAAGTGCCACTGCCAACGGCTCGATTTCAAGCCGGCGATCCGGCGCTTTCTGATCTCTGATGCAAACATCGGTCCGAAACGCTGCCACCAAAAACGGACCGTCTCGTGACTGACCTCTATGCCGCGTTCGTGCAATAGGTCTTCTACATTCCTCAGCGACAGCGGGAACCGGACATAAAGCATCACGGCCAGGCGGATGATCTCTGGACTGGTTTTGAAGTACTTGAAGGGGGAGCGTTTGGTCATAACCAGACGCTAGTCCGCTCCCTGCCCTGCCTCAAGCAAAGTTCTTCTGACAAAGCCCCGCGGTCATCCCAATCGCGCCTGTGCGGCGACCGAGGTCATCGCTTCACCAAGATGATGCACAGCGGATCTTGCCAAGCTTTGCATGACCATGACCTCAAAGCCGTTGACCAGCTTGACGAGGACGCTCGGAAGATGGGCAACCGGAACACGGGCCGTTTGACCGACAGCAAAGCGGTCACTGCGCAGATCCAGGGGGCAATGGCGCGCCAAAACGTCAGCCGAGCCAGAACCGGACAAAGCCAGTACGATCCATGCGTCGCTCTGATCGGTCAGGGCCGCCACGGACGAAAGGTCCGGGTTTGCCGGGCGGTCGCCAACCAGCAAGTACTGGTCCCTTGCGAACCACAGAACGCGCACTGAACCCGAACTCGTCGACCCACCCAATTCAGGCAACTTCATGCCATGAACCGTTTCCAGGGCGGCCGACAGTTCGCTGGACCTGCCAGCGCGCGGCTGCAACAGGGTCACGAATTCCGGCCGACTTTCTGTCAGGGTGACGCTGCCGGCATTGATCGGCAGCATGTCTGCGACGGGGCTTCTTGCTTGCAAATCAACCACGGAGTTTCGCTCCTTCTGGATCGAGGTGGACCGTGGTGCAAACTTCGCAAACGGCCTCGATGTTGCGGGTATGGTCGCGGATCACGACCTGTTCCCCGATCCTCGACCGACCGTCCTTGAGCATCGCCATGGCGATCAGATGCCCCAGCGTCGGGGAATGGCAATGGCTGGTCAGATGGCCCTGGTTGTTTTCGAGGGTTGGCGCGGCGCCCTTCTTGAAAATGTATGCCCCGGCGCTGAACTGTGTCAGTGGGCTGACGGGGATCAGGCCGACCAGTTGCTCGCGTCCGGCGCCGATCATTGCAGGGCGCTGGCTGAGGGTCTTGCCGATGCAATCCTTTTTGCTCGACACCATGCCGCCCAGTCCGAGGTCGTCAGCCGTGACATGCCCGTCCATCTCTGCATGGGTCAGCAGGCCCTTTTCGATACGCAGCGCGTTCAGCGCCTCGAGCCCGTACCAGCCGCCGCCCAGCGCCTCGGCCCGCCGGCCGAGTTCACGCGCGAGAGAATCGCCATAACGCGCAGGCACCGCGATCTCGTATCCGTGCTCGCCCGAGAACGAAATCCGGAACAGTCGCGCCTTGACCGCGCCGATACTGACCGTGCCGCAGGCCATGTAGGGAAAAGTCTCGTTGGTGATGTCTTCGGCGCACAGGGCGTTGACCAACTCGCGTGCCTTGGGGCCCGCGATCGAGAACTGCGCCCATTGGTCGGTTTCCGAGGCGTATTGCACTTCGAGATCAGGCCACAGGACTTGTGTGCAGAAATCGAGGTGGTTAAAAACCAGACCTGCGGCCCCGCCCGTTGTGGTCAACACATACTCGGTCTCGCTCAGCCGCGCCGTGGTGCCGTCGTCCAGCACAATCCCATCCTCGCGCAGCATGATCCCGTAGCGCACGCGCCCTACGGCCAGGGTCGAAAAGGTGTTCGCATAGACCCGGTCAAGCAGCGTGGGCACGTCTGGTCCCTGCAAGGCTATCTTGCCCAGCGGCGTCACGTCGGTGATGCCGACCGCCGTGCGGACCATCTGCATTTCGCGGTCACAGGTCTGACGCCAATGGGTTTCGCCCGGCTTGGGGAACATCCCGGGGCGATACCACAGGCCCAACTCGTACATCTTGGCGCCCATCTCGCGCGCCATCGCGTCCGAGGGCAACAGCCGCTCGGGCGCAAAGCCCTTGCCGGCACCGCCTGCGCCCAGTGCGCCCAGTGCCACCGGCGTGTAGGGCGGGCGGAAGATCGTCGTGCCTGTGTCCGGGATGGACCGCTGGGTCAGGTCGGCCATGATCGCCAATGCGCCCATGTTCGAGGTCTTTCCCTGGTCGGTTGCCATGCCTATCGTGGTGTAGCGCTTCATGTGCTCGACCGAGTGGAAGTTTTCGCGGTGCGCCAGTTTGACATCCTTGGTCGTGACGTCGTTCTGGAAATCCAGCCACGACCGCCCCCTGCCTCCCTCGACATGCCAGAAGGGTGCAAGGCGGACAGGCGCATCCTCGGCACGCGGGACATCGATGGCGGGGCTGGCGACGCCAAGCTCGTCCAGAACTGCGCGGGCGGCATCGAGCCCACCTGTAAGCGCGCCATGCGTCGTGAATTCACCCCTCGCGGCGCCCGCGACGTGCAGGTTGGGCACGGCGCCTGCGCGCGGGACAAAGGCCGCGATATCCTCACGCCAGACCGGGCGGCCGTTCATGTGGCACGTCAGGTGTACGGTCGGGTTCCAGCCGCCGCTGACCGCCAGACAATCGGTCTCGATCGAGCGGCTGCCCGACGCGGTCTGAACGGTAATCCCGCTCAGTCCCTGGCGGCCCCG
>JAURFB010000075.1 GCA_030827165.1 Marivivens sp.
AGTGATGGAAAAAACGTTGACATCAAAGAACGCCAGTTGAGGCAGCATTTGGTTCCCTTTCTTGCAGCCAAATCATTGAATACCATCGAGTCCTTCGACGTTGAACGCTACAAGAAGGCCCGCCGCTCTGAGGGCGCAGCAAAGGCGACCGTGAATCGGGAACTGGCTACGCTTTCCCATCTTCTGAACCGGGCGGTCGAGTGGAAATGGATCAAGAGCAAGTCGGTCAAGATCACTCGGTTCAAAGAAGACAATCAGCGAATAGTGTACCTGGCAGACGACCAATGCGCTGCGTTGCTAGAAGCGGCAGCATCGGATCACAACGAAAACGTCCACGCCTTCGTCATGGTCGGGCTACACACGGGCATGCGTCACTCGGAAATCCTCGCGATCCGTCGAGAAGACGTCGACGTCGGAAAGCGAGTGATCTGGATACCGCAGGCCAAGGCAGGGGCTCGTGAGCAACCGATCACGCGCGAACTGGCCGAGTATCTTGGAAAACGCATGAAGATGTTGCCTCCTGGCTGCGAATGGTTGTTTCCCTCTCCCGCAAGCGCCACGGGCCACGTCCACACAATCCGCAAGGCCTTTCTCCGCTCCGTTGAACGCGCTGGCCTTGATCCAGACCAGATCACCCCTCACACGCTTCGACATACAGCGGTGACGCATCTGGTACAGGCGGGGGTCGACCTGCCCACTGTGCAGCGCATTTCAGGTCACAAGACATTGTCCATGGTTGCTCGCTACGCGCATCAAAGCGGGGCGCACATCGAAACCGCAATGGATCGGCTGGAAGGGCGAGTCAGCGGGAATCAAGAAGTCAACGTCCGCCAACTAAAGTCAAAAAGCTCGGCCTGATTACACACGAATTACACGCGAACATACGCGCGCCAAGACTCTCGATATCTAAGTATTTGATTTTTATGGTGCCCGGGGGCGGAATCGAACCACCGACACGAGGATTTTCAATCCACTGCTCTACCCCTGAGCTACCCGGGCACGGGAAACGGGCCGTCTGGTCCGTTTGGGTGAGAGGCTTCTAGACGGGGGTTGCGGGGGTGTCCAGAGGGTTTCGCCGAAAAAGTTCAGTGGGGTTTGGGGGCCTCTTCTCCGGCGGCTCGGGCGGCCTCTTCGAGGTCCTGAGGATCGTCCGAGGGGATCGCGTAGCGCTCGCCCAGCCAGCGCGACAGATCGACGTCGGCGCAACGTTTCGAGCAGAAGGGGCGATAGGCTTGAGCTGTGTCTTTTCCGCAGATAGGACAGGCCATCAGGCCATCCCCGCAAGCAACTGGGCCATGTTCAGGCGCTCGCGTTTCCGCTGAAGCTCGAAGAGGCCCATCTGCGTCCAGCCGACCAGCGAGGTCTCGATCGGGTCGTTCTTGAACGAGGCGCGCAGCGATTGTTCGACCTGTTTGCGATGGGCCTTCGACATGGGAGCGAAATCAACCGCGATCTGGCCGCCGAGGCCGCGCAGGCGCAGGGCGCGCGGCAGGGCGCGGCAGGCGGCGAGGTTGGCCTTGAGGGCGGCGGCGGGCGAGGTATCGCCGCCGGTATTCACATCGACCGCCACAAGGGCGCGGGTGGCTTCGACATACATAGTCCCCTCGCCGAGGGTGACGAACGCCCCCTTCAGCGCGTCGATCTGGTCGAGGATGCCGTGAGCGGCGAAACTGCCCTCCTCCGTGATCACCTCGGCCGGGATCGTCCATTCGCGCCAGGCGAGGGCATGGGGGCCGTCGCCCTCGGTCAGGGCTTCGGGTTCGGTGCCGTCGGCGTCGGCCATGACGGCATCGGCAAGGTCGGCCATGGCGGCAATGTCTTCGGCGATCTCGTCATCATCGGCACCGGCGCAGGAGGATCGCAAGATCAATCCATCCTCGCCCTCCATCACCGCACGGGCGAGCCCGAGAAGGCGGTCGCGCTCGACCTCGTCGTCGATCTGGCGGCTGATGTTGATACCCGGCGCGCCGGGGGTGACGATGGCGTAGCGGCTCTTGAAAAGAACCCGGTCAGTGACCGGCACGGCCTTGCCGCCCTCGGCATAGCCTGTCACCTGCACCAGCATCGGCTGGCCGGGCCGGAGCCCCTTGCCCTGCCGCAAAAAGGCGGTGTCGCCGTCGGGAAGGCGCAGCATCATGCCCCCCTGCCCCTTCAGCGGCCGGTCGCAGATGGCGCGAAAGATCGCGCCGGGGCGCGGGGCGCTGTCGTCGTCGATCAGAAGATCGTCAAGCTTGCCGTCGACCAGAAGGGCGGCGGCTTGCCGCCCGCCGATATGATCGAGAAGGATCGCGCGGCCCTTCATGTCTTGTCTCCGTAAAGTGGATAGCCCGCGGCCACCAGAAGGCTCGCGGTTTCGGCCAGTGGCAGGCCGACAACGCAGGTGAAAGAGCCAGTGATCCACGGGATGAACGCGCCGGCAGGGCCTTGGATGGCATAGGCGCCGGCCTTGCCCTTCCAGTCGCCGCTGGCGATGTAGGCGTTGACCTCGGGGTTGGACAAAAGCTTCATCGCCACGGTCGTCTGCACGTCCTTTGCCCAGATTTTCTCGCCGCGCTTCACGGCGACAGCGGTAATCACCTTGTGGCGGCGGCCCGAGAGAAGATGCAGGAATTCAGCCGCCTCGCCCTCATTTTCCGGCTTGCCAAGGATGCGGCGGCCAAGGGCGACGGTGGTATCGGCGCACAGGACAAGCTCGTCCTCGGCGGCGGGAACGGCCTCGGCCTTGGCACGCGCCAGACGCTTGACATAGTCGCGCGGCAGCTCGGCCTTTTTCGGCGTCTCGTCGATATCGGGGGGGCGCACGGCATCGGGCACGACGCCGATCTGCGCCAGAAGCTCCAGCCGCCGCGGCGATCCGGAGCCCAAGATCAGCCGCAGCCCGTTATCGGGCCGTTGCGTGCTCACTTGAAGCGATAGTTGATCCGACCCTTGGTCAGATCGTAGGGGGTCATTTCCACCTGAACCTTGTCGCCAGCAAGAACTCGGATGCGGTTCTTGCGCATCTTGCCTGCCGTGTGCGCGATGATCGTATGGCCGTTTTCCAGCTCGACCAGGAATGTCGCGTTCGGCAGGAGTTCCTTCACGACACCGGGGAATTCGAGCAGTTCTTCCTTGGCCATGTGATCTCCTGAGGGTAGCCGTCCGCCAAATTCCGCGAACGGCGCCTAAATGCGCTCAAAGAACCCTTTTTTCAAGCGATAATCAGCGGAAGGGACGGGTCGTGACCGAATTGACGCGGTGATCCTGTTCCGGCCAGTGGGCGAAGTTGCTGACCTGCCCTGAAACGCGCGACGCGGAAATGCGGGCGGGGTCCACTTCGGCAATCACCCAACCTTCGGCATCGACCATGCCTTGGGCGATGATCCCGTTCTGTGGCAGGCCGATATCGGGCGGGCAGAAGATCGCCGCCGAGCCTGTCCCCATCTCGAGCAGCGGGCAATCATCGACCGGACCGAGAACCGGCGAATGGACGATCAGACACTGGCTCTCGATCGCGCGGGCGCGGCAGGACTGGCGCACACGGGTATAGCCCGCCTCAAATTCCGTGGCTGAGGGAACGAGGATCATGTCGGCGCCCTGTTCAACAAGAGCGCGGGTGAACAGGGGAAATTCGCAATCGTAGCAAATCTGGATGCCGATCTTGCCAAACGGCGTGTCGAAGATCTTGTTTTCCTGTCCCGCCGCAAGATCGATCGCCCGACGCTCCCAAGGGGTCGGAACCATCTTGTCAACCCAATCGATGCCGCCCTCAGGCGACAGAAAGTAGGACCGGTTCACGATACCAGCCGGGGCGCGGGCCATGAGTGAGCCCGCCAGGACATAAACGCCATATTGCCGCGCGAGCCGGGCATGGAGATCGGCCCAGCCATCGGCGGCATCTGCCACCCGCTCGGCCCAGCCAATTGCGTCAAGGCCCACAGGCCGCGCCCCGACCATCGCGGCCTCGACGCCGCCATATTCGGGAAAGACCAGAATCTGCGCGCCCTCTTGCGCCGCGGTTGCGACCCATCCCTCAAGCCGCGCCTCAAGCGCGGCCTGATCCGCGTGCCAGACAGGGCGATAGGCGGATGTGGCGATCTTCATTCGGATGGGCCTCCCCACTGTTCATTGCCCGGCTCGGTCGGCGGGCCGAAACGGGCGATCAGACGCTCGACGATCTGGTCTCGGGTCTGACGATAGCTGGCAAGCCGCGCCTCGCGGCCCTCGCCAAGCCCGGTGGGATCGAGGATCGGCCAATATTCCACGTCCAGATGATAGAACCGCGTGAGATCGAGCGCGCGGCGCTGGCTTGCAGGCGACAGCGCCAGCACCAGATCGAACGACGACAGATCATCGCCCCAATCCTGCATCTCGTCGAAAGAGCGCGAGCGATGGCGCGACAGTTCGACCCCGATTTCCTGGCAGACCGCCACGGCGAACCCGTCGATCTCGAGGTCGTTGTGAACCCCGACCGACTGGATATAGCAGGCCTGGCCGTAGAACTTTTTCATGATCCCCTCGGCCATGGGCGAACGGACCGCGTTGTGATCGCAACAAAACAACACGGATTGCGGCAGTGGATCGGTCGTCTTGTCTGCCGCCATCTCAGCCCCCAAAGTGCAGAACGCAGATCAGGGTAAAGAGGCGACGGGCGGTGTCGGTATCGACGTCGGCCTTGCCTTCGAGGCGCTCTTGCAAGACGCGCGCCCCTTCGTTGTGGATCCCACGGCGAGCCATGTCGATGGTCTCGATCTGGCTCGGCGCGGCCGTTTTTACCGCATCGAAATAGCTCTCGCAGATCTGGAAATAGTCTTTCACCACCTGCCGGAACGGGCCGAGCGAGAGGTGAAATTCGCCCGCAGGCGTGCCGTCCCCGGCCGTGATTACAAAGACGAGGCGGCGTTCACGGATCGAAAGATGCAGGGTGTAGGGGCCGGGGGGCACGTCGCGCCCCTCGCGGGCGGGCAGATCAAAGCTGTTGTCCTCCAGAAGATCGAACATCGCCACCCGGCGCTCCTGTTCGATCTCGGGGGTCGGCGCGGGCAAGCCGGTGTCGTCAAGTTCGATATGGATGATTTTCGCCATGGCCTAGCCCTCGTTCAACCGGTCGAGCCGGGCGCGGACCGAAAGCCCGTGCGCCTCAAGGCTTTCCGATCTCGCCAATGTCGCGGCGGCGGGGCCGATGGCGCGGAGCGCCTCGGGGGTCATCCGCGAGAGGGTTGTGCGTTTGAGAAAATCCATCACCGAAAGCCCAGACGAGAACCGCGCCGACCGCGCCGTAGGCAGGACGTGGTTCGGCCCGCCGATGTAATCGCCGATGGCTTCGGGCGTCCAGCCGCCGATGAAGATCGCGCCGGCATGGCGGATGCGGGCCGCGAGGGCGTCGGCATCCGCGACACAGAGTTCAAGGTGCTCGGGGGCGATCCGGTCGGAAAGCCGCACCGCCTCTTCCAGATCGCGCACGGTGATCACCGCGCCAAACCCGCGCCAGCTCGCCCCGGCGATCGCCCGGCGCTCGAGCGCCTCAAGGCGCTTTTCGACCGCGGCCGCGACAGCGCGGCCAAAGGCGGGATCGGTGGTGATCAGGATCGACTGGGCGCTTTCGTCATGCTCGGCCTGGCTCAGGAGATCCAGAGCGATCCAGTCGGGATCGTTGTCGGCATCGGCAATCACCAGGATCTCAGAAGGACCGGCGATCATGTCGATGCCGACCTTGCCAAACACCCGCCGTTTGGCGGCGGCGACAAAGGCGTTGCCGGGGCCGGTGATCTTGTCCACGGGCGGAATGGAGCGTGTGCCATAGGCCAGCGCCGCAATCGCCTGAGCCCCGCCGATCCGGTAGACTTCGTCAACGCCGGCGATCCGGGCGGCGAGAAGGACCAGCGGATTGGCCTGTCCGTCGGGCGTCGGCACGGTGATAGCCAAACGCTCCACGCCCGCAACCTTGGCCGGGATCGCATTCATCAAGACGGAGGAGGGGTAAGAAGCCAGCCCACCCGGAACATAAAGCCCGGCCGCCTCCACTGCTGTCCACCGCCAGCCAAGCGTGGCGCCGGCGGCGTCGGTCCAGCTGGCATCCTGCGGCATCTGCCGGGCGTGGTAGGCGCGGATACGTTCTGCGGCCAGTTCAAGGGCCTCGCGCTCGGCCGCAGGCACCCTGGCGCAATGGGCGTCGATCTCGGCCTCGGAAAACCGCAGGGTTTCAGGGGTGAGGGTCTGCCGGTCAAACTTGCTGGTGAGCTCGATCACCGCCGCATCGCCGCGCGCCCGCACGTCGGCGATGATCCCGGCGACGATGGCGTCGACATCGGGGCTGTCTTCGCGCTTCATGTCCAGAAGCTGGGTGAACTTCGCTTCGAAGTCCGGCGCTGAGGAATCAAGAAACTGCGGCATGATCTTCTCCTGTCCCCGCCCTGATAACGAGGGTGGCCCAAGGCTTCAATGCAGCGGATGCAAAGGGGGCGCTGCCCCCTCGCGCTGCGCGCTCACCCCCGGGATATTTCGGGGCCTCCGAGAGGCCGAGGATTGCCCCTCTCCGAGGCCAATAAATATCCCGGGGTGAATGGCCGCAGGCCAGAGGGGCAGCGCCCCTTTTCACGAGCTTATTCGCCGTGATCGGGCGACTTGCGCGAGGGCGCGATATAGGGGCGCGTCACATCCTTGAGAACGACCTCGAGCGCCTCGACGTCGAGCGCGATGGCCCCGTCGCCAGCGAGCGTCAGTTCGACCGTGCCAGTTCCGTCTTCGCCTGCCAAGAAGGCCACAGAGAGGATCGACAGGATCGTGTCGGCATCGCGCCGATCGACGCCTTGCGAACGGACTTTCATGACATCCTCGACGGCCAGAACCGACTGCACCCGCTCGACCGGGCGGCCGCGTTTGGCGGCGGCGTCCCTGTCTTCCCAGCGGAAGCGGTTAAGAAGTAGCGCAAAGCGGCGCTCTTTCGGCAGCCAGCGCATTTCCGTGCCGGGAAAGACGGCGTCCTGGACCAGCGCCGAAAGGACCGACAGATCCTCGGCATCCAGCGCCTTAAGCCGCAGCGGCGCTTCGCCCGCGTCTTCGAACCGTGCGTCTTCGCTCACTCGCCCTTCATCCTTTCGATCGAGGCGCCCACGGCGCTCAGTTTTTCCTCGACATGCTCATAACCGCGATCGAGATGATACACGCGGGCCACGCGGGTTTCACCCTCGGCGGCCAGACCGGCAAGAATGAGCGAGACCGAGGCCCTCAGGTCGGTCGCCATCACCGGCGCGCCGCGCAGGCGCTCGACGCCCTTCACCGTAGCGACACCGCCGTGCACGTCGATCTGGGCGCCCATACGCATCAGCTCGGGCGCGTGCATGAAGCGGTTCTCGAAGATCGTCTCTTCAAGGTGGCTCTCGCCCGCGGCGGTGCACATCAGCGCCATCATCTGCGCCTGCAGGTCGGTCGGGAAGCCGGGGAAGACCTCGGTCTTGACGTTCACAGCGCGGATGCGGCCGTTCTTGCGGGCGACCTTGAGGCCAGCAGGTGTTTCCGTGATCGAGACGCCCGCCTCGTCCAGCTTTTCGCAAAAGGACTGCAACAGGTCCGTGCGCCCGCCGATCAATTCGACCTCGCCACCGGCAATCACCGGGGCGATCATGTAGGTGCCAAGCTCGATCCGGTCGGTCACGACCTGATGGGTCGCGCCATGCAGGCGGTCGACGCCCTCGATGGTGATGGTCGAAGTGCCGTCGCCTTCGATCTGAGCGCCCATAGCGCGCAGGCATTTCACCAGATCGACGATCTCGGGCTCGCGGGCCGCGTTCTTCAGGACGGTCGTGCCTTTGGCGAGCGTGGCGGCCATGACGATGTTCTCGGTTGCGCCGACCGAGGCGAAACGTTGTTCGATCACCGCGCCCTTGAGGCCACCCTTGGTCTTGGCGTGGAGATAGCCATCGCGCAGCTCGATCTCGGCGCCGAGCGCTTCGAGGCCGGTGATA
Organism: Marivivens sp.; assembly: GCA_030827165.1. Lineage (GTDB taxonomy): Bacteria > Pseudomonadota > Alphaproteobacteria > Rhodobacterales > Rhodobacteraceae > RFZI01. Next base: position 7,944 of record JAURFB010000075.1, read on the forward strand.
TGGATGTCCATCGGCCGGGCGCCGATGGCGCAACCGCCCGGAAGCGACACGGTCGCGTGACCCTCTCGCGCCAAGAGCGGCCCAAGCACCAGATTCGAGGCCCGCATCTTGCGGACGATCTCGTAATCGGCGGTGGTCGACGCCAGATCATGGCTTGAGAGCGTGATCACCTGACCGCCCTGCATCGAGGCGACCTCGGTGCCGAGCGACTGGAGAAGCTGGCTCATGGTGCGGATGTCGGAAAGCCGCGGCACATTGGTCAGCGTCAGCGGATCTTCGGTCAGAAGCGTGGCCGGCATCAGCGCCAGAGCCGCGTTCTTGGCGCCTGCGATGCGAATCTGCCCGTGCAGGGGCGTGCCGCCCCGAACGATGATGGAATCCATGCCTGCCTACTCTTTCCCGCCTTGGGGGGCTTCTTCGACCCCTGCCTTGTTTTCGATCTCCGCGTCCGCCGCGGCACGCGCGCGCGCTTGCGCCTTGCGTCGCGCCATATTGGCCTTGAGTGCGGCCTTGAGCCTATCGTCCCGGCTCGCGGCCGGCGTGTTGCCGGTTTTCGCGCTTGAATTCTTCGTCATATGTGCCCTGTTACCGGAAGGCGCAAAAACCGTCCAGAGAGGGCTTGCGCCTTCAGCGGAATGCAGCTAATCCCCCGCCTCACGGACGCTGCGGTAGCTCAGTGGCAGAGCACTCCCTTGGTAAGGGAGAGGTCGAGAGTTCAATCCTCTCTCGCAGCACCATAAAAATCAATGACATGGCGATCGGCGAGCGGACAGGTTCCCACGCGGTCACGGAACGCTGCGGCGCAGCGCTTGCCAGCGGGTATCCCTGGCCGTCTACTTCAACTTGCCCCCCGCGCACTGCCCGAGCCCGCGCGATAGGCGCCGATCCTTTGCCGTCAGGACCAGCCGTGCGGCGCAGTGCCCTTTCGAATTCGGCCTGTACCGAGGGTGTGTTTTTGGCATCGTTGTGTATCATGGCGTGGGTAAACCGCTTGGCGATCTGTATGGGCTCTCGATACCTGAACAGAAATGACCTGTAGGCCCCGGACAGCTGCAAATCCGTCTCTTCAAGCCGCTCCAGAGCGTCGAGAAGCTCTATACCGACAAGGAATTCGTCATTGCGGTCCGTGATTTCGGCTGTTTCGACAACCTCGTCCTGACTGTCTTTTGGCAGTTTCAGATACTGGAAGACCAGATGCCAGCTGCAACTGGCCAAAAACACGGCTTCGGGGTGGAAGCGATGTTGATCATAGAAATTCCTGTCGGCGCGCGTGTGGCAGGCGCGTTCCGGCATCGTCAGGCCAAAGTCGGTCAGGAAGAACTCGGTGCCGTTCGTCACGATATTGTTGAACTGGCAATCAAAATGCAGAAGCCCGCAGCGCCTCATATCTGTGATGGCTTTGAAAATCGTGTCCGCGATATCCCAAATTCTGTGGGTATTTGTGGCGAACCAGCCCGCAAAGCCGAGGCAAGACGGGAAATGCTCGAGGCAGAGCACGATTTCAAACGGTGCTTCGTGGCGGGCACGCAGATAGGATCCTATCTGCGCCGAATTCGCCCAATTTCGAACTACGTCCGCGTGCTCTGTTTCGTCAATTGACGCGGCCGGACGAGGGCGGTCGACGATCCGGTAGTGAAACAGAAGAGGCACATTCTTCATTTCCCCCGCCAGCACCGCTTTCGTTGTCGTCAAATGGGCATGGAGTTCGCGGTAGGCGCCGAGGCCGGCCGACATCAGGGCGTAATTATAGAACGACGGCAGGTCGAAAAGATTGTCCAGCGAGCGCGGGTTTTCATGTTCGCGCGCGGTCAGCGGGATCTTCTTCACGAAAACGCGTTTGCCACTGACATCAATGATGTGGTTCGTCCCCCACCCTTGTTCGGAGCCGACATTGCCGATGTCGCGCAGCAAGTCGGCGTCGCTCATCGCCGCAAAGGCAGCGCTCAGGTCGTGGAAATTCTCTATTCTGGACGTCACCTGAAATCCTCTGGGTTTCGGGCCGACGCAAGCCTCGGTTGGTGCGGCATCGGCCGGGGCATTTGCCGAGGCGCAGCCCGACACGGCCTTTGCGGATTTCAGCCCCCCTGCCCGATATCGCGCCGGGCGACGGCGGTGGCCTTGATGATGGCGAAGATCTGCTGGCCTTCCTTCAGATCGAGCGCGGCGGCCGACCGGCGGGTGACACGGGCCAGGAGGCGGGCGCTGCCGGCTTGCAGGCCGACGGCGACGCCGGGGCCGCGGCCCTGAGAAACGGTCGTGACAGTGACTGGCAAGACGTTGAGGGCGCTGATCTCTTTCGGCGGCAGGCGCGCAAGAATCACGTCCGATGCCGCAACGCGGACCCGCACGATTGCGCCGTCGGGGCCCAGTTGGCTTGGCAAGATGAGCGCGCCGCCCTCGAAGACAAACCGGCTGAGGTCGTCGGTGGCGTCATAGCTCGCGACGGTGCCGGTGATCACCGCGCCCGCATCGCGCACACCGA
>JAURFB010000066.1 GCA_030827165.1 Marivivens sp.
CAGGCTATGACGAACTTCTGCCGATTGCCGGCCCCGAGGCTATCGAATGGGCGCGGAAACTGGCGCAGAAGGAAGGGATTTTGACAGGTATCTCCGGCGGCGCGAGCTTTGCCGCGGCGATGAAGACGGCCGAGAAGGCCGAGCCCGGCTCGGTCATCCTGTGTGTGCTGCCCGATACTGGCGAGCGCTATCTCTCGACGCCGCTCTTTGAAGGCATCCCCGAGGATATGGACGCCGAAGAAGTCGCGATCTCGAAATCGACGCCGGGCTATCAACTCGGCTGATCGCCTAGAACACCGCGTCGACCGCCTTGTTGCCCTCGGCCACGGGGCGGCCATCGGCGCGCCAGTCGGGCAGGCCGCCTTCGACCGTGCGGGCATCAAAGCCGCGCTGGCGCAGTTCAGCAGCGGCGCGGTCGGCATAGAGGCAATAGGGCCCACGGCAATAGGCATAGATCGGCGTTGACGGATCGAGGCTTTCGGCCAACTTGGCCACCTCTTCCAGCGGTGCGCTCAGGGCGCCGGGTATATGGCCGGTCGCATATTCGTCGGGCGGGCGGATATCGAGCACCACCACATCCCCCGCCGCCAGCCGCTCTGCCAGAACTTCGCGCGAAACAGGCTCGGGCCGTACCGTCCCGCCGGCGATACGGTCGAGAATCTCGTCGACCAGTGCGATAGTGTTGCGGGCGATCTTCTGAATAAGCGCCATCAACCGCAGCGTGTCATCGTCGGTCAGACGATAGATAACGGCCTTACCCTCGCGCCGGCTGGTCACAAGCCCGACGCGGCGCAATTCCTGAAGGTGCTGCGAACAGTTGGCGAAGGCCAGGCCGGTGCCTTCTGCCAACGCATCGACGCCCTTCTCGCCCTGAGCCAATTGCTCGAGCAGCCGCATCCGGTGAGGCGAAGCCAGCGCCCGCGCAATCGAGGCATATTCGTCGATGAGGGCCAGTTTGTTGGACGTTGACATTGCTATGTCCTATCGGTAACTGTCATTCAAGACATTAGTTGAATGATATATCATAAGCACGCAGATGCAACCCGAAAAGGCGAGGCGACAAGCCAGATGACACGCGAAATCGGCCTGAAGGAAAACCTCGGGCCCTTCCTCCAGCAGCTTCTTCAGGTGTTCTTTGTTGGCCTGACCATCGGCCTGCAGCGGACCGTCATCCCCGCGATGGCCGAGACGGAATTCGGCGTCGCGCGTGGGTCGATGGCCGCGCTCTTTGCTTTCGTGGTCAGCTTCGGCCTTGTCAAAGGGACGATGAATTTCGTCTCGGGCCGCCTGTCAGACCGGGTGGGCCGCCGCAAGGTGCTGATCTGGGGCTGGATCGTCGCCTTGCCGATCCCTTTCGTTATCCTCCTTGCGCCCAGTTGGGGTTGGATCGTGGCGGCCAATGTGCTGCTGGGCATCAATCAGGGTTTTTGCTGGTCGATGACCGTGACGGCCAAGTTCGACATCGCCCGCCCCGATCAGCGCGGGCTGGCGACCGGCGTCAACGAGTTCGCAGGCTATGGCGGCGTGGCGATTGCCGGTTTGGCCACGGGCTATCTTGCGAGCCAATTCGATCCGCGCACGGCGCTTTTTGCCTTCGGCCTCGTCGTCAACCTTCTGGCGCTGGGGGCGGCCCTTCTGGCCTTCGCCGAAACGCGCCCGGAAACGAATGCTGCGTCAAAGACCCCGGGCATATCTGCCAAGAACATCTTTGCCCTCGTCAGTTGGCGCAGCCGCGATTTTCAGGCGCTCTCGCAGGCAGGAAGCGTGGAGAAGTTCGTCGACGCGCTGATGTGGGCGCTCGTGCCGGTCTTTCTCGCGGCGCAGGGCGTCGGGCTTGTCACTATCGGCTGGATCACGGCGACATATGGCCTGGTCTGGGGCGCGAGTCAGCTTGTTACCGGCCCCCTGTCCGACAGGATCGGGCGCAAGCCGCCGATTGTTGCGGGCTTTGCCATATGCGCGGCGGGGGTTGCCGCCTTTCCTCTACTGTCGACACCCCTCGCATGGGCGGGGGCGGCAGCGGTGACAGGAATTGGCATGGGCCTTCTCTATCCCAATCTGATCGCCGCGGTGGGAGACCTCGCAGTGCCCGAATGGCGCGGCTCGGCGCTCGGTGTCTACCGGTTCTGGCGCGATCTTGGTTATGCCTTCGGGGCGCTGGCGATCGGCCTCGTGGCCGATGCCTCCGGTTCTCTCGAGACGGGCTTCTGGCTTACGGCGGGGGCGATGGCGTTGTCGGGCCTGTGGCTCTGGCTCGCGCTATCCGAGACGCACCAGCCCGAGACGAGATAGGAAAAGTCTATCGCGGCCGAGTTAGCTGGTTATGATCCCATCAAATTGGATCGACCAAGCGAGGCCCCATGTTCGCCACCGAGATCGAGCTCGACGAGCTCCTGCAAGAGCACCCCTTCATCGAATACATCGACGCAGTTGTGATCGACCTTTGCGGGCGGGCCATCGGCAAGCGGCTTCCCGTCGGTCATGTCGCCAAGATGTTGAGGGCCGGAACGCCGATCTGCGCGGCGATGCAGCTTGTCGATGTGCGGGGCAATACCGCCGATCCGATGGGGTTTGGTTTTTCCGACGGCGATCCCGACGGCATGGCTCGCCCTGTTTCGGGAACGTTCGCGCCGATCCCGTGGAGCGGCGGCAAGGGCGGTCAGGTGCTGTGTCAGATGACCCGCGCGACCAATGGCGAGACTTTCTGGTATGAGCCGCGCAAAATCCTTGCCGATGTGACCGAGATGGTGCGCGGCCTCGGCCTGAGGCCTGTGGTGGCGCTGGAACTTGAGTTCTATCTGACCGATCTTGGCCGCGCCAAGGACGGAGCGCCAATCGCCGCCGCCTCGCCCGTGACCGGCGAGCGCGAGTCGCAAGGGCAGGTCTTGTCACTGGCCAAGCTCGATGAATACGGACCGATCCTGAATGCCTTGCAGGATGCCTGCCGCGCCCAGGGCCTGCCTGTCAGCACGGTGATCTGCGAATACGGGCCGGGCCAGTTCGAGATCAACCTCGAGCACCAGACCGACCCCCTGCGCGCCGCCGATCACGCGGCCCTTTTGCGGCGGTCGGTGCAGGGCGCGGCGCGGGCGCAAGGCTATGACGTAACTTTCATGTCCAAGCCTTTCCCCGGCCTTTCCGGCAACGGCCTTCATATCCATCTCAGCCTTCAGGACGAAGACGGCCGCAATATCTTCGATCCGGCGCGAGCCGATGGGGAAAAGCTCCTCGGCCATGCGGCGGGCGGCCTTCAGGCAACGCTGCACGAGGCGATGGCGATCTTCGCGCCCAACATCAACGTCTATCGACGGTTCAAACCCGACGAGTTCACCCCCGTCACCCGCGACTGGGGCGAAAACAACCGCTCGGTCGCCTTCCGCCTGCCGCCCGTGACCGATGGCGCGGCGCGGCGGCTTGAACATCGTGTGGCGGGGGCGGAGGCCAATCCCTATCTCGTCACGGCGGCGGTCCTGGCAGGTGTCCATTATGGGCTGACAAACCGGCTTGACCCCGGAGCCAAGCACACCGGCAACGCGGGCGCGGCTTTGGACGAGACGCTGCCCAACACGCTTTGGGATGCGTTGGCTGCGATGGGGCGGGCCGAAATACTGACGGAATATTTCGGCGAGGATTATCTCGACCTCTATCGTCAGGTAAAGGCGGCCGAGCTCGACGCCTTCATGGAGACGATCTCGCGGCAGGAATACGACTGGTATCTCTAGGGGCTACTGATCGCTGCGGAAGCCGATCTTGAGGTGCGTATTGTCGCAAAACGGCTTGTTCTTCGATCCGCCACAGCGGCAGAGCCGCACCGATTGCACCCGATCCACATTGCGCCCTGTGCCGCTGCAAATCTCGAGGTTGCCGGTCACCTGCAAGGGGCCGTTGACTTCGGGGTCGATCCGCAATTCCCCGTTCCTGACCGTCAGGGGATCCGAAGGCCGCGTCTCCGGCTCGCCCGAGGCGCGGAAGCCGATCGTGTTATGCGAGCCGTCGCAATAGGGCTTGTTCTTCGACGCCCCGCAGCGGCAAAGCGTGGCGCGATAGCCGTCGGGCTTGCCATCGAGCAGGATCGTCGCGTGGACGGCATAGGGCCCGTTCTCGCGCGGTTTAAGAGATTTCACCAATGGCGCGGGCTCAGGCAGGGTATCGCCCTTGGGATCATAGGTGATCGCGCCCGAGGGGCAGGTGTGACAGATGCCCCGCAGGTCGGCGGTGGGCATCTTGTCGGGGAAGAGCCATTCCCCAACCACATTGGCAAGGAACACATCCGGAGCCCCGAGCACACAACGCCGCGAGTGGATGCAGCGCTTGGTGTTGAAGTGGAGCGTCATGTCCTTTCCCTCGGCGCTGCCAAAGGGATCCTCTTCGCCTTCTGCCACAGGCGCTCCGGGCTTGTCGTCGACCAAAGGCGCAGCGGCTGGGTTCGGCGCGGCTCCCGGAACTTCGACCTTGCGCGCCATCTTGCGGACCGCGGCGGGAATCCTGCAAAGCTCATGCCCTTCGGGAAACAGCCGCTCGGCGTGTTTGGCGATCTCTTCCATCCGTTCGGACAGGAACACCATCTCGCCGCGCCCTTCGGGAAGGCGGGTCACATCGCGCATGGTCGAGAACGACAGGCCTGCGTGAAGGCCCGGATGTTCCGGCCCTGTCGGGAGCGAAGCAAGATATTCGCCCACCTGGACCATCGACCACATTGCCTCGCGGGCGAGGGTAACCATCAGTTGTTTTGTTGCGGATTCTCCGGGCGCGCGGCCCCAGGCCTGCGCGAGACAACGGAGCATCAGGTTGTAGAGCGAGTTGCCAATGTCGAGCGCCTGCGCCGCTTCGGGGTTGGTGATCTGGATACGGTTGCTGCCGGGAATCGGGGCCTTGGCACAGGGATTGCGGGCAACGGGCCAGGTTGGCTCAAAAGCTGGATCCTTGGCGACCATTTCCTCAAGCTGCGCCTTGACCGAGAGAAAACGGGCATAGTGCGAGTCTTCCGAATGTTGCGGCGCGCCTTCGCCTTGCTCGACAATCGTCTCGATCGCATCGTGGGCGCTGGCCAGATCTTTGACGACCGAGAGGCCGGGCAAGGGGGCATCGGCTGGGCTGATCTGATCGTCTGTCGTGCCGCAGAAAAGGTCTTTCTCGCCATAGCGCCGGGTCAGAACCTCAAAGCCGTGAAAAATGCCGCGATAGAGATGGCCGATTGTGCTGTAATCTTGCGACGAGGGCATGATCGTGCCTTTGGGCGGGGCGCGGTGATACTCGGCAGGGGGGACAAAGCCGGGAGCATCGGCAAGTTCGACGCCTTCGGGGCGTTCCAAAAAGATCGCGTGATCGAGGAGGTCATGACAAAAGCCCGCGAGTTCAAGATCAATCGCCGCCGGATGCTCGCTCGCTGGAATGGGGAACTCGGGCCGCCCCAGATGCGGCGCGCCGCCAATTGAGATGGCAAGATTGCCGACCAACGTGAGGTGGGTCATTTCCTCAATGGCGACCTGCGTGATGAGCCGCTTCCATTCGGCGAAGACCTTTGCCTGTTCCGGCGTCAGCCCGTCGCGCTCGCCCCGCTTGAGGCTCCAGGCGCCATATAGATAGTCGCACATGACGTTGTGTTCGATGGCGGCGGCTTCGGCGAGCATATAGACAAGTTCTTCCCGGTCGCCGATCCGGATTTACGGTTCCGATCCCATGATGTTCTCCCGGCCCGTGCAATTGTGTCAAATTGCGGGGCACTTCGCAAAGAAAAGTGATGCGCAAGCCAATTAGCCGAAAAACCCCCGAAAAGGCCGACGCTCTTTCCTTACGTCAACGTCAACCCCGTCTTGACAAATCTTCCTCGGGTCGGCTTCCGTTTGGGGCAAAGGGAGTGTGTTCATGATCCGACATATTGCAGCCGCAGCCGTTATTCTTTGGGGCCAGACCGCCCTAGCCGGCAACGAATTTCACATTTTTCCGGGCGAAAGCGCCGAAGAGCAGCTTCAAGAGGCGCTGATCCTTGCGGAGCCGGGCGATACGATCATTCTGGCCGACGGGGTCTATGACATCCGCAACGGCCTTTCGCTCGACAATCCCGACGTGACCATCGTCGGGCAGGGGATGGATCGCTCGATCCTGTCCTTCAAGAACCAGAGCGGCGGGGCCGAGGGCCTTCTGATCACCGCCGGGGGCGCGATCCTCAAGGATTTCGCGGTTGAGGACACCAGGGGCGACGCGATCAAGATCAAGGGTGTCGACGGGATCGCCATTGTGCGGGTCCGGGCGGAATGGACCAATGGACCCGATGAAAACAACGGCGCCTATGGCCTTTATCCGGTGCAGACCAGGAACGTCTACATCGACGGTTCGGTCGCCATCGGCGCCTCGGACGCGGGCATCTATGTGGGCCAGTCAGAAAACATCATCGTTCGCAACAGCCGCGGCGAATATAACGTGGCCGGCCTCGAGATCGAGAACAGCTATTATGCCGATGTCAATGCCAACGAGTTGACCAACAACACCGGCGGCATCCTGATCTTCGATCTGCCCAACCTGCCGCAGCAGGGCGGGCATCATGTCCGGGTCTTCGACAACAAGAGCTATGCCAACAACACCGACAATTTCGCCCCGCAAGGCAATATCGTCGGTCTCGTCCCGCGCGGGACGGGAATGCTCATCATGGCCAATTCCGATGTCGAAGTGTTCGGCAATGACATGCGCGACAACGACACCGTGAATGTGGCGATCATGAGCTATGTCGAGGGTTTCGAGGACGAGAACTATAACCCGACCCCGCGACGCATCCATATCCACAACAACGTCTTCGGCGCCTCGGGCGGCAATCCCGATACCAGCGAATTCGCTGCGATCATCACGAATGCCTTTGGCGGTCCCCTGCCCAATATCGTCTGGGACGGTGTCATGCCGCTTGCCAATTTCTTCCTCTGGGGGATCGAGGACGGCGGTCGCCATTCGATCCACGACAACGTCTACGAGGCCAACCCGCCCTTCGGAAACGCGAACCTGATCACTTATTTCGCCGCGCGCTGGCTGCACAAGGCCAGCCTGAGCATGAAAGACGCCTCCGAGACCTATCCGTCTCTGGCGCCGGTCAGCGTTACGATCCGGGGGGTCGATGTTGATGCTCAGACGTTCTAAGGCGCTTGCCGCCGCGCTGGCCCTCATCGCAGGGCCAGTGGCGGCGGAGGTGAACGATGCGGCTCTGGCGGCGCCACGGCCGCCGGCCAACCTCTCGGAGATCGGGCTCTTTGACGATATGGCAGCGATGACGCCCAACGCGGCGGCCGTGCCCTATACGATAAGCTCACCCCTCTTCACCGACTACGCGCTGAAATTCCGCTTTGTCTATGTCCCGGCCTATGCGGAGCCGGCGGCCTATCAGGGCGAGGACGTGCTTGACCTTCCGGTCGGCTCGGTGCTCGTCAAGACTTTCGCCTATCCCGATGGAGCGGGCGGCCTCCATCGCGTCGAGACGCGCCTGCTGATCCATCAGGAGGCCGGCTGGAAAGCCTGGCCCTATGTCTGGAAGGACACTCAGGACGAAGCTGTCTTGAAAGTCGCCGGCAAGGATCTGGCGCTCACGGCCACACGGCCGGATGGAAGCACCGTGGATGTGGCCTACCATGTTCCCAACGTGAACCAGTGCAAAGGCTGCCATGTCAGAACCGATGGTGAATTCCGTCCGATCGGGCCGAAAATCCGCAACCTCAACCTCACCGAGGATGGCGGCAACCAGCTTGACCGCCTTGTTGCCGCCGGGATCATCGCGGAGCTGCCTGCGGATCATGGGGCAATTCCCGCAACGCCGGCCTATTCCGACGAGACCGTGGCCCTTGAAGATCGCGCCCGCGCCTACCTTGACGCCAACTGCGGCCATTGCCACGCGCCGGGGCGCCCGGCGGATACCTCGGGCCTCTATCTCAACTGGGAGGAGGATCGCGAGATTCACCGCGGGATCATGAAGCCTCCGGTCGCAGCGGGGCGCGGTTCGGGCGGCTTTGCCTATGACATCGTTCCCGGCGATCCGGATCATTCGATCCTGCTCTACCGCCTCGACAGCACCGATCCGGGGATCATGATGCCCGAGCTTGGACGCTCGACCATCGACGAGGCGGGCGTCGCCCTGATCCGCGCCTATATCGAGGCGCTCGGAAGTTAGACCAAGAGCCGAAAACGTCAGGGAAATGTCGTTTGGGTCAGGCACATCTTTGCCTGACCGTCTAGCAATTGCCAAAGATCGCAGAACGACCGGAGAAACCCATGCCGCGCATCGTCAAGCTAGAGACTTTTGCCTCGGAATTCGTCTGTTTCGTGAAAGCGACGACCGAAGACGGCCATTTCGGCTGGGGCCAGACCTCGACCTATAACGCCGACATCACGGCGCAGGTCTTTCACCGCCAGTTGGTGCCGTGGGTTCTGGGCAACGACAGCGAGGACATTCCGCGTCTGATCGACCTTGTGCAGCGGCGCGAGCACAAATTTCCCGGAAGCTATCGTGCACGAGCGCTTGCCGGCCTTGATACCGCGCTTTGGGATCTCAAGGGGCGGCGCGAAGGCAAGCCCGTCGTGACGCTTTTGGGCGGCACGCCCGGCAAGCTGCGCGCCTATGCGAGTTCGATGAAGCGCGACATCTCACCCGAGGATGAGGCCATGCGCCTGTCGCGGCTGTGCGATGAAAAGGGGTTTGATGCGGTCAAATTCCGCATCGGCGCCGAATGCGGCAATGATATCGACGAATGGCCGGGCCGGACCGAGGCGATCGTGCCGGTCATGTCCAAGGCGCTGCGCGGGCGGGCCGATCTTTTGGTCGATGCCAATTCGGGCTTTCAAGTTCCGCGGGCAATTGAAGTCGGGCATCTGCTTCAGGATTACGGCATCAGCCATTACGAGGAGCCGGTCGCCTACTGGGATCTGGAGGCAACGGCCGAAGTAACTGCCGCACTCGAGATCGACGTGACCGGCGGCGAGCAGGACTGGGATCTGGCCACGTGGAAGCGGATGATTGCCATGCACGCGGTTGATATCGTCCAGCCCGACGTGATGTATATGGGCGGCATCTGCCGAACGCTCGAGGTGGCGAATATGTCCGCCGAAGCGGGGATGGCCTGCACCCCCCACGCCGCCAACCTGTCGCTTGTGACCATGTGCACGATGCATCTTCTCAAGGCGATCCCGAACGCAGGCAAGTATCTGGAGCTGTCGATCGAGGGGGCCGATTACTACCCGTGGCAGGGCGATCTCTTTCGCGGCGATCCCTTTGCGGTGGAAGGGGGCTGTGTGACAGTGCCGGATGCGCCCGGCTGGGGGGTTGAAATCAACCCCGACTGGCTGGAAAAGGCCACATATGCCGTGGCCGAGCTGGGCGGTTGGCAACCCAGCGCCTACGGTGCCCTATACGACACCAACAAACCGCGGTGAAAGAATTGTCCTCCAAGACCTATGACTATGTGATCGTCGGCGCCGGTTCTGCCGGGTGCGTTCTGGCAGACAGGCTTTCCGAAAGCGGCCAGTATTCCGTGCTCGTTCTCGAGGCGGGTGGGACCGACCGGCGCTTCTATGTCACGCTGCCGCTGGGCTATGGCAAGCTGTTCTATGACAAGCGGGTCAACTGGGCCTACGAGACCGAGGCCGATCCCGGCCTTGGCGGCAATCGCGATTACTGGCCTCGCGGCAAGGTCCTTGGCGGATCAAGCTCGATCAACGCGATGGTCTGGGCGCGGGGGCACCGCACCGATTATGAGGATTGGGGCCGGATCGCGGGCGAAAGCTGGGGCTGGGACGCCGTGAGCGCCGCCTATCGCGCGCTCGAAGATAACGAAGCGGGCGGCAACGCCTATCGCGGCGCCGGCGGCCCCCTGTTCATTTCTGCCAACAAGACCGACCTGCACCCCTTGGTGGAAACCTATCTCGCGTCGGCCGAGGCGGCAGGGCACAAACGCAACCCCGATTTCAACGGCGAGGATCAGGAAGGCGTTGGCATCTATCAGATGACGATCAAGAACGCCCGCCGCAATTCCTCGGCGCGTGCCTTCCTGCGCCGCGCGATGAAGCGCCCGAACGTGACCGTTCTGACCCGCGCCCACGCCACGCGTATCTTGATCGAAGGCAAGAAGGCCGTAGGTGTCGCCTATCGCAAGGGCGGGCGCGATCACGAGGTGCAGGCCAGCCGCGATGTGATCCTTGCCGGCGGCGCGGTGAACTCGCCCCAGCTTCTGATGCTTTCGGGCATCGGGCCGAAGGCCGAGCTTGCACCCCTGGGGATCGATGTTGTCGCTGACAATCCCAATGTCGGCCAGCACATGAACGACCATGTGGGCATCAACTATACCTGGGAAGTCAGTGTTCCGACCTACAACAATATCCTGCGCCCCTGGTGGGGCAAGCTTTGGGTCGGGATCCGTTATTTCCTTGGCGGGCGCGGGCCGCTCGCCAAGTCCATCAACCACGGCGGCGGGTTCTTCCGCACGAGCGCGGATCAGCCGCGGCCGAATATGCAGCTTTATTTTCAGGCTTTCTCGACCCTCGTTCCCCGTGTGGGCGAGCGTCCGCTCCTGACCCCTGATCCCTTTGCCGGTCTTTCGATTGGCCTGTCGAACTGTCGGCCCACCAGCCGTGGCGCGCTGCATCTTCGCAGTGCAGACCCCTTTGCCGCGCCAAAGATCGTCGCAAGGGCGCTTTCGACCGATGAAGATGTGGCCGAGATGCTCGCCGCTGTGAAAGAGCTGCGCCATATCGCCAGCCAGCCGCCATTGAAGGAACTGATCGTCAAAGAACTGCGCCCCGGCCCCGAGGTTCAGAGCGACGAGGCGCTGATCGCCGATTTCCGCAGCCGCTCGGGAACCGTTTATCATCCTTCTTGCACCGCGCGGATGGGCAAGGACCCGGCGACTTCTGTTGTTGATCCCGATCTAAGGGTCCACGGGATCGACGGCTTGCGCGTGTGCGACGCCTCGGTCTTCCCGACCCTGATCGCCGGAAACACCAATGCGCCGAGCATTCTTGTAGGTTGGATCGGGGCAGAGCGGATGCTGGCGCGCAGTTAATCGCCCATTCAGCGGCGATCTGCTCTATACAAAGGGCAAAGAGCGGTATAGGCGCAGCCACCCATGGCACGGCGCCCTATGCCGCGCTGACCCTTGCAGGACTGCCAGAGCCGCTATGATCCAGCCCCTTCTCGATGCGCTTGCCGAGCGCGGATATGACACGATGACCGCCGTTCAGGAGGCTGTAACCAAGCCCGAACTGGCTGGGGCCGATCTCCTTGTTTCGGCGCAAACCGGATCGGGCAAGACGGTGGGCTTTGGCCTTGCCATTGGCGAGACCCTGCTCGAGGGTCAGCAACGTCTCGGTGCAGCCTCGGCCCCGCTTGCCTTGATCGTCGCGCCGACCCGTGAACTCGCGCTTCAGGTGATGCGCGAGCTTGGTTGGCTCTATGCCAAGACCGGCGCGGTGGTGGCCTCCTGCGTGGGTGGCACCGATATGCGCGACGAACGCCGCGCTCTTGATCGGGGCGCGCATCTTGTGGTTGGCACCCCAGGCCGTCTGCGCGACCACATTCAGCGCGGCTCGCTTCAGATGGGGTCGCTGCGGGCCATCGTTCTCGACGAGGCCGACGAGATGCTCGACCTCGGCTTCCGAGAAGACCTCGAATTCATGCTGGCCGAGGCCCCCGAAGATCGCCGAACCCTGATGTTTTCGGCAACCGTGCCCCCCGCGATTGCCCGGCTGGCAACCCAGTATCAACGCGACGCCGTGCGCGTTCAAACGACCTCGGGCCGCGAACAGCACGCCGACATCGCCTATCAGGCGCTGACCGTCTCGCCGATCGATGCCGAGAACGCGATCATCAACACGCTTCTCTATCACGACAGCCAGAACGCGATTGTTTTTTGCAATACCCGTGCCGCTGTGACCCACCTGACCGCGCGACTGTCGAACCGCGGGTTCCATGTCGTCGCGCTGTCGGGCGAGTTGACCCAGAAAGAGCGCACCCACGCGCTGCAGGCGATGCGCGATGGCCGCGCCCGCGTCTGTGTCGCGACCGATGTCGCGGCCCGCGGGATCGACCTGCCGAACCTCGAGCTGGTGATCCACGCCGAGCTTCCGTCGAACGGCGAGACGCTTCTCCACCGCTCCGGCCGCACGGGCCGTGCAGGGCGCAAGGGCGTCAGCGCCCTGATCGTGACCCCCAAGCTTCGCAACAAGGCCGATCGCCTGTTGAAGACGGCGCGGGTCGTGGCCGATTGGCGTCTTGCCGCCACCGCCGACGAAATCGCCGCCCAAGAGCGGGATCGCCTGCTGAACGATCCGGTCTGGACGGATGATGTCTCCGAAGAGGTGGCAGAATTCGCTGCCAAACTGGCCGAGACGCACAGCGCCGAACGGATTGCCGCTGCCTATCTCAAGCTCTTCAAGTCGCGCCGCTCTGCGCCCGAGGATCTGGCGCCGGTCGATACCCCCGCGCCGCGCAAGGAAAAGCAGGAATTCGGCCCGAGCCGCTGGTTTTCGCTCTCGGTCGGCCGCGATGCCCGAGCCGAGGCGCGCTGGCTCTTGCCGCTTCTGTGCAAGGCCGGCGGCATCGACAAGACCGCGATCGGCGCGATACGCGTGCGCGACAATGAGAGCTTTGTCGAGATTGCCGAGGGCGCCGCTGATGGCTTTGTCGCGTCCATCGGGGCAGGCATGACCCTTGAGGACGGGATCAAGGTCGCTGCGCTTGACGCCGCGCCGGATTTCGGCCCGGCCAGGCCCCGCGCCCCGCGTCCGCCGCGCGAGGATCGTGGCCCCAGCGAGGACCGGCCCGCACGCAAGCCGCGTGACGACTACAAACCGCGCGACGACTACAAACCGCGCGAGGATCGCAAAACGCGTGAAGACGACAAGCCCAGCGCCGAGCGACCTGCGCCGGCAAGGATCGAGGGCGGAGACGAACCACGCCCCGAGCGCAAACCGCGCCACAAGGGCGACCGACCCTTTGCAAAGCCGGTCTGGAAGAAGCCCGCTGGCACCGAAGATCGTCCGCGAAAAGAGCGCGATGATAGCAAGCCCTACGAAAAACGCCGCCCCAAGCCCGAGCGCAAGCCTTATGAAAAGGCTGAGCGCAAGCCTTACGAAAAGGCAGAGCGCAAGCCTTACGAGAAAGCTGAGCGCAAGCCATACGACAAGGCGGATCGCAAGCCCTACGACAAGAGCGATCGAAAGCCCTTCGCCAAGTCTGAGGGGAAGGCCGAGCGCAAGGGTGATTTCAAACCCAAGGACAAG
>JAURFB010000093.1 GCA_030827165.1 Marivivens sp.
TCGATTGCGAATGCCCCTTGGAGCGCCGGATGATCGCGTGAATCCGCGCGACCAACTCGTCACGGTGGAACGGCTTGGTCATGTAATCATCCGCGCCAAAGCCAAATCCGCGCAGCTTGCTTTCTGTTCCGTTCTCGCCAGTCAGGATCAGGATCGGCGTATCGACACGGGCCATCCTAAGTTGCCGCAAGACCTCGTGCCCGCTCATGTCTGGCAGGTGCAGATCTAGGAGGATCAGATCATAGTCATAAAGCTTGGCCAGATCGATCCCCTCTTCGCCGAGGTCCGTCGCGTAGACGTTCAGATTGGCATGAGTGAGCATCATCTCGATGCTTCTCGACGTTGTCGGGTCATCCTCCACCAACAAGATGCGCATTTTAGGGCCTTCGCACAGTAACGTTGCGTTCAGGTTAGGGCTACATTGGTTAATCACCCGTTAACGTAGCGTAAATCATCTCAAAGACAATTTAAGGTTGTCTGTATTTCTGGGTGGATGTGGTCTTGAGTGCGTCCTCCCCATGGTCGGCAATGGCGCGAACCCACGACAGGAATTCCTCTTCCGACAAATGATAGGCCTTGAGCGCCTCTTGCGTGTCGATCAATCCATGCGCCACGGCCCGCACGACCGCCGCCTTGCGCGACGCGACCCATCGGCGCGTGTCGACCGGCGGCAGATCCGCCAGGCTCATGAGTGTTCCGTCAGGCAGCCGCACGGAACGCGGCCCCTTGGTCTTCTTGATATACATTGCTCACCCCAAAAGTGGCTCCCACGAAGCGATCGTTGGGGGGCGGAATTTAAGGACCGGTGAAACCAGCCCTTGAGAGTGCCTCATATTTTCCTATATTCCGGCAGACCTCAGTAACCTTCCGGAAACCCATGGCCCCTGCGCATCCGATCAACACGCTTGGCTTTGCCAAGCCGCCCAGCGAGACGCGCGTCGTCGTCGCCATGTCGGGCGGCGTGGATAGCTCGGTCGTCGCGGCCCAGCTTGCCGAAGAAGGCTATGATGTGGTGGGCGTAACCCTTCAGCTCTACGATCACGGGGCGGCGCTGGCCAAGAAGGGCGCCTGCTGCGCGGGGCAGGATATCCACGATGCTCGCCGCGTGGCCGAAGAGATGGGTTTTCCCCACTATGTCCTGGACTATGAAAACATCTTCAAGGACGCGGTGATCGACGAGTTTGCCGACAGCTATCTTGCTGGAGCGACGCCGGTTCCCTGCATCCGCTGCAACGAGCGGGTGAAGTTCAAGGATCTTCTGGCCACGGCGCGTGATCTCGAGGCCGACTGCATGGCGACGGGTCATTACATCCAGCGCAAGATGGGCGCGGGGCCGGAACTGCACTGTGCGGCCGATGCCAACCGCGATCAAAGCTATTTCCTCTTCTCGACCACGCCCGAACAGCTCGAGTTCCTGCGCTTTCCTCTCGGTCATCTGCCCTCCAAGGACGCAACCCGCAAGCTCGCCGCGAAATACGGGCTGGCCGTGGCCGACAAGCCCGACAGTCAGGACATATGCTTTGTCCCCAACGGCAACTATGCCTCGGTGATCGAAAAGCTGCGCCCCGGCGCGGCCGAGCCGGGCGAGATCGTCGATACCGAAGGCCATGTGCTCGGCGAACATCGCGGGGTGATCCACTACACCATTGGCCAGCGGCGCGGGCTTGGCATCGGTGGGCTTGCCGATCCGCTTTATGTGGTGCGGCTCGATGTCGACAAGCGTCAGGTCGTTGTCGGCCCCAAAGACCTCTTGGCGACGCGCACGGTTCCGGTGCGCGAGATCAACTGGCTCGGGGACGGCAAGATCACGGATCAGGCCGAACGCGAGATTTCGGTCAAAGTTCGGTCGACCCGCCCTCCGGCGCCGGCGATCTTGCGGCCGATTTCCGAGACCGAGGCCGAGATTGAACTCCTGACACCCGAAGAGGGTGTCAGCCCCGGTCAGGCCTGTGTCTTTTACCAGACCGAAGGCAGCCGCATCCTTGGCGGCGGCTGGATCTGGAAAGGCCGCTAAAGCCGCGCCAAAACTGCCTTGGCTGCCCGCAGGCCCGGCGGCTCGCCGCCCTGCCCCAGCCGCTCGAGCGTCAGGCGCATAGCTTCCTTCTGGGCGGTTGGGTTTTGCAAGACCTCTTCCATGGCCTCGGCAATCGCGTCGGGCCGACAGGCCTTGCCGATGAATTCGGGGATCGTGCGGGTTTCGCTGACAAGGTTCACCAGCGTCACAGTGTCGATCAGCAGCTTCTTCTCGATGATCCGGCGGCTGATCCAGTTCATGTCATAGGCAATCACCATCGGCGTGCCAGAGGCGGCCAGCTCGAGCGAGACCGTGCCAGAGGCCGCAAGCGCCACGTCAGCCGCGCGGAACGCCGCCAGCTTGGCGCCGGAAAAGCCGCTCTCGCGGGTGGGATCGACGAGGACCGGCCTCACCGGCCAATGCGCGGTGAGCTTGCGCACCAGCCCCGCGACAGGCGCGGCACATGGCACGATCACCCGCATATCCGGGTGCTTTTCATGAAGCTTGGACAGCGCGGCCCCGAATGTTCCGGTGAGCCGTGATACCTCGCTGCGGCGCGATCCCGGCAAGGCCAGAACCAGCGGCCCGGCCTTCATCCCAAGAACAGTGCGAAGCGACAGTGCCTCTTCCTCGGTGCCGATTTTCTCGGCAACGACCGGATGGCCGACAAAATCACACTCCATCCCCGCCTTTTCCATATAGGGCGGCTCGAAGGGAAACAGCGCAAGCACATGGTCGATGAACCTGGCCATCTTCTCGGCCCGCTCCGGACGCCAAGCCCAAACGGTTGGGGCGACGTAATGAACAGTTCGGATTTCTGGGTTCCGCGCCTTTACCGCGGCGGCAACCCGCAGGCAGAAGTCGGGGCTGTCTATGGTGATCAGAACGTCAGGCGGCTCGGCCAGAATGGCTTCGGTCAACTCACGGATGCGCCGCTTGAGGTGAAAATATTTTGGCAAGATCTCGACGATCCCCATGAGCGACAGCTCGTCCATGGCAAAGCGGCTGCGCAGGCCCTGCGCCCGCATCAACGGGCCGCCGACGCCATCGAAGGCCAGTTCGGGCCCAAGCGCGCGAAGCCCCGCCATAAGCGCGCCGCCCAGCTTGTCGCCCGAAACCTCGCCCGCTATGACAAACACCCGCATCAGACGCCCCCTACCCAGACCGAGATGCCATATCTGTCAGCTTCCGCTTTCAGGCGTTCGATCTCAAGGCACATGACGCCACCCGCCTCGATCCAGACGCCCTTTATACCCGCGGCGTGGGCTCCGACGATGGTCTCTGGCCCGATCGCCGGAAGGTCGGCGCGCCGGTCCTGGCCGACCTTGGGCGCCTTGCAGAACACCGCCCCCGCGGCTTTCGCAGGACTTGAGAGGGATCCGAGCATGAAATCTGTTCCGAGGCTTGCCTCCATCGCCAGCACCCGCCCTTCACGCACCACACAGGCCTGCCCGATATCCGCCGGAGCCAGATCGTCGAGGTGGGCTTTGCCGCTCTTGGCGTCATCTTGTTGGGAGGGTGTCGGCGCCGGTCCGGCAAGATGCCCCGCGGAAGGCAGAAGATCTGGCGCGATCTCGTGGGCGGCCACGATCCTGAAACCGAAACTCTCGAAGATCGCCATGAGCGCCCGCAAGGTGCCATCGTCGCCAAGTTTCATCGCCGCGCCGAGACCTGCGACAAGGGGCGCCGTGGCCGCGTCAATCCGGGAGGGATCAATTTCGGGCCGCAACACCTTGCCGGCCAGGCAGACCCGTTCTAAGCCGCGCGCTCGCAGCTCTTTCAAAAGCGTTCCGAGATGCTCGATCCGAAAGGCGATGCGTTCGAGATCTGCTGGCAGATCGGGCGCGAAACCGTCCATGTAGCAGACGACAGGGCGATCCCCCTCTTGCGCAAGCGCCGCAACCAGTAGCCCTGGCAAGGCGCCCGTGCCTGCGAAGAGCGCCAGCATCGGCTCAGCCCGGCGTCAGGAAGCTGCGGTCCGACTCCCCGAGGATGAAATCGACCATTTCCTGAACATAGGCGCTGTCTACCTCCGCTTTCAGCCGTTGGGCGCGGTCGTGGAAGGTTCCCTCGCCGTCGCGCAGCATCTGGAAGGCAGCCCGCAGCGCGGTGATGTCGCTGCGATCCACGCCGCGGCGCTTGAGACCCACGAGGTTAAGCCCGTCAAGAACGCCGCGCGGCCCCTGCACGAGGCCATGAGGGATCACATCATTGGCGACCATCGTCAGTGCGCCGATGATCGCGCCGCGCCCGATCCGCACCCATTGGTGAATGCCGCAAAGCCCGCCGATGATGACGTCGTCTTCAATGACACAGTGACCGGCGATGGCGGAGCTATTGACGATGATCACCCGATTGCCGATCCGGGCATCATGCGCCACATGGCAGCCAGCCATCAAAAGGCAATCGTCGCCGATCCGTGTCTCGCCGCCGCCACCGGCCGTGCCGGTGTTGATGGTGACGTGCTCGCGGATACGGTTGCGCGCCCCGATGCGAAGCCGGGTCTTTTCGCCCGAAAACTTGAGGTCCTGCGGCACTTCGCCGATCACGGCAAACGGAAAAACGGTCGAGCCTGGCCCGATCTGTGTATCGCCAGTGACGATCACATGGCTCTTGAGGTTGACGTTCTCGCCCAGCACGACCTCGGCGCCAACGACACAAAACGGCCCGACAACGGATCCGGTGCCGATGACAGCGCCATCCTCGATCACCGCGGAGGGGTGAATTGTGGTTGTCATCAGCCCTTGAGGTCCATCATCGCAGTGAACTCGGCCTCGGCGGCCAGTTCGCCATCGACGGTCGCCACGCCCTTGAACCGCCAGACCTTGCCGCCCGGCTTGCCCCGCGTTGTCTGAAGCTCCATCCGAAGTTGATCGCTGGGGACAACCTTGCGGCGGAATTTGCAGTTATCGATCGCCATGAAATAGATCAGGAAATTGCCGTCGACGAGCCCAAGGCTCGCGCCCACCATCACCCCCGCCGTCTGCGCCATGGCCTCGACAATGGTCACACCGGGCATGATCGGATTGCCTGGGAAATGGCCCTGAAAATGCGGCTCGTTCATCGTCACATTCTTGAGGCCGACGGCCGACAAGGTGCCATTGATCTCAACCACGCGGTCAACCAGCAAAAATGGATAGCGGTGTGGCAATATCCGCTGAATGAGATGGATATCAGCGGATGTGACGGGCTCGGACATGGGCGCTCTCCCTCTTAAAACAGCCCAGACGGGGCCTTCCCCTGACCACTAGCAACTCGGCCCCTGCGCGGCAAGCACAGCAACCTAGTTCGATGCAGGTTCGGGGGCCGTGCCATCGCCCAACTTTGCATCGATGGCGGCAATTGCAGCCGCGGTAATATCAATAAGATCGGCCTGCATCACGATGTTGCGGCGGTCGATGATGACAACGGCGCCGCGCGAAATCATGATCTCGGCCAGAACCCCCTGAACCACCGAGAGAAACTCTTCTCTTCCGCGCGTCAGGGAACTCTGGAGAGCTTGCTCTTTCTCGTCCTGACTCTGGCGGATCGCCTGAACCCTGGCGTCGAACGCATCTGCCTCGATACGGAAGTCGGCCGGATCCATCGTCGGGCGACGCTCGGTGAGGCTGCGCTCTTCGGCCTGAAGCTCATCAGCGAAAGCCCGGTTTTCGGCCTCAAGCGCCTTTGCCTGAAGATCTATCTCGTCGCGGATGCGCTGGCCGTAGAGGGTCTGAACAAACAGTTGATCGAGGTTGATCGTCAGGATCAGGCTGCGAAATTCCGATACCGTCGCAGAGGCGCTGTCTTGCGCGGCCGCTTGCCCCCCGAAGAGGGCAAGCCATCCAACGCCGATCGCAACCGCAAGTTTCCGCATCAGAACGACGTGGCTATGGTCAGGTCGAAGGATTTGGGCCGGTCATAGGTTTCCGAGATGAGCGGCTGCATGAAGTTGAAGCGCAGCGGGCCAATTGGCGTTTGCCAGAACAGCGACAGCCCGACCACCGCGCGCGGGGTGAAGTCGTTGTAAAGAACATCCGTCAAATACGAGAGCCCGGTATCCCAAAGCGAGCCATAGTCGAGGAAGGCGCCGCCATGCATGCCAAACTCGGTCGGAAGGCCGATCGGGAACTCCGACTCGAGCCGCACCACCGCGTAGGTATTGCCGCCGAGTGCGTCGTTCTCGGTGCCGTCATTGTAGCGCGGGCCAAAACCACCCGGCTCAAAACCGCGCATGATGCTGCTGTTCAAGAAATACCGGTCGGTGATCCGGCTCGACCCTTCAAGGAAGTAGAGGTAGCCGCCCTCAAGCGTGGCGCGCAGCGTCACTTCCTCGTTCATGATCTTGGTTTCGGCTGCCAGCGTGGCTGTGTTCTTGAGGAAGGTCGCCTCGTCAAAGGCATATTCCTGACCAAAACGCAGAAGCACACCGGCGTTGGGATCAAGGCCGGTGCGGCGGTTGTCCCACGTGTAGGTGTAGCCCACCGAATTGGTCCAGCGCCCGCCCGCGGCCGCATCGTTGACGATCGCGGGGGTTGTCGTAGTCACATTCGACAACAACGAATAGTCGATCGAATAGCTTATGCCCAAGCGCCCGTTCTCGCTGACCGGGAAGCTCAGGGACGGCGAGAAGCCAAAGCTCGTCGTGTCATAGAGCGCCGCTTCATTGTCGGTCGTCTTGTAGCCCGAGCGCAGGCCAAGCCGCA
>JAURFB010000039.1 GCA_030827165.1 Marivivens sp.
CGCTCGACCAGCTCTGCCAAAGGCCCAAGGTGCATCAGTGCGGCGCGCCGTCGCGCACGAGCTTCCAGTTGATCGCGTCGATCAGCGCATCGAACGAGGCATCGACGATATTGGCGCTGACCCCCACGGTCGCCCAACGCCGCCCCTGCCCGTCCTCGCTGTCGATGATGACCCGCGTCACGGCTTCGGTGCCGCCATTGGTGATCCGCACCTTGAAATCGACCAGCTTCAGATCCGCGATAAAATCCTGGTAGCGGCCCAGATCGGTCGCCAAAGCGCGGCTCAGGGCGTGAACGGGGCCGGCATCCTGCTCAAGGTCGCCATGATCGTTTTCAAAGAACGAGGTGATCTTGGTGCCGCCGATCCAGACCGAGACAACCGCCTCGGAGACCGAGACAACCTCGCCCTTGGTGTTGCGCCGCCGCTCCGACATGACGCGATAGCGCTCGACCTCGAAGAAATGGGGCATGATACCCAGCTCTTGCCGCGCCAAAAGCTCGAAACTGGCCTGCGCGGTGTCATAGGAATAGCCGCGCGCCTCCATCTCCTTGATCCGGTCGAGGATGCGGGGCATCGCCGGATCGTTCGCTTCGACCTCGATCCCCGCTTGCGCGAGGCGTTGCCGCAGGTTGGATTGCCCCGCCTGATTGGACATCGGCACGACGCGGCTATTGCCGACAAGCGCGGGATCGATGTGCTCGTAGGTTGTCGGATCCTTGGCGATGGCGCTTGCATGAAGGCCCGCCTTGTGGGCGAAGGCCGAGGCGCCGACATAGGGCGCCTGCTTGACCGGCACGCGGTTGAGCACGTCGTCGAGCATCCGGCTCACGCGCTTGAGGTCTTTCAGCGCCTCATCCGTGATCCCTGTCTCGACCACGCTCCGATACGGTTCCTTGAGCAGAAGCGTCGGGATGATCGAGGTGAGGTTGGCATTGCCGCAGCGTTCGCCGAGGCCGTTGAGCGTACCCTGGATCTGGCGTGCGCCCGCTTCAACCGCCGCAAGGCTGTTGGCCACCGCATGGCCCGTGTCGTCGTGGCAATGGATGCCAAGCCGCGCGCCGGGAATGCCGCTGGCGATCACCTCCGAGACAATCTTCCTGATCTCGCCCGGCAACGCCCCGCCGTTGGTGTCGCACAGCACGATCCAGCGCGCACCGGCGGCGAAGGCCGCGTGCACCGCCTCGAGCGCATAGCCGGGATTGGCCTTGTAGCCATCAAAGAAATGTTCGGCATCAAAGAGCGCCTCGCGCCCCTTCGCCACCACATGGGCAAAGGAGGCGCGGATGTTGTCGATGTTTTCCTCGAGCGGAATGCCAAGCGCCGTCGTCACATGGAAATCATGCGTTTTGCCCACAAGGCACACCGCCGGCGTTCCCGCATTGAGAACGGCCGCCAAGACATCGTCATTCCCCGCCGACCGGCCCGACCGCTTGGTCATGCCGAAGGCTGTCATCACCGCGCCGGTCTTGGGCGCGGCGGCGAAGAAATCGCTGTCGGTCGGGTTCGCCCCCGGCCAGCCGCCCTCGATGTAATCGACCCCCAAAGCATCCAGCGCCGCGGCGATCCGCTGCTTTTCCGCGGTCGAGAACTGAACCCCTTGGGTCTGTTGCCCGTCACGCAGGGTCGTGTCGAAGAGATACAGTCGGTCGCGGCTCATTTCAGCGCCTCCAGCTTGGCAGGGTCGAAATTCTGCTCCCGCTTGAAAGTCACGCTACCATCTTTGTCGAAAGACAACGTAACGCCCGCCAAAGTGAAGGCCCCTCGAATGCGATCAGCTTCGGCATAATTCTTCCGATTTCTGGCTTCAACGAGACGGCGAACTGCATCTTCGATCAGCGGCCGATGCATTTCCCCTTCAACTAGCCAGTCGAATGCATCGCGTGTTCCCTCATCCACTTCAGGCAGAGACAACCCCAACAGCTTGATACCCGACAACAATTCGGCCATTCGGCCTTGTTTTGCCAGCTTCCGCAGCTGCGTTATCGCCTCGGAAGTCTTCAGGTCGTCAGCCAAGGCGGCAACAACTTCATCCGGCGGTGAGACTGCGGCAACTACGTCCGTTGTCAGGAGAGCCCATTTTTCCAACTCATCCTGAGCTTCGTTGCGCTTTTTCTCGGTCCAATCCATTGGCTTGCGGTAGTGCGTGGACAACATCACAAACCGGATCACCTCGCCCGGCACACCCTGATCCAGCAAATCCCGCACGGTAAAGAAATTGCCCAAGGACTTGGACATCTTCTTGCCCTCGACCTGCAGCATCTCGTTATGCACCCAATAATTGGCGAAACCCGCCTCGGGATGGGCGCAGGCCGATTGGGCGATCTCGTTTTCATGGTGCGGGAATTGCAGGTCGATCCCGCCGCCGTGGATATCGAAACTCGCGCCCAAGAGCTCATGGCTCATCGCCGAGCATTCGATATGCCAGCCCGGCCGCCCAAGGCCCCAAGGGCTGTCCCAACCGGGAAGGTCATCCGAAGACGGTTTCCACAAGACGAAGTCCATCGGGTCTTCCTTGAACGGCGCCACCTCGACCCGCGCGCCGGCGATCATGTCGTCGACCGACCGCCCCGAAAGCGCGCCATAATCCTGATAGCTCCGCACCCGGAAAAGGACATGCCCCTCCTTCTCATAGGCATGGCCCTTGGCGATCAGGCCCTCGATCATCGCGATCATCTGGCCGATAAAGGCCGTGGCCCGCGGCTCCTGACCAGGGCGCAGCGCCCCGAGCGCGTCCATGTCCGCGTGATACCACGCGATGGTCTCTTCGGTCCGCTCGGCGATCAACGCCTCGAGGCTTCGCGGATCGCCTGCCGCCTTGCGTCGCTGCGCCTCGGCGTTGATCTTGTCGTCGACGTCGGTGAAATTGCGCACATAGGTCACGTGTTCCGCGCCATAGACATGGCGCAAGAGCCGGTAGAGCACATCAAACACCAGAACCGGCCGCGCATTGCCAAGGTGCGCGCGATCGTAAACCGTTGGCCCGCAGACATACATCCGCACGTTTTCAGGATCGATGGGATGAAACTCCTCGACCTTGCGGGTTTTCGAGTTGCGCAGACGGATCGTCGTCATGGGTCCTCTCAAGGCGGTTTTCGCCCGCGGGCTTAGCAACTTACCGTTAGAAGGGAAACGTGAAAGAGCGGCCCGCGACGAATGTCAGCAGGAAATAATGCAGCAGATAATGATGCACTGGCTCTTCATGGCGTCTGCCTAGCACGGCCCCGAACGCAGCGTCCAGCCTTTCTTTTGGCCCCAAATACTCCGGGGGAGGCCCGAAGGGCCGGGGGCAGAGCCCCCCGCCCGATCAGCCATAGCTCACCACTTCGATCTCGATCCCGTTTTCCTCGCGGAAATAGAATCGGCGGCCGGGGTCATAGTCGGCATGGTTCACCGGCTCGTATCCGCGCGCCTTCACCCGCTCCTCCACCGCATCCAGATCGTCGACCACGATCCCGACGTGATTGAGCCCGCCACGCTGAACATAGCTGTTGCCCGCCGCGGTCTGGTCTCCCGGTCCGGCATAGACCGCCAGATAGGTGTCCGGCCCGCCCACATGGATACTGCGGCCCCCGTGGATCGCTGACCCCCGCCAGCGCACCGGCCAGCCAAAGAGATCGACCAGCATCGCGGCCGTCGCCTCGGGATCGCGCACCGTCACGTTCAGATGTTCCAATCTCGACATCGCCCTATCCTTTCAATCGCCGTCCAAAAATCCGGCGCACGCGCGGCTGGCCCGGTTCGCTGTCCATCCAGAGCCCCGCATCGGTGCTCCAGCCAAGGCCGTCCCGTTCGATCAACCGCCGGTCCCTTGGGTTTTCCACAGTCACTTTCATCGCCTTCTCCTTTTCTTTCGAGGCGACTCAGGTTCTAATTTCTCAAGTCCACTTTAGATCAAGAGGAAAATCATGACCCCATCCCCCTCCGGCGGGCTCACCATCGGCGATCTGGCAGACCGCACCGGACTTGCCGTCTCGGCGATCCGCTTTTACGAGACGCACGGCATCTTGCACCCCGTTCGCAACGCCGGCGGCCACCGCCGCTATGGCCGTGCCGACATCCGACGCCTCTCCTTCGTGATGATCGCCCAGTCGATGGGCTTTGGTCTTTCGGAAATCGCCGGCTACATGACCGGCCTTCCCGCGCACCGCGCCCCGTCAAAGGCCGATTGGACCCGCATCTCGGAAGACTTCCGCTCCAAGATCGACGCCCGAATCACGCTTTTGCAGTCCATGCGCGACAGGCTCGACGGCTGCATCGGCTGCGGTTGCCTGAGCCTCGAAACCTGCGCCCTGCACAATCCGCTCGACGAGGCGGCGAAAGGCGGCACCGGCCCCCGCGCCCTGCGCGAGGTGTGAGCAGCGGGTGTTGACAGCGCCGTAATGGCGGTGTCTGCCTCGCCCCATGAAACTTGCACACAGACTCACCAATATCACGGGTGGCGGATCGGACGGCTGGGAGGTTTTCCTCCGCGCCCGGCGCATGATCGCCGCGGGCGAAAAGGTCATCGAACTGACGATCGGTGAACACGACATCCGCACCGCCCCGAACATCCTTGACGCGATGGACCGCGCCGCCCGTGCGGGCCACACCGGCTATGCGCTGGTGCCGGGCACCCAGGAGATGCGTGCCGCCGTCGCCAAGCGGGTCCAGGAGCGCACCGGCATCCCGACCAGCGTCGAAAACGTGCTGATCACCGCGGGCGGTCAGGCCGGTCTTTTCGCTGCCCATCATGCCGCGCTGGATGAGGGTGACACCGCCCTCTACATCGACCCCTATTACACCACCTACCCCGGCACGATCCGCGCCGTGGGTGGCGTGCCGGTCGCCATCGCAGCGCGTTCTGAAGATGGCTTTCAACCCCGCGCCGACGCGATCGACGCGGCCGCGCAGGCCACCGGCGCCAAGAGCCTTCTGATCAACTCGCCCAACAACCCCACGGGCGCGGTCTATTCCCGCGGCACGCTCGAGGCGATCGCCGAGGTCTGCAAGGCGCGCGATCTGTGGCTGATCACCGACGAGGTCTATGACGTGCAGGTCTGGGAAGGCGAGCACATCAGCCCCCGCGCCCTGCCCGGAATGCGGGAACGGACCCTCCTTGTCGGCTCGATGTCGAAGAGCCATGCCATGACGGGCAGCCGCATCGGCTGGATCGTCGGTCCGAAGGAAGCCATCGCGCATCTGACTACCCTGGCGACCCATACCAACTATGGCGTTGCGGGTTTCGTGCAGGAGGCTGCGACCTATGCCCTTGGTCTTGGGAAGGCGCCGGAGGCCGAGGTTGCCGCCCCTTTCCACCGCCGCCACCTCATCGCGCTTGAATTGCTCGCCGGCCAGAACGTGGTGAAAGCCACGCCGCCGCAAGGCGCCATGTATGTCATGCTTGATGTCCGTGCCACGGGGCTGAGCGGTAATGACTTTGCCAACGCCCTTCTCGACGAGGAAAGAATCGCCGTCATGCCCGGCGAGAGCTTTGGCACCGCCGCCGCAGGTCATATCCGCGTGGCGATGACCGTGGCGGACGACGAATTCCGGATCGCCCTTGGCCGCGTCCTTGCCTTTGCGGCCCGCAAGGCGGCGTGATGCCGATGTGATGCGGTGCCGTGATGACCCTGCTCAAAAGCGACACGCGGTCGCAAACAGGAAAGACTCGGGGCCCCTTTCAGACGACGAGTGCCTTCGCGATCATCGCATGAAGGGGAGGCGCTCGCGCATGTCACCTGCGAGCAAGATAACGCTGGTTCTGCGCACCATCGGGGCGCGGCGCGGCAGGGCGGCCCGTGGGCGCCCCTGACGGTCAGACCTGACCGCACGTTCCCCTATTCATCTACAGGATCATCATGACCGACCAAATTTCTCCGGACGCCGCCCGCGCGTCCCGCCCTGCCCGTTCCGGCGGCCGCGCAGCCCGCACCGCCGCCCGTGCCGCTCCCCTTTCCGATTCCAAGCGCCCGATCCGCGCGGGAATGTCGGGCGGCACGTTCCGGCCGCTGACCGACGCGCAGGTGCTCCGCATTCACGAAACCGCGCTCAGGGCGCTTGAAGAGATCGGCCTTGCCGACGCGCCGCCCTCGGGTGTCGAGATTTTGACCGGCGCTGGCGCGATTCTCGGCAGCGATGGCCGCATCCGTTTCCCGCGCGCGCTGGTCGAGGATATGCTGGCCATTGCCGCCCGCGACATCACCCTGTTCGGCCGCGATCCCAAGCACGACCTCTTGCTGTCGGGCACGCGGGTCCATTATGGCACCGCAGGCGCGGCCGTGAATATGGTCGATCCCTCGGGCCGCAATTACCGCGAGTCGACGGTGCAGGATTTGCACGATGCGGCGCGGATCACCGACCGGCTCGACAATATCCACTTCTTCCAGCGCTCGATGGTCTGTCGCGACATCCTTGACAACCGCGAGATGGACCTCAATTCGATCTATGCCTGCTGCGCAGGCACGATGAAGCATGTAGGCGTGTCCTTCACCGACCCCGATTACACTGCCGATGCCTTCGAGATGCTGCACATGATTGCTGGCGGCGAAGAGGCCTGGCGGGCGCGGCCCTTCGTGTCGAACTCCAACTGTTTCGTCGTGCCGCCAATGAAATTCGCCACCGAATCCTGCCGCGTGATGGAAAACGTGATCGCGAGCGGTATGCCGGTGCTGCTCTTGTCGGCGGGCATGGCGGGCGCGACCGCGCCCTCGACCATCGCCGGAGCGATCACGCAAGCCGTGGCCGAGTGTCTGGCCGGTGTCGTCTACGTGAATGCCATCAAGCCGGGCCATCCGGCCATCTTCGGCACCTGGCCCTTCGGCCTTGATCTTCGCACAGGGGCGATGACCATGGGGTCGGGCGAACAGGCGCTGCTGACGGCCGGTAGCGCGCAGATGCACCAGTTCTACGGGCTTCCCGGCGGCGCGGCGGCAGGGGCCTCGGATTCCAAGCTGCCCGATATGCAGGCGGGCTGGGAACAGATGTGCTCGAACGTATTGGCCGGTCTGTCGGGCCTCAACATGGCCTATGAGGCGGCGGGGATGCACGCCTCGCTCTTGGGCTTTTGCCACGAAAGCCTGATCCTTGGAAATGACATCATCGGTCAGGCGCTGCGCTGCGTGCGCGGGATCGAGGTGGACGACGAAACCTTGGCGCTGGAGCAGATGAAAGA
Source organism: Marivivens sp. (assembly GCA_030827165.1). Lineage (GTDB taxonomy): Bacteria > Pseudomonadota > Alphaproteobacteria > Rhodobacterales > Rhodobacteraceae > RFZI01. The sequence continues at coordinate 7,151 of JAURFB010000039.1, forward strand.
GGTCTGCCTTGGCGGAACGGGCCACTATCTTGGCACCGAAGCGACCCTGAGCCGGATGGAACAAGATCACGTCTATCCCACGATGGGCGATCGCACCTCACCCAAGGAGTGGGCCGAGAAAGGCAAGCCTGATCTCATCGAGCGGGCAACGGCGATGAAGGACCGGATTCTGGCCGAACGGGCGCCCGCGCGGTTCGATCCGGAAACCGACGCCGCGATCCGTGAGAGGTTCCGGATTCACCTGCCGGCCTGAGGGGGCTCTGCCCCCGGCCCTTCGGGCCTCCCCCGGAGTATTTGAGGCCAAAAGAAGCTCAGGCGAGAGTGCCGGGGCGGGACAGGCTTGCCCCGCCAACGGCCGTGCGCACGCCGGTCGTGCCCGGAAAGGAGGTGGGCAGGCCGCTTGCGGCGCGAATGGCGAGATGGGCGGCGGCAAGGGCGTGGAGAGCTGCGCCGGGAAACCCTGCGTCTTCGGCCGTCTCGACGTCGCAGCCGAGCCCTTCGCGCAAGGCGGCCAGCAGGCGCGGCTCGTGGCGGGCGGGGCCAAGGACCAGGGCGCGGCGCGGGGCCTTGGGCAGAAGATCGAGGCCGGTGACCAGCGACAGGGCGATGGCAGCGAGCGAGGTGGCTTCGGCGTCCTCGTGCGGGAGGCTGCGAAGGTGATCGAGATAGGCCGAAAAGGCCTTTGGTCCGAGGACCTTCGGGGCAAGGCGCAGGAAATGCGGGTCGGCGAGGAGGAGGTCGAGGGCCTTGTCGTCGGCGCTTCCACCCTTCGGCGTCATCCCGAAATCCGGCAGGCCGGGGCCTGCCTCGAAGGCGAGGAGCGCACCGTCATTGGCAGCCTTGAGCGAGGGATCGGCATAGGTGGCGCGGGTGCTGGCGCTGTCGATCTCGAGAAGGAGCAACGGCCCCGCCTCCGGCGCCATACGGGCCAGGGCATCGGCAAGCGAGGCGCTCATCGGGCCGCCTGAGCCGCCCAGGCGCAGATCGGCGGCAACCGGGCAACCGAGCACCTCGGCCAGAAGCGGGCCGCTGAACTCGAGGGTTCCTGCCCAGGGAGCCGCCATTTCCGGCCCGCCGATGCCTGCGATTTCGGGGGCGAGCGGGCTCAGCGCTTCGGCAATCGCCGCCTCCAGCGCCTCTGGTCCGACCCCGGCAATCGGCTGGATCGCCACCTCGCCAATCTCGAAGATCGTCTCGCCGTCGCTCACAAGACGCGCAGCGACCACGGCCACGCCATCGGCCGCCACATAAGCGCCCGCAGCCCGTTTCGCGCCGGCCTTCAACATTGGCTTCCCCTTGTTCCCTGCCTCGCCTATAGAGTGCCTCGCCTAAACCTTAAGGACAAGACGATGACCTACCATCCCAAATCGGATTTCATGGCCGTGATGATGACCCGTGGCTTTCTGGCCGATTGCACGGATTATCAAGGTCTTGACGAGGCTTTGGCGAAGGGTGTCGTGCCTGCGTATATCGGCTTTGACGCGACGGCGAAATCGCTTCATGTGGGCAGCCTCATTCAGATCATGATGTTGCGCTGGCTGCAAAAGACCGGCCACAAACCGATCACGCTGATGGGTGGCGGCACGACCAAGGTGGGCGATCCATCGTTCCGGGCCGATGAGCGTCCGCTCCTGTCGGCCGAGCAGATCGACGACAATATCGCGGGCATCAAGAAAGTCTTCTCCGCCTACATCCGCTATGACGAAAGCCCCGGCGGCGCCTTGATGCTCAACAACGCCGAGTGGCTTGACGGGCTGAATTACCTCGATTTCCTGCGCGATATCGGGCGGCATTTCTCGATCAACCGGATGCTGTCGTTTGAAAGCGTGAAATCGCGGCTCGACCGCGAACAATCGCTCTCGTTCCTCGAGTTCAACTACATGATCTTGCAGGCCTACGACTTTCTTGAACTGAACCGCCGCTACGGCTGTCTGTTGCAGATGGGCGGCTCGGACCAGTGGGGCAATATCGTGGGCGGCATCGACCTGACGCGCCGCATCCTCGATCACGAGGTCTATGGCCTGACATCGCCGCTTCTGACCACTTCGGACGGCAAGAAAATGGGCAAGTCGGCAGCGGGGGCGATCTGGCTGAACGCCGATATGCTCAGCTCCTACGAGTTCTGGCAGTTCTGGCGCAATACCACCGACGCCGATGTGGGCCGGTTCCTCAAGCTCTATACCGAGCTGCCGGTCGACGAATGCGGCCGCCTCGGCGCGCTGGGCGGGTCCGAGATCAACGCCGCCAAGATCATCCTTGCCAACGAGGTGACCACCCTCGCCCATGGCCGCGCGGCGTCCGAGGCGGCGGAGGCTACCGCGCGGGAGGTATTTGAGAAGGGCGGGATCGGGGACGACCTGCCGACCTTGATCCTTTCGGCCGATGAGATTGGCGACGGGATTTCGATCGTGCAGGTTCTGGTGCGCTCTGGCCTTGCGGCCAGCGGCAAAGAGGCCAAGCGCCTGATTGCCGACAACGGCGCTCGGATCGACGACCAGCCGCTGACCGATGCGGGGCTGATGCTTTCCGCCTCGGATCTGGCAGCGCCAGTCAAGCTCAGCGCAGGCAAGAAACGCCACGCGCTGGTGCAGATCGGCTGAGGAGCAAAAGGCTTTGCGATAGGGCAAAAGCCCCCTTGGCACGGGCGGACGAACGATCGACAGGTCCGTCCGATACCGCGTTATCTTGTCTATGACGTTTTCACTTGCGCGCCTTTTGGCGGCAATCAGCTCGCGGTGTTTCCCGAGGCGCCAAAGCTGCCGCAAGACAAGCTTCAGAGGATCGCGCGCGAGTTCGACGTCTCCGAGACGACCTTTGTCTATCCGCCCGACGATCCGGCCCATAGGGCCAGCGTCCGCATCTTTACCCCGACGATGGAAGAGCCCTTCGCGGGGCATCCGACGATTGGCGCGGCGGTGGCCCTGCACGCGCTTGGCAGGCCGGAGGCGATGGGGCTTGAGTCGGGTGTCGGGCCGATCAAGGCGGCGGCGAGCGGCAATGTTGCCCGGTTCACGACAACCCGTCCGCTCGAAATCCTGACCGAGCCCGCGGCCGAACTTGTGGCCGAGTGCCTCAGCCTCGCCATTGGTGATATCCGCTTGCACCGTCATGCGCCGGTTCAGGCCAGCCTTGGCTTGCCGTTCGTCATCGCAGAGCTTTCCGACCGCGAGACCCTCTCGTGCACCTTGCCCGTGACCGATGCGTTCCGACGCGGGGCGATGCTTTTTCCCGGTGGCCTCGATTTCGCGATCTTTTGCTATACGCGGGCGGGAACGCGGCTCGATGCGCGAACGTTCGCGCCGCTCGACAATATCCCCGAAGACCCGGCCACCGGCAGCGACATGGGCCGCCCCTCGCGGATCAGCGCGTCGACCGGAACGGGCGGCATGACCATCAGCGGCGCGGCGAGGCGGACGATGGAAGGGCGGCTTTTGCTCTGAGATGTCATGACCCCCGCTCCAAACCGCGCTAGGCTCATCACAATGGCATGAGGCGCCCATGAACCTCCTACAGGCAACTTCCCTTCTGATCGTGCTGGCCGGGGTCTTCGGCTCGGTGAATTATTTCTGGCTACGGCTGCCGCCGAGCATCGGTGTCCTGGTGGTGGCGCTTGCGGCCTCGGTGGGGGCGCTGTTTCTCGATTTCATCGTGCCGAGCCTCGGCCTGGCCGACTCTTTGGGCGGAGCGGTGCGCGAGATCGCCTTTTCCAAGGCGCTTCTCGAAGGGATGCTGGGGCTTCTGTTGTTTGCCGGGGCGCTGCATGTGAGCCTGGCCTCGCTGCGCGAACAAGCCATCGTGATCCTACTGATGGCGACCCTCGGCGTTGGCCTGTCGACCGCGGTTGTCGGCGTTGGCTTCAGCTGGATGACCGGCATGCCCCTGCTCGTCGCCCTTGTCTTTGGCGCCCTGATCTCGCCCACCGACCCGGTGGCTGTAATGGGCGTCTTGCGCGAGGCAGAGCTGCAAAAGACCCTCGAGACCAAGATCGCTGGCGAAAGCCTGTTCAACGACGGCGTCGGTTATGTGGTCTATCTGGTCTTTGTCGGGATCGCCTTTCCCGTCGAGGGGCATCACGCCGAAGGGCTTGGCGGAACAGTCGGACTTTTCTTGCAAGAGGCGCTGGGCGGCGCGGTTCTGGGGGTGGTCCTTGGCTGGCTCGTCTTTCAGGTGATGAAGCGGATCGACGACTATGCGCTGGAGGTCCTGATCACGCTCGGCCTTGCCTTTGGCGGCTATGAGCTTGCGGTTGCCCTGCATGTATCCGCCCCCATCATGGCGGTTTGCGCGGGGCTGCTCATTGGCGATGTGGGCACGAAATACGGGATGTCCGAGCAAACCCGCCGCTATGTCGATGCCTTCTGGAAGCTGATCGACGAAATCCTCAATGCGGTTCTGTTCCTGCTGATCGGGGTCGAGGTCTTCTCGATCGTCCTTGAATGGGATTTCCTGATCGCCGGCGCCCTCTCGGTCGGCCTTGCGCTCATGGCCCGCCTGGCGGCTGTTGCCGTGCCGATCGTGCTCTTGCGCCCGTTCCGCAGTTTCAGCCCAGGGGTGATCCCGATCATGACATGGGGCGGGCTCAAAGGCGGCATCTCGGTCGCCCTCGCGCTTGCGCTGCCCGACAGCGAATGGAAACCGCTCATACTTACCGCGACCTATATCGTCGTCGTGTTCTCGATCATCGTGCAGGGCCTCACTGTCGGCAAGGTCGCCATGCGGCTCGGCCACGCCCCTGAATTGCCGGAACAGGAGAGATGATGCGCCTCACCCCCGTCTGCGCCTTCGACATCAGCCCCGATGGAGCCGCCCGGCCGGCCGCTGCTCTCGAACCTTTGCCCGATGGCGCCAAAGGCTATCGGTGGCTGCACCTCAACCTTGACGATCCGGGCTTTTCGGACTGGGTGGACCGGCATCTGCCTCCGCTGGCGGCCAGAAGCCTCAAAGCCACGGAGACACGGCCGCGCGTGACCGCGCAAGGCGAGGGGCTGGTCCTGACCTTGAGGGGTGTCAACCTGAACGCCGGGGCCGAAGTCGAGGACATGGTGTCGATCCGAATCTGGGCGACCCACAACCTTCTTGTAACCGTGCGCCGCCGCCGCATCTTTGCAATGGACGATTTGCGGCAGGAAGCCAGCGAAGGCCACGCTCCGCCGACAACCGCCGAATTCCTTTCTACCCTCAGCGAAGGGCTGACCGAGCGGATCGAAACCGTCTCGCTCGAGCTCGACGAGATCACCGAGCAGATGGAAACCGAGGTCTATGACGAGCAAGACGAAAACCAGCCAGAGCTCGCTCCGTTGCGCCGCAAGGTCATCAAGCTGCGCCGCCATATCGGCCCGCAGACCGATGCGCTCAATCTTCTGGCCGTCATTGAAACACCTGTGATCCCGCCAGCCCTTCGCCCGCGCCTGCATGAGAACGCCAACCGCGCCACGCGCTCGGTCGAGGAACTGCATGAGGTGCGCGAGCGGTTGACGGCCATTTCCGACCACCTCGATCTGGCCCAAACCTCCCGCATGGGGCGCAACGGCTTTGCGCTTTCGGTGATCGCCGTGATCTTTCTGCCGCTCGGCTTTCTCACCGGTCTCTTCGGTGTCAACCTTGGCGGCATCCCCGGCGCGCAATCGCCATTGGGATTTCTTGTTCTTTGCCTGGCGCTCGGGGCCCTGGGCGTGGGGCTCTACATTGTCATGCGCTGGCGGCGTTGGTTGTGAAAAAGGGTTTTCACCGCGCCACCAAGCCGCTACATCGCCCCTGAACCCAAGACCGAGGGGATAACGGCAGATGGCGAAGTCGATACTGGCGCGCTGTGAGGCGAACGGCCTCCGGATGACCGAGCAGCGGCGCACTATCGCAACCGTGCTCGAAGCCGCAGACGATCATCCTGACGTGGAAGAGCTGTACAACCGCGCTTCGCGCGTCGATCCGCGCATCTCGCTGGCGACTGTCTATCGCACGGTCAAGCTCTTTGAAGAATCCGGCATCCTTGACAAGCACGAGTTTGGCGATGGCCGCGCCCGTTATGAAACGGCAGACCGCGAACACCACGACCACCTGATCGACATGAACTCCGGCGAGGTTGTCGAATTCGTCGATCCCGAAATCGAGGCGCTTCAGGAAAAGATCGCGGCCAAGCTCGGCTATCGGCTCATGGGCCACCGTCTCGAGCTTTACGGCGTACCGCTTGACAAGAAGGACAAGTGACTTGAACAACCTCAAGGGCGCGGCGCTCATGGTTGCTTCGATGGCTGGCTTCGCCGTCGAGGATGCCTTCATCAAGGGGGCCGCGCGGCAATTGCCACCGGGCCAGATCATCTCGATGATCGGGCTTGGCGGGGCCGCGGCTTTTGCCCTGTGGTCCCTGGGCCGGGGCGAGAATCCCCTGCCCCGAACGCTGTTTCGCGGCGCCGCCCTCTATCGCTCGATCCTCGAAGCGGCAACGTCGCTTAATTTCATCATCGCCCTGTCGCTGGTCCCGCTCGCGCTGGTGACAACGATCATGCAGGCCAATCCCCTCCTGGTGACCATGGGAGCCGCCTTGTTTTTCGGAGCCCCCGTCGGTTGGCGCCGCTGGACGGCCATCGCTGTCGGGTTGCTGGGCGCGCTGATCGTCGTCCGCCCCTTCGGGACGGCGTTTGAGATGACAACGCTTTGGGTCATCGCCGGCGTCTTCGCCCAAAGCGCCCGCGATCTGGCGACGCGACGAATACCCGCCCACGTCACGACGCTTCAGCTCTCGACAGCCGGTTTCGGTGTCATGGTGCCCACGGGCATCCTTGTCAGCCTCATCTTCGGCACGGCTTCCGTCTGGCCGAGCCTTGTGAACTGGGGCTATCTGTTGGCTGCCGTCGGGATCGGCATTCCCGCCCTATATGCGATCATCCTGGCCAACCGTCTGGGCGATATTTCGTTCGTCGCTCCGTTCCGCTATAGCCGTATTGTCTTTGGTCTGCTGCTGAGCCTGATCGTCTTTGGCGAGGTCTTGGACCGCTACACCCTGATCGGCGCCGGGATCATCGTTGCCTCCGGACTTTATACATTTGCCCGCGAGGCGCGGTTGCGCCGCGCTTCCCAATCCACTCAAGCCGCGCTATAGCGCCGCCGACAGCATTCTGAGGTTCCCATGAGCACGATCATCGACATTCACGCCCGCGAAATCCTGGATAGCCGGGGCAACCCCACCGTCGAGGTGGATGTGACCCTCGAAGACGGGTCGATGGGACGCGTGGCGGTTCCGTCGGGGGCCTCGACCGGGGCGCACGAAGCGGTTGAAAAGCGCGATGGCGACAAGGGCCGCTATATGGGCAAGGGCGTCTTGCAGGCGGTCGATGCGGTGAACGGCGAGATTGCCGAGGCGCTTCTGGGCCTTGATGCGATGGAGCAGGTCGAGCTTGACGAGATCATGATCGAGCTTGACGGCACCGCCAACAAATCCCGCCTTGGCGCCAATGCGATCCTCGGCGTCTCGCTGGCCGCCGCCAAGGCCGCGGCCGATTTCTCGGGCCAGCCGCTGTACCGCTATGTCGGCGGCACCTCGGCGCGGGTTCTGCCGGTCCCGATGATGAACATCATCAACGGCGGCGAGCACGCCGACAATCCGATCGACATTCAGGAATTCATGATCATGCCGGTCGCGGCCGAAGATATCCGCGATGCTGTCCGCATGGGATCGGAAGTGTTCCATACGCTGAAGAAAGAACTCTCGGACGCGGGCCTTGCCACCGGCGTGGGCGACGAGGGCGGCTTTGCGCCGGCGCTGTCGTCGACCCGCGATGCGCTCGATTTCATCCTGAAGTCGATCGAAAAGGCCGGCTACCGCCCCGGCGAGGATATCTACCTCGCGCTTGATTGCGCCTCGACCGAATACTTCACGGGCAGCAACTATGTCCTCTCCGGCGAAGGCAAAACCCTGACGTCGGCCGAGAATGTCGGTTATCTCGAGGCGCTGGTGAACGACTATCCGATCATCTCGATCGAAGACGGCATGGCCGAGGACGATTGGGAGGGCTGGAAGCTCTTGACCGATACGCTCGGCGGCCGCGTGCAGCTTGTGGGCGACGATCTTTTCGTCACCAACCCCGAGCGCCTTTCGCAAGGCATCCAGGCGGGCTGCGCCAACTCGATGCTGGTGAAGGTCAACCAGATCGGCTCGCTCACCGAGACCCTGCAGGCTGTCGAGATGGCGCACCGCGCGCGTTATAGCAACGTGATGTCGCACCGTTCGGGCGAGACCGAGGATTCAACCATTGCCGACCTCGCCGTGGCCACGAACTGCGGCCAGATCAAGACCGGTTCGCTGGCGCGATCTGACCGGCTTGCAAAGTATAACCAGCTGATCCGCATCGAGGAAGTGCTGGGCGCTTCGGCGATCTATGCCGGGCGCTCGATCCTGCGCTAGGACGGGCTTGGGGGGCTGTCTGCCCCCCTCTGCGCCCTTGGCGCATTCACCCCCCGAGGATATTTATCGGCCTCGGAGAGAGAGGCGACCATGACCGCCGCCGAGATCATCCGCCTCCTTGCCCTCGCCCCCCATCCCGAGGGTGGCTGGTATCGCCAGACATGGGTCGCCGAAGGCGAGGATCGCCCTGCGGGCACATGTATCTATTTCCTTTTGCGCCGTGGTGAGCGGAGCCACTGGCACCGGGTCGATGCCACGGAGATCTGGCATTATTACGCGGGTGCGCCGATCCGTCTGCATATCTCGGCGTCGGATAAGGGCCCCGCGACGACGTTCACCCTCGGGCCGGACCTTGCCTCGGGCGCGCGCCCGCAGGGGATCGTGCCCGAAGGCCATTGGCAAGCGGCGGAGACGACGGGCGACTGGACGCTTGTTGGCTGCACCGTCAGTCCGGGGTTTCGGTTTGAGGGATTTGAGCTGGCCGCGCCGGAGTTTGCCATCCCCAAAGGTTATGAACGCCTCGCAAACCCCTTCCCCACAAGAAAAAACGGGGGCCGAAGCCCCCGTAAGTCTCGCCGTTCAGGCTCATTTTGGTGTACCGCCCGGTTTCTGCCTGCGGCCTGAACGTCGGCGGCGCGAGCGCACCCGCGCCGGACCCTGTTAACTACACCCGCTCGTCCCTCCGCAGGTGTTGCACTTCATGCAGGTGCCGTTGCGCACCAGCGTGTAGTTGCCGCATTCGCCGCACGGATCGCCCTCATAGCCCTGCATCTTGGCCTTGTCGCGGGCGGTGAGGCTGACCGTGCCACTGGAGACGGCGGTCGAGGAGGCCACCGAGAACGGGGCCGAGGCCACGGCCGGTATCAGCGTTTCAAGCGCGGCGACCGGATCGGTGCCGGTGGCGAGCGCGGTGGCGCCCATACCGCCGTTCAACACGACAAGCTCTTGCGGAAGGCGTTTGCGCAGATAGCCGGTCGACGAGATCTGGCGCAACACTTCCAGTGACTTGGAGGCGGCAGTTTCGCTCGGCGCGGCGACGTTGGTCTTGCCCTCTTCCTCGCCCCGGCCAAGATCGTCGAAGGCGGCGCCAAGCGGTTTGACATGGGCCAGATCGGTCCGGTCGAGATAGCTCACCGCCAGTTCACGGAAGATATAATCGAGGATCGAGGTCGCCTGCTTGATCGAGTCGTTGCCTTGCACCATGCCGGCAGGCTCGAACTTGGTGAAGGTGAAGGCGTCGACGAATTCCTCCAGCGGCACCCCGTATTGCAGGCCGACCGAGACCGCGATGGCGAAGTTGTTCATCATCGCGCGGAAACCGGCACCCTCTTTGTGCATGTCGATGAAGATTTCGCCAAGTTTGCCGTCCTGATATTCGCCGGTCCGAAGATAGACCTTGTGGCCGCCGACGATGGCTTTCTGGGTATAGCCCTTGCGCCGCTCGGGGAGCTTTTCGCGATGTGTGCGGATCATCTCCTTGACGATGATCTTCTCGATGATCTTCTCGGCCAGAACCACGGCCTTCTCTTGCTGCGAGCCCGCGGCGAGGATTTCGGCGGCGTCTTCGTCGTCTTCGACAAGGGCGGCGGCGAGCGGCTGGCTCAGCTTGGACCCGTCACGGTAAAGCGCGTTGGCCTTGATGCCCAGGCTCCACGACAGCTCGTAGGCCTTCTGGCAATCCTCGATGGTCGCATCGTTGGGCATGTTGATCGTCTTTGAGATCGCGCCCGAGATGAACGACTGGGCCGCAGCCATCATGTGGATATGGCTGCCGACGCTCAGGAAGCGCTTGCCTTTCTTGCCGCAAGGATTGGCGCAGTCGAAGACATTGAGGTGTTCTTCCTTGAGGAAAGGCGCGCCTTCAAGGGTCATCGTGCCGCAGACGTGATCGTTTGCCGCCTCGATTTCCTTGCGGCTGAAGCCAAGGTGCTGAAGCAGGTTGAACGACGGATCATTCAGCTTCTCGGCCGGAATGCCAAGTGTCTTGGTGCAGAAATCCTCGCCCAGGGTCCATTGGTTGAATACAAACTTGATGTCGAACGCGGACTTGAGCGCGCCTTCGACCTTGTCGATCTCTTTCTGGCCAAAGCCGTGTCCGACCAGCGAGGTGTGATTGATCGCCGGGGCCTGGCCCAGCGAACCGTGGCCCACGGCGTAGGCGATGATCTCTTCGATCTGGGCCGAGCCGTAGCCCAGCTTTTCAAGGGCGGCCGGAACCGACTGGTTGATGATCTTGAAATAGCCGCCGCCAGCGAGCTTCTTGAATTTGACGAGGGCGAAATCAGGCTCGATGCCGGTGGTGTCGCAGTCCATGACAAGGCCGATCGTGCCGGTGGGCGCGATGACGCTGGTCTGGGCGTTGCGGTAGCCGTGCTTTTCGCCCAAGGCGAGGGCTTCGTCCCAGCACTCCATCGCCAGCTTGACCAGACGTTGGTCGGGGCAGTTCTTGTGATCAAGAGCGACCGGCTTGACCGCGAGGGTCTCATAGCCATTCGTCTTGCCATAGGCGGCGTTGCGGTGGTTTCTGATCACGCGGAGCATATGGGCGCGGTTCTTCTCGAACTTGGCGAAGGCGCCAAGCTCGCCGGCGATTTCTGCCGATGTCGCATAGGCGACGCCGGTCATGATCGCGGTCAGGGCGCCTCCCATCGCGCGGCCCTCGTCGCTGTCGTAGCCGAGGCCCATGTTCATCAAAAGGCCGCCAATGTTGGCGTAGCCCAGGCCAAGGGTGCGGAAATCATAGGAAAGTTGGGCGATTTCCTTGGACGGGAACTGCGCCATCATCACGCTGATTTCCAGCGTCAACGTCCAAAGACGGGTGGCGTGCATATAATCTTCGACCTGAAACTCGCCGTCCTTGTAGAAGGTCAGCAGGTTCATCGAGGCGAGGTTGCAGGCCGTGTCGTCGAGGAACATGTATTCCGAACAGGGGTTCGACCCGCGGATCGCGCCGTCTTCGGGGCATGTGTGCCAGGAATTGACCGTATCGTGATACTGGATGCCAGGATCGGCACAGGCCCAGGCTGCATGGCCGACCTGATCCCAAAGGTCGCGCGCCTTGATGGTTTTCGAGACCGAACCATCTTTGCGGTTGATCAGATCCCATGCGCCGTCGTCCTCGACAGCCTTGAGGAAGGCGTCGGTCACGCGGATCGAGTTGTTCGAGTTCTGGCCCGAAACACTGGCATAGGCTTCGCTGTCCCAGTCGGTGTCGTAAGTCGGGAATTCGATCGAGGTGTGGCCCTGCTTGGCGTAGTCGAGAACGCGCTTTATATAGGTCTCGGGGATCATCACGCGCTTGGCGTCGCGGATCGCATCTTTCAGGCTTTCATTGACCTTGGGGTCATAAGCATCGGCTTCGGCGCCATCCCATGCGCGGATCGCGGCGAATAGGCCGTTGAGCTTTTGCTCGTGCATCTTCGAACCGGCAACGATCGAAGCGACCTTCTGCTCTTCGATGACCTTCCAGTTGATGAAATCCTCGATATCGGGATGGTCGGCGTCGACGATGACCATCTTGGCCGCGCGGCGCGTGGTGCCGCCCGACTTGATCGCACCGGCGGCGCGGTCGCCGATCTTGAGGAAGCCCATCAGGCCCGACGATTTGCCGCCGCCCGAAAGCTTTTCGCCCTCGCCGCGCAGCGAGGAGAAGTTGGTGCCGGTGCCCGAGCCGTATTTGAACAGGCGCGCCTCGCGGACCCAAAGATCCATGATGCCGCCCTCATTCACCAGATCGTCAGCGACCGACTGGATAAAGCAGGCGTGGGGCTGCGGGTGCTCGTAGGACGAGGTCGATTTCGTCAGAACTCCGGTGTTGTAATCGACATAGTGGTGGCCCTGCGCCGGGCCGTCGATGCCATATGCCCAGTGCAAACCGGTGTTGAACCACTGGGGGCTGTTGGGCGCTGCGCGCTGGGTGGCGAGCATGAAACGCATCTCGTCGTAATAGGCCTGGGCATCGGTCTCGGTCGAGAAATAGCCACCCTTCCAGCCCCAATAGGCCCAGGCGCCGGCGAGGCGGTCAAAGACCTGCTTGGCCGAGGTCTCGCCGCCAAAGGTCGCACCTTCGGCCGGAACGCTGCGCCACAGGAACGAGGGGACGCCCTTTTCCTTGACCTTCTTCACCTCGGAGGGAACGCCCGCCTTGCGGAAATATTTCTGGGCGATGACGTCGCTCGCGACCTGGCTCCACTTTGCCGGAATCTCGCAATTGTCGAGCTTGAAGACGATCTTGCCATCGGGATTGCGAATCTCCGAGGAGGTCGAGCGGAACGCGATCTCGCTATAAGCGTCGTTACCGGATTTCGTGAAATTTCGTTCGATCTTCATCGCACCTTGCCCCTGCATGGCCGACGTTGCGGCCTTTTGAATAGTCCGGCGCGTCGCGCCCTCGATATGCCCCAAAAAGCGACAGGTCGACGAAGCCCATGGCCAGAAATCCTTGGCATCTGGCATCAGAGGCTCCTCAAAGTGGAACCTTGGTTACTGGGGTCTTTGTCCCTGCCACCGCATGAACACTAAATCTTGTGTCCCTTTTGTCGGCTCCCACAACCTGACGCGATAGCCGGGGGCGGTCAACGGCATTTTTTGGATTGAAACAGAAAATTTACGTTGACGGGGATTCGCGGGTGGGTCGCGGTGGATGGCTCTGTGGATAAGCCTGTGAATGGGTGCGCCACCCTCCCCATTTCCGGCGGGATGGGAAATTTGCGGCACCTAGCCCACTTAGACAGCGGGGCTAAGAAATCGGTTCAAATCCCTTCGCCCCCCAAAAAGAAGCGCCGCCGTGATTCCCTCGCGGCGGCGCTTTGGGTGAAGTGTGTCGTTTCCGGCTCAGTCGATATAGAAGCAGGCCGGGCTGGCGAGAGCGCCAACGCCAAACTGAAACCCGTTTTGCAGGAAATCGTAGCCGGCCGTGGCCGAGAGCGTGCAGGTATTGTAGCCAATACCGAGGTCGGCGCCCCAACCGTTATCGAAATAGTAGCTCACGCCACCGGCCAGAACCGGTGTGCCGATCTCGTTGGACGTCACATATTTGACGCTCAGGCCCGGGCCGCTACCGATTGTTCAGACAAAGCCCGCGAAAACGCTGGGGCTTGTCGGACTGGCAGCGAAAGCCGCGCTCCCTGCGACGGCCATTGCGGCCGCGGCGATCAAGGTCTTTGGATAATTCATGGTCAGCCTCCCGAATTGCGATGGCTGATCCATCCTCCCACGGCGGACCCAAGTCAATCCGGCAATTCGTCCCTGCTGGATGGTCGGGGCGATAGGATTCGAACCTACGACCTACGGTACCCAAAACCGTCGCGCTACCAGGCTGCGCTACGCCCCGACGTGAGCGTGATTAGACGGGGCGGACGGGATTGAAAAGGCCTAACCGGCACAGACGGCTGTAAAGGCGGGGTGTTCGAGCCGGTCACCGCCCGAAATTCCTAGGCGGCCAGCCATGCCGCCATTGATCTCGAGCACCCCCAAGACCCCGTCGCCTCCGCTGATTGTCGTCTCGTCGTGCGGGATCGCGTTCTCGTGGATCGACAGAATCGTCCCGTCCGGCCCGACGAACAGCATATCAAGCGGGATCAGGGTATTCTTCATCCAGAATGTCACGCTCTGCGGCTCTGGATAGACAAAGAGCATGCCGCCGAGCATCGGCAGACTTTCGACATACATCAGACCGCGCGCGCGTTTGGTGGGATCATCAGCCAAAGCCACGGTGAAACGGGCCCGCCCCCATTCGCCGGCGATCGTAACGCGGGTCTCTTCACAGTCTTGTCCGGCAGAAGCAGCGCCAAAGGCCAGAGCCGAGGCCAAAAGGGCTATGATGAGACCCCATCGAAACCAACCGCGTTGTCCCAATTATGCACCTCGACCGCCATCTTGCCGCGTTTGCCATCGGTGACGCGCACACCGATCGCCTCTCCGGTTCCGAGGTCGGCAAGGCCAGAGCGGCGCAAGACCTCGATATGGATGAAGATATCATCGGCCAGACCGAAGATATTGGCAAACCCAAAACCTTTGGCCTTGTCGAACCATTTGACTCGGGCGGCGTGCAAAGGCAGGCGCGCGATGTCTCCGGCCTCAAGGCCGAAGAGTTCGGCCAAAGGCGGGGCCGGACGCGACACCGGCGGCGTCAGAGAAAGAACTTCGGTCGCCTGCATGCCGCGCGCCGTCTCGATGACGTTCATCTCGATCTCGGTCCCCTCGGCGACCGAGCTATGGCCGAAACTGCGCAAGACGTTGCTGTGCAACAGGATATCCGGGCCGCCGCTATGCGATACGACGAACCCAAAGCCCTTGGCTGCGTCAAACCACTTCACGATCCCGCGGAGCATTCGACCAATGTCAATATTTTCACACATTCGTAGCTATTCTCAACAGCGCTTCCCGAAACCGCCCTCTCCCACGGGGGCAACGATAACACCGGAGAATTCTTTTCCGTTTCAAGAAGATGCCGTTCACGAAGCGTGAATGTCAAGGGTTAAGGCGGGTTATTTCCCACGGTTTCTGGTGGTTTTCGCGCTTCCAGCGAAAACGATCGTGCAAACGGAATGAGCCGTCGGCCCAGAATTCAATCTCAAGTGGAAAGATCCGGAATCCACCCCAAAACGGCGGGCGTTCGGGATCGATTCCCTTTTGCGCCGTGATCTTGGCCACCTCGGCGACAAGCGCCGCACGCGAGGAAAGAGGCTGCGACTGGGCCGAGGCCCAGGCCCCCAGCCGGCTCTTGAGGCTACGCGAGCGGAAATAGTCATTCGCCTGCGGCCCCTCCTCGCGGGTCACGAGCCCTCGGACGCGGATCTGGCGACGCAACGATTTCCAATGCATCACGAAGGCGGCCTTGCCGCTCGTGGCGAGCTCCTGTCCCTTGGCGCTTTCATAATTCGTGTAAAATACGAATGCCGCATTCTCGATCTCTTTGAGCAACACCATCCTCACATTTGGCAGCCCCCCCGCGTCGACCGTGGCCAAGGCGATCGCGTTGGGATCGTTGGGCTCGGTGGCTTCGGCCTCGTCCAGCCAGCGGCGGGCGATCACAAACGGATCGTC
>JAURFB010000011.1 GCA_030827165.1 Marivivens sp.
CGTTGATCCATCGAAATGAACCAAACCGCCCACATATCTCTTCAGATATCATCAATGTCAAAAAGCATAAACCACAGACCAAAACGAACCAACCGCGCCATAAACAACCGGCGCGCCTGCCCGTCAATGCCTCTGATTTTCACCGAACTTTCCGCGTTGCCGCTTCCTGTCCGGGCCGTTTCAGCGTCGCCGCCGCTTCGGTGAGGGGGTGTTTACGTCCGGCGTTCGGGGGCCGCAAGGGGTTTTTTTGCGCAAATGCGATTTTTTTGATTTTTGCCAAAAATCACGTGTTTTTAGGGCTTTAGGGTTTGATCACTGCGCGCGGGGCTCGCAGGGCGAAAGATTATTTCCGCACAGCGCGCCTGCGTCACCCCAGATATAGAGTTATCCACAAACCTATCCACTAGAGTGCCTTGCCGCACCAGGAATCGTCGGGGCCTCATGCGGGAATCGCGCGCCGTTTCCACTTCAGCCGAAGCGCCAGCAGACCGAGAATGACCAGAAGATAGATCAGCGGGCGGATTTGGAAGCCCTTCACCAGCCAGATGAAGTGCAGCCCTGCCAGAACGGCGGCCGGATAGGTCAGCAGATGCAATCGCCGCCAGGCCGCGGATCCGAGGCGCCGCAGGCTTCGGTCGTTCGAGGTGATGGCAAGCGGCAGCATCAGCGCCAATGACGCCATGCCGATCGTAACATAGGGCCGTTTGACGATATCGGCCCATACACGCGCAAAGGTCTGGACGTCGAGTATCGCCCAGACAGCGAAATGGGCCAGAACCACAAAAAAGACGCTGACGCCCAGCGCACGACGGAACCGCAAGAGGTTGAGCCCCGTCCACTTCCGAAGCGGCGTGATCAACAGGATCGCAACGATCAGCTTGAGCGCATAGATCCCGTAGGCGTGTTCGAGGGCCTTGATCGGCTCGGGCCCCATCCGGCCTGAAGCTGCCGCATAGAAAAGCCAGCCGCACCAGAGCGCACTGAAGGCATAGATCGCCCAGGTCGGAACACGGCGCAGGAGTTTGTTAAGGCTGCCCAGCATCAATAAAAGATCCGCAGGTCCATACCGTCGTAGAGGCCGGCGACCTCCTCTTCATAACCGTTGAACATCAGCGTCGGCACCCGTGCCGAGAAGAGGCCGCCGCCGATCTTGCGTTCGGTGGCTTGGGTCCAGCGGGGATGGTCCACCTTGGGGTTCACGTTACTATAGAAGCCGTATTCCCGCGGGTTGATCATCGGCCAGCTTGCAGGCGGTTCGTCCTCGACGAGGCTGATCCGCACAATCGACTTGATTGACTTGAAGCCATACTTCCACGGCACGACAAGACGGATCGGTGCGCCCGACTGATTGGCGAGCGGTTTGCCATAAATACCGGTCGCCAACATCGTGAGCGGGTGGCGGGCCTCGTCCAGGCGCAGGCCCTCGACATAGGGAAAGGGGATCACCTTGCGGCGCACGCCAACCATCACATCGGGCTGAACCACGGTTTCAAAGGCGACATAGCGGGCCTGCGGCTTGACCCCGACCCGATCAAGAACATCGTTCAGCTCGACCCCGTTCCACGGGACAACCATCGACCAGGCCTCAACACAGCGGAAGCGATAGATCCTCTCTTCAAGCTCCAGCCCACCGACAAGGTCGTCTATTGTATATGTGCCGGGGCGCTCGACGAGGCCGTCCACCTCGATCGACCAAGGCGATGTCCGCATCTCGCCGGCGTTGCGGGCCGGGTCATCCTTGCCGACACCGAATTCATAAAAGTTGTTGTAGTTCGTGATCTCGTCCCAACTATTTGGATCGAGAGCTTCAGCTTGCGCCGCACCGGCAAGCAACGAGGCCGCCCCAAACGCGCCGGCGCCGGCCATGATCTGACGACGGTTCAGCCATAGGTTCTCGGGGGTCACATCTGCTTGGTTCAGACTATTGGTCCAGCGGCGTGCCATAGGGTCGGTCTCCTGATATTGGTCCTGACACCATAGACCAAGCGGCAGGGATGGTCCTCTCACGAGTGCGTAGGTTGGCTGTTACCTTTCCCGAAGCGATCGAAAACGGGATCCATTGATCACCACAGTTCACCGTCGCTTGATCGCAGCGCGATCAGAAGCCGACGATCTGCCTTTCTGGCTTGATGCTCTCATCAAATCCACCGGGAAGGGGCGGGTTTTGGCATGATCCACCGCCCAACGGCCGCCGTAGCAAGAGCACGATCAACTCATGCCAGGGAGCAACCCATGATCCGCAGAACTTTTGTAACATTCGCCTCCGCCGCCGCGATTTCCTCGGCCGTCGCGATCACCAGCTTCGCCAATGCCGCCGGAAATTCGATGGATATTGTCGACACTGCCGTCAATGCCGGCTCGTTCACCACGCTCGTCGCTGCGGTTCAGGCCGCGGGCCTTGTCGAGACCCTGAAGGGCGAAGGGCCGTTTACCGTTTTCGCTCCGACCGACGAAGCCTTTGCCGCGCTGCCCGAAGGCACGGTCGAGGGCCTGCTCGCCGATCCCGAAGCGCTTGCCAAGATCCTGACCTATCACGTTATCGCCGGCAAAGTGATGTCGACCGACCTTTCCGACGGCATGACCGCGACCACCGTCAACGGCGCGGACGTGACCATCACGACGATGGGCGGCGTCAAGATCAACGGCGCCAACGTGATCTCGGCCGATATCGAAACCTCGAACGGCGTTATCCACGTCATCGATCAGGTGATCCTGCCGCCGATGTGATCCGCAAGAATGGCGGAATACCAAAGGGCCCCGGCATACGGGGCCCTTCTTCCATGGGTCTAATGGATCACGGCATCATGGGCCTTTGGTCGGCCCGATCCGCTGACGCGCCCACCCACCAAAAGACCGTCCGGCCCGGTTGTGACGGTCACGGTCGCACCGTCCATGACCTCGCCGCCAAGGATCATTTCGGCCAGCTTGTCTTGCAGCGCACGCTGGATCACGCGCTTGAGCGGTCGCGCGCCGAA
The DNA here is from genome assembly GCA_030827165.1 of Marivivens sp. Lineage (GTDB taxonomy): Bacteria > Pseudomonadota > Alphaproteobacteria > Rhodobacterales > Rhodobacteraceae > RFZI01. The sequence continues at coordinate 2,976 of JAURFB010000011.1, forward strand.
GACCGGATCATAGCCTTCATCGGCCAGCCACTTTTGGGCGTCGGCATCAAGATCAAGAGTGATATTCCGCACAGCCAGCCGCTTTTCGAGCCGCTTGAGCTGGATCGTCACGATGCCATCCATATCGCCGCGGCTCAGCCGGTCGAAGATGATCATGTCGTCCAGACGGTTGAGGAACTCGGGCCGGAAGTGCGACCGCACCGCCGCCATCACCTCGCCCTTGGCCATCTCGGTCGACTCGCCATCGCCCACATTGGAAAGCGCTTGCGTGCCGAGGTTTGACGTCAGGATGACGAGCGTATTCTTGAAATCCACGGTCCGGCCCTGACCATCTGTCAGGCGGCCGTCGTCAAAAACCTGCAAGAGCACGTCAAAGACCTTGGGATGCGCCTTTTCGACCTCGTCGAACAGGATCACCTGATAGGGCCGCCGGCGCACCGCCTCGGTCAAGACGCCACCCTCATCGTAGCCGACATAGCCCGGAGGCGCACCGATCAGACGGGCGACGGAATGCTGTTCCTGAAATTCCGACATATCGATGCGGGTCATCGCCTGATCGTCATCGAAGAGGAATTCGGCCACCGCCTTGGTCAGTTCAGTCTTTCCGACGCCGGTCGGCCCAAGGAAGAGGAACGACCCCAGCGGGCGGTTCTCGTCATTGAGGCCCGCACGCGCGCGGCGCACCGCGTTCGACACCGCATGAACCGCAGCCCTCTGGCCAATGACACGGCGGCCAAGCTCGTCTTCCATCCGGAGAAGCTTTTCCCGCTCGCCTTCGAGCATCCTTGACGTCGGGATACCTGTCCAGCGCTCGACCACCTCCGCGATCTGCTCGGGGCGAACCGCTTCTTCGACCATAAGCGCATCGTCGCGGCTCTCGGCTTGGGAAAGCTGCCGTTCAAGCTGGGGAATGACCCCGTATGAAAGCTCGCCCGCCTTGGCCAGGTTCCCCTCGCGCTTGGCGATCTCAAGGTCGGCCCTTGCGCGGTCAAGCTGTTCTTTCAAGCCCCGAGCGCCTTCAAGCTTGTCGCGCTCGGCCTGCCACTTGGCGGTCATGCTGCCGGATTTCTCCTGAAGGTCGCCCAGCTCCTTCTCGATCTTCGACAGGCGATCCTTGGAGGCTGCGTCATCCTCTTTCTTGAGCGCCTCGGCCTCAATCTGCATTTGCAGGATTTGCCGGTCAAGCGCGTCAAGCTCTTCGGGCTTGCTGTCGACCTCCATCCGCAACCGGCTCGCTGCCTCGTCCATCAGGTCGATGGACTTGTCGGGCAGGAAACGATCGGTGATGTAGCGGTGCGACAGGGTCGCGGCGGCAACGAGGGCCGAGTCGGAAATCCGAACGCCGTGGTGCAGCTCGTATTTCTCCTTGATGCCGCGCAGGATCGAGATCGTATCCTCGACCGTCGGCTCTTCGACCATCAGGGGCTGAAACCGGCGGGCAAGGGCGGCGTCTTTCTCGACATACTTGCGGTATTCATCAAGCGTCGTCGCGCCGATGCAATGCAGCTCGCCGCGCGCCAATGCCGGCTTGATGAGGTTGGCGGCATCCATTGCGCCATCGCTCTTGCCGGCGCCAACAAGGGTGTGCATCTCGTCGATGAACAGGATGATCTCGCCGGCCGCGGTCTCGATCTCTTTCAGGACCGCTTTCAGACGCTCTTCGAATTCCCCCCGATATTTCGCGCCGGCAATCAGCGCGCCAATGTCCAGAGCCATCAGCTTCTTGTTCTTCAGGCTTTCGGGCACGTCGCCGCTGATGATCCGCAAGGCCAACCCTTCGGCGATGGCCGTCTTGCCGACGCCGGGCTCGCCGATCAGGACCGGGTTGTTCTTGGTCCGACGCGAGAGAACCTGCATGGCGCGGCGGATTTCCTCGTCGCGGCCGATGATCGGGTCGATCTTGCCTTGCTCGGCAGCCTCGGTAAGGTCGCGCGCGTATTTCTTGAGGGCGTCATATCCTTCTTCGGCGCTCGCCGTATCGGCGGTGCGGCCCTTGCGGATATCGTTGATCGCGGAATTGAGCGCCTGCGCGGTTACATGGCCCGCATCAAGCGCGTCTTTGGCCTTGGATTTGACCATGACAAGCGCCATCAGGATCCGTTCGACCGGCACGAAACTGTCGCCCGCCTTGGTGGCGAGCTTTTCCGCCTCGTCAAGGACTTTGCCCGTCGTGCTATCGAGATAGACCTGCCCCGCATCGCCCGAGACCTTGGCCTGTTTCGAAACTGCAAGGTCAACCGCCTCGAGAACCCGCGCGGCATTGCCGCCCGAGCGGGTGATCAGAATGGCGGCAAGCCCCTGATCGTCATCCATCAATGCTTTCAGCAGGTGTTCGGGCGCGAGCCGCTGGTGGCTCTCTCGCATGGCGATGGTTTGGGCTGCCTGAACGAACCCGCGCGACCGCTCCGTGAACTTCTCTAAGTTCATCGCATTCTCCTTTTCAAAGCGCCCGGATTGTCGATGCCCGTCTCTGCGGCACACCCTCTTTCGGGCCTCCACAAGAAGATGGGAGCCGCATGCGCCCGCTGCAAGCCTGCCCGAGGCAAAAACCGATTCATGTCAGGGCGATCCGGCCCCTGCCCTTGACAGGCCCCCCCGGCAGGATCATTTGGCCCAAACGCCGCCGAGAAAGGATCCAAGATGTCGAAGACGCACGCTGATGACCGCCTGATCGTCGCACTGGATGTCCCCAACGCGATTCACGGCCTGAAACTGGCCGAGCAGCTGGGCGATGCCGTGAGCTTTTACAAGATCGGCCTTGGGATGCTGACCGGCGGCGGTCTGGCGCTGGCGAATGAGCTCAAGGGCGAGTTCGGCAAGAAGATTTTCCTCGACATGAAGCTGTTCGACATCGGAGCCACAGTAGAAGCAGCGGTGCGCGGCCTTGCCCAGTTCGATCTTGATTTCCTGACCGTGCACGGCGATCCCCATGTGGTCCGCGCCGCCAAGGCGGGCGCAGGCGGCAAGGATCTGAAGATTCTCGCCGTGACGATCCTGACCTCGCTTGATCGCGCCGACCTTGATGCAAGCCTCATCAAGGAAGGCAGCCTCGCCGATCTGGTGGTCGAGCGCGCGGTGCGTGCCTTCGAGGCAGGGGCCGATGGCATCATCGCCTCACCTCAAGAAGCGGCGATGATCCGCGCCCTGCCCGAAGCCAAAGGCAAGCTGATCGTGACCCCCGGTGTGCGCACTGCCGGTGCGGCTCTTGGCGATCAGAAGCGGGTGATGACCCCCGCCGAAGCCATTGCAGCCGGGGCCGATCATGTTGTTGTTGGCCGCCCGATCTGGACAGCGCAAGACCCGCGCGCTGCCGCCGACGCCGTTATCGCCGAGATCAACTCGCCACAGGCCAAGCGCCCGAACCACTAGGGGCGCCACGCGAGCGGCGTTGCTCCTGCCGGTTTCGGGGTTTATCCTAGGCTATTATGCCCGCCCTTTGTCGCGACTGCCTGACGACCTTTGATTCCGGCTCGCGGTGCCCGAGTTGCCGGAGCCCGCGCATCACGTCTCACCCGGAGCTTTTCGACCTCACGATCGCGCATATGGATTGCGACGCGTTCTATGCGAGCGTCGAAAAGCGCGACAATCCCGAACTGCGCGACAAGCCGATCATCATCGGCGGCGGCACGCGCGGGGTGGTTTCGACCGCCTGCTATGTGGCGCGGATCAAGGGCGTAAGATCGGCGATGCCGATGTTTCAGGCCTTGAAACTCTGCCCCGAAGCCATCGTCATCCGCCCGCGGATGCAAGCCTACGCCGAGGCTTCCCGCGCGGTGCGGGCGCTGATGGACGAGCTGACGCCGGTGGTCGAGCCCCTCTCGCTCGACGAGGCCTTCATGGACCTCGCCGGCACGGCCCGCCTGCACGGAGCACCCCCCGCTGTCATGCTGGGACGGCTCGTCAAGCGGATGCAAAGCGAGCTGGGCCTAACCGGTTCGGTTGGCCTGTCGCACAACAAATTCCTTGCCAAGATCGCCTCCGATCTCGACAAGCCGCGCGGATTTTCGGTCATCGGCAAGGCGGAGACAGTCGAGTTTCTTCGCCCCAAGCCCGCGCGCCTCATCTGGGGCATCGGCCCCGCTGCGCAAGAATCGCTCGAGGCCGCCGGCATCCGCACCTTTGACGACCTCTCGCGTTGGGATGTCGATGCGTTGCGACAGCGGTTTGGCGGAATGGGCGAGCGGCTTTGGCATCTGGCACGGGGCGAGGATGCCCGCCGCGTTTCGGCCCATACGCCGATCAAGAGCCTTTCGAACGAGACAACCTTCTTCGAGGACACCTCCGATCCCGATATCCTTGACGGGCATATCTGGCGCCTGTCCGAACAGGTCAGCGCCCGCGCCAAGGCGCGCGATCTGGCGGGCCAAGTCGTCACGCTCAAGCTCAAGCGGGCCAATCACCGGATACTGTCGCGTCAGCTGGGATTGCATCAGCCGACCCAGTTGGCCGACACGATCTATCGCACCGCGCGCGGCCTCTTTGATCAGATCGGCTCGGAGGGGCCATATCGCCTCCTGGGCGTTGGCATCTCCGATCTCGTTTCCGCCAAGGACGCCGACCGCGAGGGCGACCTTCTCGATCCAAACGCCGGGCGCCGCGCCGAAGCCGAACGGGCCGCCGACAAGATTCGCGCCAAATTCGGCAAGGATGCGATCGTGAAAGGCAGATCGCTGCGCTAGCTATTCCGCGGCGAGCCAGCCTGCCTCGGGTGCGCCCATCTGCGCAATGCGCTCGACGACGCCATCCATCAGCGCCTGAAACGCATCAAAATCCGCGCTCGGGGCAATGGCTTCCTCGTCCATATAAAGCGAGCGGTCGATTTCGATCTGGATCGCGTGTTGGCCGCGAGAGGGCCGGCCGTAGGCCTGAAGGATATGGGCGCCGGCAAACGGAATGTTGCGGGCCACGCGCAGCCCCGCCTCGCTGAAGATCGACTCGATCTCGTCAACAAGATGCCGCGCGGCGGTTGATCCAAACCTGTCGCCGATAACAATTTCCGGCCGGCCTGCGGGACGTGCGCCAAGCTGGGTCAACGCCTCGCGCGGCATGGAATGGCAATCAACAAGGATCGCCTCGCCAAAGCTGCGGTGATTCTCGTCGAGAAGCGTTTGCAGCGCGTCGTGATAGGGCCGCCAGTATCCCTCTATTCGACCATGGGCTTCGTCGATCGACATCTTGCCACGATAAATCGCGCGGCCGTTGGCCACGACGCGGGGGATTACGCCAAGCCCGCTGGCCACCCGAGGGTTGTTCGAGCCTTTTCCAACCCCTTCGATCAGCGCCGGGTCAAGCTCTTCCGGCGCCCGGTTGAGATCGACATACGCCCTCGGCACCCGCGCCATAAGGATTGCGGCCCCGCACAAAGGCGCACTCGCAAAGAGCTTGTCGACAAAAGCATCTTCCGAGGATCTGATCTCGGTCGCATCAAGCTCGGCCCTCGACAAGAACTCGGAAGAATAGTCCGCGCCGGAATGCGGCGTGGCAAAGACAACGCTGGTGAGGCGGCGCTCGGGCAGGTCGATCCTGTAGGCAGGATGCGTCGTCAAATGCAGTCTCCTTTGCCCCGAAGATAGAACACAAAAGAGTTTTTCCAAAAGCCCTTGATCACCCCACCGACTCCTTCTATAGACCCCACACTCGACGCGGTTCAGCCCGCGTTCTTCTTGTTTAGGGATGCGCTGTAGCGGTCGGGGTCATGGGCGGTTAGCTCAGCGGTAGAGCACTACGTTGACATCGTAGTGGCCACTGGTTCGATCCCAGTACCGCCCACCATGAATTCACCGGGTCGCAAGGCCTGAACCGAAACCCAAGGCGCAATCGCCGCGCCGCGACATTGGAGAGATGGATATGAAAGTCCGTAACTCGCTCCGCTCGCTCAAGCAGCGCCACCGCGATTGCCGCATCGTGCGCCGCAAGGGCCGCGTCTACGTCATCAACAAGACGCAGCGCCGGTTCAAAGCCCGTCAGGGCTAAGCAGCACCGGCCCCCAAAAGGCCGAAGGTTTCAAACCCCGCCCGAAACGGCGGGGTTTATCTTTTTCATCGAACATTTCCGGATGTTTCCGGTTTCGGCTCTGGCCATGCCGCTGGCCGAGGGCTTAGTCTTCCTGCCAATCGCACTTTCGGAGGACGCAACATGGCAGCCAACACGATTCGGGCCGCAGCGACGCTGGCGCTCTTGCTTGGCTCTGCGACCGCGCTGGCGGCTCAGGACTACTGCGGCGGACTCGGGGCGGAGGGTATCTGGATCGGTGGCGCCGAGGCGTCATCAGACCTTTCGGGCGCTGCGATGTTTCAAGAGCAAATGGCCCTCGTGCTGGACGGGGGCGAATATGCGGCCCTCTTCACCCTGTCGTCCCCTACCGATCTTCGCATCGAAGCCGCCGGCCGCGGCGGCACTGATCCGGTGATGGACCTTTTCGACCAGACCGGAACGCTCGTCGCCACCGACGACGATTCGGGCGGAAATGGTGCCGCTCGCATCGAGGCCCTTTTGGAGCCCGGCCTCTATTGTGCCGTCGTCCGCTCCTATGCCAACGCACCCATGACCGCCTTTGTCCGTGTCGGCCGGATCGAGCATGAACCGCTCACCGAAGGCCTGAGCGGCGAGGATATCTCGATCGACGACAGCGTCCGCCCCTGCGACGCGGAGACCTACGCCGAAGCGCTTATGTTCGACGTGCCCGGCATCGCCTCGGCGTCCGAGGCCCCCTATTGGCAGTTCGAGCTTCCAGAGGGAGGCCCGATCACCATCACCGCCGAGAACGAGACCGCCGACCCCCTGATCACGCTCTTTGATTCCGATGGCAACTGGATTGCCGAGAACGACGACGCCGTCGGCCTTAATTCGCGGCTCGATCTTGCCGAAGCTCTGCCACCAGGAACTTATTGCGTCGCGGTTCAGGCGCTTTCGGATACGACCGCGCCGATCACGCTCGAGATCGGCGCCTATGACGCCGAAGGCGCGATGCGCGTCCAGTTCGATTCAGGCAACATCGCCCCGCCCCTTGATGGCAGCTATCCGGTGATTGACGCCGGCTCGGTCCGCACGCGCCTGCGGCAGGACGCCATGATCGACAACTCGACCACATGGTTCAGTTTCGATGTTCCGGAATATGGCCTTGTCGTCGTCGAAGCGATCGCAGCCATGGAAGGCGGCGATCCTCATCTCGTCCTCTTTGATGACCTTGGTCGCAAGATCACCGAAAACGACGACATCGGAAGTGGTCTCGATTCAATGGTTGCCGCACGGCTCAATCGCGGAACATATCTGTTCGGCGTGAAAGATATCGCGAGCTCGGCGCCGGTTCCGGTCCGTCTGGTGCTTGAGCGGTTCGTTCCCGCCGAATAGGCGCTAACGATTGATCGTGATGCCGGTGTCCGCGAGGATTCGGATCAGCGTCGCCTCGTTGAGGTAGCCCGTCACGGTCAGATCGCGCGAGGCCTGATAGCGGCGGAGCGCGCGGCGGGTGTTGTCGTCGAATCGCCCGTCAACCACGCCCGGATCAAACCCCAACGTGCTGAGCCGCGCTTCGATGAGGCGTGACGTGATGGGATTGAGCTTGAGCCGCTGCTCGGCCTCGGCCGCCGCCGCGATCGACGATGCATCCGCCTGAGACCGCGTAAGCTCGGTTATCTTGGCCTGAGCATCGCTTGCAAAAGCGCCATTGGGATAGAGGGTCAAATAGTTCTGATAGGACGCGATCGTGTTGATCGCTCGGGCCGCGTCCCAAGAGGCGCGTTCTTCGACCGAGGCATTCTGGCACTTGGCAAGGGCAATTTCTTCGAGAGCAGCCTGAGCCTGTTCGGAATGAATTCCATCAGGATAGCGGCTGAGATAGGCGCGCAGGCCGACCTCGGTCCCGCGACCGCCGGTTTCTTCCCAATAGGCCTCGTCAAGGCGGGCCTGCTCGGCCCGCTTGCGCTCGGCTTCGGCCTCAAGCTCGGCGGCGCGGACGCTCGCCTGAGCGTCAAGGCGCTGGATCTGCTCGGCCGTCAGGTAGGTTGTCTGCGCATAGCCGTTGACCTGCTGCCAGTTGGCGATGGCCCGGCGGGTGCCTTGCCCAAAGATCCCATCGATGCCTCGGGTGTTGTAATCGAGGATCGTGAGGTCGCGCTGGATCTCGCGGCGGGCATCGAGGGTCAGGCCAAGGCTGTCTTCGACCGACTTGGGATCGGACGCGCCAGGCTGCGGTGCAGGAGCGGTGGGCGCCGGCACGAGCGCGGGCGCTGGCTGGGCAGCGGCGCGTTCCGCATCGCCTTCGCTGATCCGCCACGATAGAGGCGCAAAGCCCGACAGGCTTACCGAAGATTCCGCTCGGGCGGCGGCGGCGATGTCGGCGCCCGGCTCGGTCAGGAAATCCTCGGCAAAATCGGCAAGATCACGCGGCTCGCCGCGGATCACCATGATACCTTGGGGAATCTCGACAGTGCCGATCCCCTCAGAAAGCCATGGATCAAGGCTCTCCTCCTGGTCAAGACTGCCGATCATCAAGACTGCCTTGCCCGGAGTAGACGAAAGGAGAAGCAGAAGGCTCTCAAGCGACACGGCCGTGCTACCCAAAGAGAAAAGTCCGGGATTGCGGGCGTCTGCTGTCAAAAGCCAGCTGCGGGCGCCATCGGTCACGAAATGACCTGTCAAGATCACGACCAGAGAATCGGACCCTGCGGCTGCATTCTAGAAATCGGCGAGGGCCTTTGCCGTATTCTCGGCCTCGCCATCGCCCAGCGCAAAGACCTGAAAGCCCAGATCAACGAGCCCCTCGCCTATTTCAAGCACATCGTCGCCGCGGCTCACACGATCGAGCCGGTCATAGCGCTCGTTGCCGAGGATCAGCGCGGCACCATCCGCCAGACCAGCCCCCGCCGAAAGAAAGCTAAGAGCCGTGGTAAGAAGCAGTTGGCGCATTGATCCATTCCTGTCCTGTGCCCGAAGGGCAATCTGTCTCAGTCTCGCATGGTTCGTGCGATATTCAATAACAGGACGCAGCAAGGGGACGAATGCGTTGTCATTTGCCGATCTTCGTCCTAGGTCAAAGGCGCGAGCAAGGAGCATCCGATGGGAACCATAACCCTCGTCCGGCACGGGCAAGCCAATTCTGCAGCCAAGACCGAGGCGGACTATGACCGGCTGTCGCCGCTAGGCCATCAGCAGGCGGCGTGGCTGGGTGATTGGATGACGCAGCGCGGAGAGGCGTTTGATCTTGTCCTGAGCGGCAGCCTGCGGCGCCATGTCGAAACCGCCGAAGGCATGGGCCACAGGGCGCCCGAAATCGACACGCGGCTCAACGAGCTCGACTATTTCAATCTCGGCAAGGCCCTTGAAGACAACCACGGCATTCCGATGCCGGATGGCGATGGCTTTGCCCAGCATATGCCGCAGGTCATGGAGGCCTGGCACCGCGCCGAAATCATGGGCAACGAGACCTTCGCCGATTTCGAGAAGCGCGTGGTCGGCGTTTTGCAGGAGGCCGTCCAGCCTGGGCGCAACATCCTGTGCATCACCTCAGGCGGCGTGATCTCGATGATGGTTCGGCACCTGCTCGATCTTGATCCCCGCCGGATGGCCCATGTCGCCCTGCCGATCTACAACACCTCGCTGCACCGCGTTCACGTCAGTCCGGTCGGGCCGATCCTTGCCGGCTTCAACGCGATCCCGCATCTGGAAGATCACGACAGGCGCACAGCGCGCACGCATTTCTAGGAGACCGACATGACGCATATCTGGGTCCGCGCTGAAGAACGCCCTCATGAGGAGCGGTGTGGCATAACCCCAGAGGGCGTCGCGCAGCTCATTGCCGCTGGCTTCGAGGTGACGGTCGAGGAAAGCCGCCAGCGGGCCATTCCGATCAGCGGCTATCGCGAGGCAGGGGCCAAAGTTGCGGCGGAAGGCCGTTGGCGCGAGGCACCGCTGGACGCGATCATCTTTGGTCTCAAAGAGCTTCCCGACGATGGCACGCCCCTTCCACACCGCCACATCATGTTCGGCCACGCCTACAAGGGGCAACCGGCCGGCAAGATCTTGCTTGAACGGTTCCGGGCTGGTGGCGGGTCTCTTTACGACCTCGAATACCTGACCGACGAAAGCGGCCGGCGCGTCGCGGCCTTCGGCTATTGGGCGGGCTTTGCGGGCGCGGCTGTGGCTGCTCTTTGCTGGGCGGCGCAGGCCAAGGGCGGGATCGCCGGGCCTGTCTCGACCTTCCCGACCTCGGATGCACTGGTTGCCCATGTCGCCAAAGAGATCGGCGATGGCAAGCCGAAGGTCTTGATCATCGGCGCTCTTGGCCGCGTAGGCGCTGGGGCGGCGAATCTGTGTGAACAGATCGGCCTGCCGGTCACCAAATGGGATATTGCCGAGACGAAAAGCGGGGGGCCGTTCCCCGAGGTGCTGGCCCACGGGATCTTTCTCAACTGCATCCTCGCGCGCCCCGGCACTCCTGTTTTCGTGCCGAGATCGGCGCTCACCGCGCCGCGCGATCTTCGGGTGATCGGTGATATCGCCTGCGACTCCGATAGCGATTTCTCGCCCATCAAGGTCTATGATAGGGTGACGAATTGGGAAAGACCGGCCCTGCGCGTCAGTGGCGATCCGGTGCTTGACGTGACAGCGATCGACAACCTGCCGTCGCTTCTTCCAAAGGAAAGCTCAGAGGATTTTGCCGCGCAGCTTTTGCCGCAACTTCTGGCTCTTGATTCCATCAACGCCGGCATCTGGGGCCGCGCGCAGGCAATCTTTGACGATCACCTGCGGTAGAGCTCGTCTTCCTCGTCCGAGCTGTCGATGCCAAGCGCCTCGAGACCGGCCTCGAGGTGATCGGGAAGATGCGGCGAGCCCTTGAGGTATTCGGCGGTTGGCGTCGTGGCTTCGTTGAGCGCGGTCTCGATCGCTTCGGGAAGCTCTTCGGGCTCATAGATTCCGCGTCCGATCCAGAAGATCGCGACCAGACAGGCCTGCTCTTCAATGTTCAGGCGCGCGATGAAAGCGTCGAATTCGGCCTCGGCGCGGTCCAGTTCGCGGGCGAGGATGATGACCTCGGCAACCTTGTCAGCAGTGATATCCAGCATGGCGACCTCTAACGACCCTCGTCATTCCCTGATCTTTACAGCCTCCGGCGCCCCGCACCTTGACACAGCGCAAAAACCGGACGCCCCTTTGCCCAGTCTGGCAGGATTCACGCCAAACACGAACCAAAATATCCGTGCATCCCCGTTGCGGATTGATCCAAGGCGTTCCGACCCGCGTATGAGGATCATGAACGTTCAAACCCGACACTCTGGCAAACTTGATGCAACGGCGGCTTTTGCCGCCTATAGTGCCAATCATGTTGTTAACGGACCAATGCCGGAGAGTATTCGGGTGACAGAAATAGACGCTACGTCAGGGCCGGCTTGGGCTCTGGAAATTGCGGCCATAAGAGACAAGCAAGACCAAGCCGCATTCAGACGTCTGTTCCTGCATTTCGCCCCGCGCATCAAAGGGTTTCTCATCAAGTCGGGGAGCCCGGCGGACATTGCCGAAGACTGCGCGCAAGAGGTGATGGCGACCGTCTGGCGCAAGGCGGCGCAGTTTGACCCCAGCCGGGCCAGCGCCTCGACCTGGATATTCACAATCGCGCGGAACAAGCGCATCGACGTCGTCCGTCGCGAGCGCCGGCCCGAACCCGAAGACCTGCCCTGGGGGCCCGAGGCCGAGACCGATCAGGAAGACGCCCTCGTGCTCGAGCAGGAAACCGAAAGGCTGAGCAAGGCCATTTCCGCGCTCCCCGAAAAGCAGCGACGCCTGATCCAGCGCGCCTTTTACGGCGATCTCAGCCACCGCGAGCTTGCCGAGGAAACCGGCCTTCCGCTCGGCACTATCAAATCCCGTATCCGTCTGGCGCTTGATCGCTTGCGCCACGAAATGAAGTAACCGCCATGAACCAGATCAATCATCACCTGACCGACTCTCTCCTGATGGCCTATTCGGCTGGCTCGCTTACCGAAGCGTTCAGCCTTGTCGTGGCCACCCATATATCGATGTGCGATGACTGCCGCGCGCGGGCGGCCGCCTTTGATACCGTGGGCGGGCAGATCCTCGACGACGACGCCACAGAGGCCATGTCTGAGTCTGCACTTGAAGCCACGCTTCGTCTTATCGGCGGCGCTGCACCAGAGCCAAGGACACCAACTACCCGGAGAGTCGCGTCGACCTTTCCCTTGCCGCTGCAAGACTATGTGGGCGGCGATGTCGAGGCTGTGCGCTGGAAGCGCCTTGGCGGCGGCGTGCGGCAGATGATCCTGCCAACGTCGGACACTGCGAGCGTGCGCCTTCTTTATATTCCCGGCGGCGCGGCGGTTCCCGATCACGGCCATCGCGGAACCGAGCTTACCCTCGTTTTGCAGGGGGCGTTCCGCGACGAAACCGACAGGTTCGGCGTGGGCGATATCGAGGTGGCAACCGAGGATCTTCAACACAAACCTGTTGCCGAGCCGGGCGTCGCCTGCATCTGCCTTGCCACGACCGATGCGCCGCTGAAGTTCAACAGCTTGATCCCGCGGATGCTTCAGCCGCTCTTCAAGATCTAGGCAGCCAAACGGCGAGGGCCGGCACGTCACCGACCTGATTTTCCTCGTCGGTCAGGACCAGCCGCGAATGCTCGGGCCAGTAGATCGCCAAAAGCGCACCATCCGGTTTGATCGCTTGGGTTTCTCGGATCACCTCGACGCGCGGGCGCGGCAGGGCGCGATCCGACATGACGTTGAAATCGTCCGAAGGGGCGCTGACCCCCGAGGCGCTCACCGGCACAACGCCGGGAAAGGCCACCGGCACGAACGGGCGCGCCTTGAGGGAAATGTCCCCGCCGGAAAGATCAAAGCCGGGGCCGGTCAGAACCGTCAGGTTGCGCTCGATTGCGGGAAAGTTCGAGAATGGCCCGTTTTCGACCACACTCGCGCGCGAAAGGCGCCAGAGCATCCGGCCATCCCGATCCTCTCGCGCAAGTTCGGTCGTCACTCCCTTGCCGTTGGCCCAGGGCATCCGCCGGAAATCTTCCTGCCCCAGGATGCGCCTCATTCAGCGGCCTCGGGCCCAAGCTGCGGCAAACCTTCGCTGGGAGCAAGCTCTTCGAAATCGAAGTTGTCGAGCTTGGCCGCCCGTTTGCCCGCGCGTTCTGCGGCGGTCGTGATCCCCTCAAGATCGGCCCGCGCCTGCCCGAAATGGGTGTTGAGCTTGTCGACCCGCTCGGCCACCAGTTCCACATCACGGTGAAGAAGGCGCAGCGTGGCACGGATCGCGCCGGCCTGCTCGCGCATCCGCGCGTCTTTGAGAATGGCCCGCATGGTGTTGAGCGTCGCCATGCAGGTGGTGGGTGAAACGATCCAGACCCGCGCCGCGAACCCGTCGCGCACGATCTCGGGGAAATTGGCGTGCAGCTCTGCATAGACGGCCTCGGAGGGCAGGAACATCAGCGCCCCGTCCGCCGTTTCGCCGTCGATGATGTAGCGATCAGAGATCGCCTTGATGTGGGCCTTCACGGCCGTCCGCAGCTCGCGCGCGGCGGCAGCCAGATCGCCGTCTGTCTTGGCCGCACGCAGACGCTCGTAGGGCTCTAGCGGGAACTTGCTGTCGATCACGATCGGCCCCGGCGGGTTGGGCAGGTGGATCAGGCAATCGGCCCGCCGCCCGTTGGAGAGCGTGTGCTGGAAGGAATAGCTGTCGGAAGGAAGCGCCTTTGAGACGATATCGTTGAGCTGAATCTCGCCAAAGGCACCGCGGGTCTGCTTGTTCGACAGGATATCCTGAAGCGACAAGACATCGCCCGATAGCTTGGTGATATTTTCTTGCGCCTTGTCGATGGTCTTGAGCCGCTGTTGCAATTCGCCAAGTGACTGGGCCGTGTTGCGGGCCGAGCTTGTCAGGTTCTGATTGAGGCTCTCGGTCACCGCCTGAAGCCGCTTTTCCATAAGCTGGATCGTTCTGGCCTGCTGCTGGGCCTGCGCTTCGGTCACGGAGGTCAGGCCGCCGAAGAGCTGATGCTGCCCGTCCGAAAGGCCCTGGACCGTCCGGGACATGCCGCTCATCTGCTGCGCCAGAATTTCGGCCACTTGGGCCGAGCGCCCGGCGCGACGCAAGACCGTCATCAGCAGAAGGACCAAAAGAACAAGCCCACCCGCACCGATCAGAGCGACGAAAACCAAAGGATCACTGAAGGAATAACTCTGCTCGCCGATCTGGATCATGTCCGTCCAAAAAGCCTCTCGATATCCGACAGCTTCAGCTCGACATAAGTCGGCCGTCCGTGGTTGCACTGGCCAGAAAGCGGCGTGGCCTCCATTTCGCGCAGAAGCGCGTTCATCTCTTCGGCCCGCATCCGCCGACCCGACCGGATCGACCCATGACAGGCAACGCGGCTGAGGATCGCGTCGATCCGCGAGCGGAGGCTGCCGCTCTCCTCAAGATCGGACAGCTCGTCAAGGATATCGCCCAGCAGGCCTTTGGCATCGACCCCGCCAAGTATTGCCGGCGTCTCGCGCACTGCGATAGCCCCGCCGCCAAAGGGTTCGATCACGAGACCCAAGTGGGCAAGATCATCGGCCAGTTCGAGAAGCCGTCCGGCGTCGGCTGGCGACAACTCGACGATATCTGGAACAAGAAGCACCTGCGACGCGATGCCCGTCTTTGCGTATTGCGCCTTGAGCCGTTCATAGACCAGCCGCTCATGCGCCGCGTGCTGATCGACGATGACGATGCCGGTCTCGGTCTGGGCGATGATATAATTTTCATGCACCTGCGCCCGCGCCGCGCCAAGGGGCAGCGCCTCGCTCGTCTCGGCCCCGGTTGGCGCGGGTTCGAAGCGGGCGGAAGGAACCGTCATTTCGGCAAAGCCGGGTGTCTGGGCCTGATAACTCGCCACGCGCCCAAACTGCGAGGGACGATCCATCTGATAGACGCGGGCAGACGCAGGCTCGGGCCGCAGGGCGTCGAGCGTCGCGGCGCCTATCGTGGTCGAGGCGCGGTGGCCTGCACTGGCGAGCGCGTGGCGCAGGCCAGATACGATCAGGCCCCGCACCAGCGCCGGATCGCGGAAACGCACCTCGGATTTCGCGGGATGCACGTTGACGTCGACAAGCTGTGGATCGCAGGTGACGAAAAGCGCGGCGGCGGGATGCCGATCGCGGCTCAGCACATCCATATAGGCCGCGCGCAGGGCGCCGATCAAAAGCTTGTCGCGCACGGGACGGCCGTTGACGAAAAGAAACTGCGTCACCGCCGAGCCGCGCGAATAGGTGGGCAGGGCGGCATAGCCCGTCAGGCGCACGCCGTCGCGCAGCGCATCGACCGGCACGGCATTGTCGGCAAATTCACGGCCCAGAACCTCGGCCAGCCGCGCCTCGGTCGCGCCAAAGAAATCGCCCTGCTCGGCATTGAGGCGGATCACATCGCGCGCCTCGCCGCCCGACGCATCGCGCAAGAAGAAGCCAACGGTCGGTTCGGCCATTGCAAGGCGGCGGACAACATCGGCCACGGCCTGCGCCTCGGCACGATCCGTCCGAAGGAACTTGAGCCGCGCGGGGGTGGCGAAGAAGAGGTCTTTGAGTTCGACCACAGTGCCGCCCGAAAGCGCAGCGGGGCGCACGGGTTCAATCCGGCCGCCCGTTACCGAAATAACGGCGGCCTCTTCGCCATCGGCGCGACTGGTGATCGTCAGCCGTCCGACAGCGCCCAGCGATGGCAGCGCCTCGCCGCGAAAGCCGAATGAGCGGATATCGAGAAGGTCGGACCCGTCGATTTTGGAGGTCGCGTGGCGAGAAAGCGCAAGGGGCAGATCATCCGGTGCCATGCCGCAGCCATTGTCTGTCACCCGTATCAGCGTTTTGCCGCCGTCGGCGATCACCACCTCGATCCTGCTCGCCCCTGCGTCAAGTGCGTTTTCGACAAGCTCTTTGACCGCAGACGCTGGCCGTTCGACCACTTCGCCAGCCGCAATGCGGTTGACGGCGGCATCGTCCAGCTGCCGGATGATCGGGCGCGGGCGCATCTTGAGGTCGGTCTGGGCCATACCACTATCCCTAGCATGGCCGCCGGCGATTCTGCGAGGGATTAAATGGCTGCCGGCCTAGTTGGCAGGGGGTGCCGAGGGGGTCTGCACACCGGCCGCGCGGAAGCGGAGAAGCTCGGCAAAAGCGTCAAGCGCCTGCTGGGCGTAGACCTTGAAATAAGAGCTTCTGGTGATGAAGCCGAAAAAGCCGCCATCAGTCGCGCGCTTGAGAAGCGCGGCATCCTCGGAGGCCACAACTGCGCGGATATCGGCCGGCACGCCATAGCGCGAAGCCGCAGCGACCAGCGTGGCATCGGAGGCAGGGATACCGCCCGCGCTCGCCGCAGCGGGATTGCCGCCAAGCGCCGAAATCGCGTCGCCTTTGGGGTCGGGGTCCGTGATATTCGTGCCGCCGGGCGTGGGTACGGGCAGGGTCGAATAGCTCTCTGGCATCTCGAGCGGACGCGCAGGCACGATCGAAAATTCGTCAGGGCCCTGGTTGATCGCGTCCTTGTCGACAGTGTTCGGCGCACGGCTGCAGGCAGCCATTACGACCAGTGCCATCAAAGCGATTTTCGCTCCGTGCATACCATCCCCCAAGGTTGCCTGAACCCTGTTTAGCGCGTCACCCCCGCCGCGTCACGGGGTCTTGTGCCTTGAGCCGGATTCATCCTTGCCGCCAAAGATGACAAGGAGGATCGCGCCGAGGAAGATCGCGGCGTCGGCGATGTTGAAGGCGTAAGGATTGTCGATCCCGCAGCAGGACATATTGAGGAAATCGGCCACGGCGCCATAGATCACCCGGTCGACCACATTGCCGATTGCCCCGCCCACCAGTAGGCCCGCGCCGACCTGCATCCGATGGCTGCCACCCTCGCGTCGGACCCAGACAAGAACTGCGCCGGTGATTGCCAGCGCCACTGCAATCAATACCCAACGCATATCTGCGCCCGACAAGAGGCCGAAATTGACGCCGGTGTTCCACGCCATGCGGAAGACGAGGAACGGAGGCACCACGTCAATCCGCCCGACATTCGCCAGATCGAGCCAGTGGACGACAAGGTATTTCGACAGTTGGTCAGCCAGGAATACCCAAAATCCGGTCCAGAAGGTCAGGCGCATGTGGGTTCCTTTCCTGTCAATGGCGGAAGTGGCGCATTCCGGTAAAGACCATCGCGATACCAGCCTCGTCTGCGGCGGCGATTACTTCGTCGTCGCGCATCGAGCCGCCTGGCTGGATTACGCAGGTCGCCCCGGCAGCGGCAGCTTCGAGAAGGCCGTCGGCGAAGGGGAAGAAGGCATCGGAGGCCACGGCCGAGCCTTTCGTCAGCGGCTCGGGCAGGCCCAGCGCCTCGGCCATGCGCTCGGCCTTCCTGGCGGCGATCAGCGCTGAATCGAGGCGGCTCATCTGGCCCGCGCCGACGCCGACGGTCGCGCCGCCCCTGGCATAGACGATGGCGTTGGATTTGACGTGCTTGGCAACCTTCCAGGCAAAGAGAAGATCGGCCATTTGCTCGGCGGTCGGCGCCTTTTTGGTCACGACCTTGAGGCCCGCCAGATCGACATGGCCGTTGTCCTTGTCCTGCACGAGGAGGCCGCCAGAGACCTGACGGATTGCCAGGCCAGCCTCCTGCGGGTTGGGCAGGTTGTCGGTGGTCAGAAGGCGGAGGTTCTTCTTGGCGGCAAAGATTTCCTTGGCTTCGTCGCTGGCGCCGGGGGCGATCACCACCTCGGTAAAGATGCCGGTGATCTCGCGCGCGGTTTCGGCATCAAGCGGCATATTCAGCGCCACGATCCCGCCGAAAGCGCTGGTGCGGTCACAGTCAAAGGCGGCCTTGTAGGCTTCAAGCTGGGTCTTGCCACGCGCCACGCCGCAGGGATTGGCATGCTTGATGATAGCGCAGGCCGGTCCGTCTTTGGGATCAAACTCCGACACAAGCTCAAAGGCGGCATCTGTGTCGTTGATGTTGTTGTAGCTCAGCTCCTTGCCCTGATGCTGAACCGCCGTGGCGACGCCGGGGCGGTTCGATCCATCGGTATAGAAAGAAGCTTTCTGGTGCGGGTTCTCGCCGTAGCTAAGCATCTGGGCGAGAGTGCCCGCAAAGGCGCGGCGGCGCGGGGCTTCGACGCCGATCGCACCGGCCATCCAAGTGCTGACCGCCGCATCATAGGCCGCGGTGCGGGCATAGGCGATCTGGGCGAGCTTCTTGCGAAACTTACGGCAGGTCGCGCCGTTGTGCTGATCCATGTCACCGATGAGCCGCTCGTAATCTTCGACATCGGTGACGACCGTCACGAACGCATGGTTCTTGGCCGCCGCGCGGATCATCGCCGGGCCGCCGATATCAATGTTTTCGACGCAGGTGTCATAATCGGCGCCCGCGGCGACAGTGGCCTCGAACGGGTAGAGATTGACCACGAGCAGATCGATCGGCGCGATGCCGTGGTCGGCCATCGCCTGAACGTGGCCCGCATCGTTGCGCAGCGCCAGAAGGCCGCCATGCACCTTGGGGTGCAATGTCTTGACGCGGCCGTCCATCATCTCGGGGAAGCCCGTAACCTCGGACACATCCTTTACCTTGAGCCCCGCCTCGCGCAGCGCCTTGGCCGATCCGCCCGTCGACAAAAGCTCGACCCCCCGCGCGTCGAGCGCCTTTGCCAGATCGATGAGGCCGGTCTTGTCGGACACCGAAAGAAGGGCGCGGCGGATGGGAAGCGGTTCGGTCATGGGATCCTCGGGTCAGTCCTGATCAGCGTCCGCATTGCCATCTTCCACAAGATCCCGAAGGACATTGGGCGTGTCTTGCGCCTTGGTCAGAGACCAGCGGACGCGGGTCGCATATGACATCGTGCGACCAGATAAAACTATCTGTTGTGTCGCACGTGGCTTGAGGCGCCCGTTTTCGAGGTAAACCGAAGGTTCAAGCGTCATTTCCGCGGTGCCGTCGTGACGGAACACCCAGATTTCCCCGCTCTTGAGCGTCAGCGAAATCGCCGCGCCACCCAGATCGACCTGCGGATCGGCCTCGGGGTGCAGATGGAAGCGAAGCGAAAAGGCGATCCCCTGAAGGCCCGCCCGGTCCATCGCCCGGTCGAAGCGCAGCTGGTCGGCATCCAACAGCGTCGCCAAAAGTTCTTCGCCCGCAAGGCCGCGTCCATCGGAAATCAGATCGAAGATGCGGGCATGTGTCAGCCCGTGGGTGCGGCGGTAACCGTCGTGGGCGACCTCGAGCCTCGTGCCGTCGTCCAGCTGGCTGAACTCGACGGGAACTTTCGTAGGCGTATCGGCCAAAAGCTCGCCCCGAAGGCCATCAAGGCGGCTGGGCGCACCAAGCCGGGAAGAGGAATACCCGTCAAGCGCCAGAACCGAATGGCTTCCGGTTGCCCGCCCTGCGCGCCGCCATTCGGCGCCAAAGCTGCGGCCCGAGCCGCAATTGACGATCACCGGCCTCCGGCCGGAGGTCAGCTCGAATGCAAGGGTCGAGGCGTGGGCATCATAGCTGGCTTCGCCCTTGGGCGGGGGCGCGGCGTCTATGATGATGTTCGTGCGCCCCGCCTGAAGGCGCGCATAGCCCATATGCAGCCCCTCTCCCGGCCGCGTCTTGATCCCTGACGCGGCAAGGGCATGATCGAGCCGTCCTTCAATCCCGCGCCCGCCGCCATGAAACCGCGCGAGCCCACCATCGGTGTGCCGGAGCGAGCGCAGGGTAGGGGCGATCCGCGAGATCGCTGAGACCAGCGCCTCGGGCGGGTGCCTGTCGGATTCGCTCAGGGCCTGTGCCGCCCATGTGAGCAGCGTGAACACATCGAGAAGTTCTTCGGGATTGCGGGTCGGGATGCCGCCCTGGGCATCAACCTGCGTCCGGCAATCCTCTTCAAGCGCGGCAATCGCCTGCTCGACGGGCCCCGACATCCCTTCGAGCGAAAGGCCAGCATAGATCATGCCGGTCAATGCCTCGAACCGCGACAGGCCGGGCCGGGCCGTTTTCCAGCGGCGCGAGAGAAACAAGGTCTGGCGGGCGAGCGAAAGAAAGAACCGGTCGGTCGCCTCGCGATCCTTGCCGCGCAGGATCAGAAAGCCGTGGTTGATCCAGCGGATCAGGCGGCGGCCGGTAAGGTCTGGCGTCCAACCTGGTCCAGTCCCGTTGCCATAAAGATCAATCCACTCAAAGACCCAGGCCTGCGCCCGCGACCGCGCCTTGGCATCGCCCACCGCTGCGAGATCATCGAGCCAGCTGCATCCCTGAAGTTCGTCGATCACATGAGGCGCCTCGGCGCCGATGCTCCAGATCGATTTTCCGGGCGCCTCGATCAGATAGCCGGAGAACAGGAAGTTGCCGGCAATGAGCTGACGACCCTTGGCATAGAGGCCGATCGAGCGCGGTTCGGGCTGAGACACAAAGCCTGTGGGCAGCTTGGCGCGCGAGGCACGGCGGGCGTGCCATTGATGCATGAGTGCCGTCTGCCGGGCACGCCATGTCTGCGGTCTGGCCAAATCCTGCTGCCTCTGCTGCGTCTTGCTTGCGTCTTTTGCCGGCATGATAGGGATGCCGGCGGTTCAAGTCACGCAGGCTTTCGCAACAGGACCATGTAAAAGCCGTCCATTCCGCCGAGATCGGGCCAATAGTCGGGTCTGAGGCGAAGGCCGCCTTCAGCCGTGATCCACGAAGGATCGACGCCCTCGATGATCAGCGCGCCAGGATCGGCCTCAAGGCCCGGATGGCGCGCGAGCGCCTCGTCGGCCTGGACCTCGCCCTCGTCGGGCAAAAGCGAACAGGTGCAGAAAAGAAGCCGTCCGCCGGGCCTGAGAAGGGTCAGCGCGTGGTCGATCATCTCGGCCTGAAGGTCGATCAGGGCGCCAAATTCGCTGCCATCCTTGGCATAGGGCAGATCGGGATGGCGGCGGATCGTGCCGGTGGCGGAACAGGGCGCATCGAGAAGGATCGCGTCCCATCCGCCCGTATCAAACTCCAGCGCGTCGCCTGCGACGACATCAGCCTCAAGGCCGGTGCGTGTCAGGTTTTCCGACACCCGTTCGAGCCGCCGAGCGGAGAGATCAAGCGCCGTGACCTTGGCACCCGCCGCCGCGAGCTGCATCGTCTTGCCCCCCGGCGCGGCGCAGAGATCGAGGATCTTCTCGCCTTTCTCTGGCGCCAGCACCTTCACCGGCAAGGCCGCCGCTGCGTCCTGAACCCACCAGTCGCCTTCGGCATAGCCGGGCATGGCCGAGACTTGCGCCGAACCACGAACACGAACGGACCCTGTGGGCAGGACCGTTCCGCCAACGGCACCGGCAACCGCCAATGGATCGCCTTTCGCCGTCAGATCAAGCGTTGCCCCGGCAAAATGCGCGTCTTCCATTCTTTCCACGGCCGGCTTGCCCCAAGCCTCGATCATCGGCCCCCTGAGCCAGTCGGGCAGGCGCGGAACCGGCAATCGGTCCCAGGCGCCGGGGCGCTCTTCGGAAATCCGCCGCAAGACCGCGTTGACCAGGCCCTTCATGCCTTGGGTGTGCGTATCTTGCCCCGCGATGCTGACACAGGCGTTCACCACCCCGTGCGGCGCCTCGCCCGACCAGATCTCGATAGTCCCCATGCGCAGCACGTTGCGCACCGTCAGCGGCGGGCGCTTTTGCAAGAAGGGTTTGAGCATCCGGTCGGCGCGATCCATGCCGCGCAGGGTTTGCAGCGCAAGGCGCTGGGCGCGGGCACGGTCTTCGGGCGCGAGGCGAGCAAGCGTGCCGGAGGCCAGAGCCTCGGACATGAGCAGACCCTCGATCGTCACCTGATCCACAAGGTGATGCGCGGCGCGGCGGGCGGCTAGTCCGGGTTCGGTCATCTGGTCCTCTTGAGCTGTTGGCCCCTGCCCTATAACACCGGATCATCCGGGACAAGGAACGCCAGCATGACCGACAGTGATCCAAACTTGCCCGCCGCAGCCCAGCGCGCGCTGGCCGAAGCGGCCGAGCGGCGCAAGAAAGCTAAGGAAGCTGAGCGCCCCACCGAGCTTGGCGGGCGCGATGGCCCCGACCCCGTGCGCTTTGGCGATTGGGAGAAGAAGGGGATCGCGATCGATTTCTGAAGGTTCAGAGCCCCAGAACGTCGACCATATCGTATTCGCCCGGCGCTTTGTTCTGCCCCCAGAGTGCCGCCTTGAGCGCCCCGCGGGCGAATACCGCCCGATCAGTCGCTACATGGCGCAGGATGATCCGCTCGCCTGCGGCAGCAAAGATCACATCGTGTTCGCCCACAATGTCGCCACCACGAATGGCGGAAAAGCCGATATCGCCGCGCTTGCGGGCGCCGGTGATCCCGTCGCGGCCACGGTCGGACACCTCGTCAAGCGACACGCCCCGCCCTTCGGCGGCAGCTTCGCCCAACATCAGAGCCGTCCCCGAAGGCGCATCGACCTTCCTGTTGTGATGCGCCTCGACGATCTCGATATCGAAATCCTCGTCCAGCGCGGCAGCGACCTTCTTGGTGAGCTGGGTCAGGAGGTTGACGCCGAGCGACATATTCCCGGCGCGAATGATCACCGCATGGCGGGCGGCGGCGCTGATGGCGGCAAGGTCGGTCCCGCTGAGGCCGGTGGTGCCGATCACATGAACCGCCCGCGCCTGAGCCGCCAGGCCGGCGAATTCCACGGTCGCGGCGGGGGCGGTGAAATCGATGACCGCCTGCGCCTTGGCGAAGGCTTCGATCGCATCATCGGTCACGACGACACCAAGCGGCGCGGCGCCCATCGCCTCGCCCACATCGCGCCCGACCCAAGCATGACCCTTGCGTTCGACCGCGCCGACAAGATGGCACGCGCCCGACTGGTTGATCGTGCGGATCAGCATTTGCCCCATGCGCCCCGAGGCGCCAGTAACCACGATTCCGGGTGTCTGCGACATGGTCTGCCTCCGCAATTTTCTGCTGGTCCCTGCCTGCACTCCAAAGCCTCGCTTGGCAAGAGGGCTGAACCGGCATATGTGCAGCGCATGGCAAAGAACCGGTTTTCCATGGGCTCAGGCCCCTCTCAACGGCAGCTTCGCGTCGGCGAAGTGCTTCGTCGTGCGCTTTCCGATGTCCTGACACGCGGGGATATCCACGATCCAGATCTGGCGCGGGTGTCGATCACCGTGGGTGAGGTGCGCTGCTCGCCCGATCTCAAGCAGGCGACAGCTTATGTCTTGCCGCTTGGAGGGCAAGGCAAGGATGAGGTGCTTGCCGCCCTTCGCCGCAACAAGGCCGAGATCCGCCACCTTGTCACGAAAGGCATAGCGCTCAAGTTCGCGCCCGATTTGCGCTTCGAGATCGACGAGACCTTCGACAAGATGGACGAAGCCCGCCGCCTGTTTGCCGATGAACACGTTCGGCAGGATCTCGACGACTGATGCTGCGCCTTGCCGCCCTGCTGACGCTTCTCGCAGGACCGGCCTCTGCCCTGTCCTGTGAGCGGGTCACCTGGCAGGAGACGCGATTTTCGCTTTGCCGCGTCGATCCGGCCAGGGACGACCTTCGCCTTTTCCATTCCGCCGCGGACGGCGCGCCGCTTGGCGATTTCTCAAGCATCGAGGCAGAGACAGGTCGCAATCTGGCCTTTGCGATGAATGCAGGCATGTATCACGACGATCTGCGCCCCGTGGGCTATTACCTTGAGAACGGCGAGCAGAAGATGTGGCTCGTGACCCAGGCAGGCCCCGGCAATTTCGGCCTCTTGCCCAATGGTGTCCTCTGCATCGGCAATGCCGGTGCGCAGGTGATCGAAACGCTGGCCTTCAGGGCCAAAGCGCCCGATTGCACCTATGCCACGCAATCCGGTCCGATGCTGGTGATCGACGGCGAGCTTCATCCGCGGTTTCTTCCCGAAGGAACCTCGCGGCTGATCCGCAATGGCGTTGGCACGAGCGCCGATGGCAGCGAGGCGGTTTTTGTCATGTCTGACACGCCTGTGAATTTCCACCTCTTCGCCAGCTTTTTCCGCGATTATCTTGGGTTGCCTCAGGCGCTTTATTTCGATGGCCGTATTTCGCGGCTTTATGCGCCCTCGCTCGGCCGGGCCGACATCGGTTTCCGCATGGGGCCGATGGTTGGCGTGCTAGAATAGGTTGACCGCGCCCGCCCCCTTCGGCTAGCAGCGCCTCTCACGCAAACGGAGCGAAACATGGGCAAGCGCAAGGGCCGCGATATCTCGGGCTGGCTGATCGTCGACAAACCGGCGGGCATCACCTCGACGGCGGTGGTCAACAAGGTGCGCTGGGCAATGGATGCCAAGAAGGCTGGCCACGCCGGCACGCTTGATCCCGAAGCGACCGGCGTTCTGGCCGTGGCTCTGGGCGAGGCGACCAAGACCGTTCCCTTTGTGACCGACAGTCTCAAGGCCTATGCCTTCATGGTCAAACTCGGTGAGGCGACCAACACCGACGATGCCGAAGGCGAGGTGATCGCCCGTTCCGACACGCGGCCAGGCGACGACGAGATCAAGGCCGCCCTTTGTGCTTTCGTTGGCGATATAATGCAGGTGCCGCCCAAGTTCTCGGCGGTGAAGATCGACGGCGAGCGCGCCTACAAGCTCGCCCGCGACGATGAAGAATTCGAAATTGCAGCCCGCCCGCTCTGGGTCGAGGAACTGGTCATGACCGACCGGCCCGACGCCGATCACGTCGCCCTCGAGATGACCTGCGGCAAGGGCGGCTATGTCCGTGCCATCGCCCGCGATCTTGGCGCGGCGCTGGGCTGTCATGGCCATGTGCAATGGCTGCGCCGCGTCTGGTCGGGCCCGTTTCGCGCCGAGGACGGGATCAGCATTGACGAGCTTGATCGTCTGGCCCGCACGCCTGAACTGGACGCGCGGGTTTTGCCGCTCGAGGTTGGCCTGACCGATCTTGCCGAGGTCCGCTGCCCGCCCGAAAGCATCGCCAAGCTGCGCAACGGGAATCCGGCGATGGTTTTTGCGCATGGGCTTGAATATGGCGACGAATGTTGGGCGAGCTTTGAGGGCCAGCCGGTGGCCGTCGGCAGCTATCGTGCGGGCGAATTGCACCCCAGCCGCGTCTTCAATCTCTAGAAACGCGCGATAAATGCGGCTACCAATGCAGGGCCATGATCACGCGCGAATTCCAAAAGGGCGATGCCCATTCGACCGCCGTCTATTCGGATTGCAAGCGGTATCGCTATCTCTTGACGCGGGCTTGGGAGCCCACGGGGCGCAAGGCGCTATTCGTCATGCTCAACCCGTCGACGGCAACCGAAGTTCAGAACGACCCCACGGTCGAGCGCTGCGAACGGCGGGCGCGGACGCTGGGCTTTGGTGCGTTTCGCGTTACCAACATCTTTGCATGGCGGGATACCGACCCGCGCAAGATGCGCGCCGCCGCCGATCCGGTCGGGCCGGCGAATGACGAGGCCATCCGGGGTTCG
The DNA here is from genome assembly GCA_030827165.1 of Marivivens sp. Taxonomy (GTDB): domain Bacteria; phylum Pseudomonadota; class Alphaproteobacteria; order Rhodobacterales; family Rhodobacteraceae; genus RFZI01. The sequence goes on from JAURFB010000011.1 coordinate 28,395, forward strand.
GTGGACTGGGCCGATCAGGTGATCTGCGCTTGGGGCACGCATGGCAGCCATCTTGCGCGCGGCCCTGCGGTCGAAGCGCTCTTGCGGGCCACCGGCGCGCCGCTCTTCACGCTCGGTCTCACCAAAGACGGCCACCCAAAGCACCCGCTCTATATCGGTTACGCCGAACAGCCCAATGAATGGCCCGCCCAATGATCGAAGGCTTCACGCAAAGTCGCATCCGCTGCGGCGAGGTAAGCCTCTCTGTTCATCGCGGCGGCAAAGGCGAGCCGCTGATCCTTCTGCACGGCTATCCGCAGAACCACCACTGCTGGGAGCGTGTAGCGCCTGAGTTTGCCAAGCATTTCGACGTGATCGTTCCCGATCTGCGCGGGTATGGCGACAGCGACGCGCCTGTCGATGACAAGGGGCATACCGTCTATTCCAAACGGCAAATGGCAAGGGATATCGTCGCCTTGATGGATGCGCTCGGCCTCGCGTCGGCCCATATCCTCGGCCATGATCGGGGCGCGCGGGTGTCCTATCGTCTTGCCCTTGATCACCCCTCCCGCGTGCGCCGTCTTGGCATCATCGAGATCGTCCCGACCGTCGATTTCTGGGCCAACTGGAACGCCGATCTCGCGATGAAGGCCTATCACTGGACATTTCTCGCCCAGCCCTACCCCCTGCCCGAGAATATGATCGGCGCCGACTCGGACGCCTATTTCCGCTGGACCCTCGCCGCATGGACCCGCGCCAAATCGGCTTCCGCTTTCTCGGACAGGGCGCTTGTCTCCTATCTCGCGCAAGGGCGAGACCCTGCCCGTCTTCATGCCATGTGCGCCGACTACCGCGCCGGGGCGACCTTTGATCGCGATCTCGACGAGACCGACCGCGCTGTCGGGCGCAAGATCACGGCACCGATCTATTTCCTCTGGTCCGACATCGGCTTTCCCTCGCAAACGCCCGATCCTCTCGATCTTTGGCGGGCTTGGGCCGACGATATTCAGGGCAATTCCTGCGTGGGTGCGGGGCATTTCGTTGTGGAAGAGACCCCGCAGGCCGTTCTCGATACCTTTGTGCCGTTCTTCCGCAAGGGCTAGCGACCCAGAATCATCTTTTCTTCAAGGGGAAATGCCACTATAGGCACGCATCCCCAATGGAATCCCTTGGCGGATACCTCCACGGGCCCTGCTGGACGACATCCCGGCTTGCGCCATAACCCTTTAATCCGAAAGGAGACCCCGATGTCGATCACTGTTGAAGAAAAAGCCCGCCTGATGAAGGAATTTGCGACCAAGGAAGGCGACACCGGTTCGCCCGAAGTTCAGGTTGCCATCCTCACCTCGCGCATCTCGACCCTGACCGAGCACTTCAAGACCCACAAGAAGGACAACCACGGCCGCCGTGGCCTTCTGATGATGGTCGCCCAGCGCCGCAAGCTTCTTGACTATGTCAAAGGCAAGGATGAGGCCCGCTATCAAAGCCTGATCGAGCGCCTCGGCATCCGCCGCTAAGCGTCTTCAGTTCGAGAAAACGATGCGCCCGCCCCTTCTGGAGGCGGGCGTTGTCGTTTGCGGGGTGTGTCGATTAAGCGTCGTCGGTCAGATCGACGATCTTGGCGTCGGGCGCGTTCTTCTTGACCGATTCAATCCCGTTGTCGCGGGCCGAAGCGCTGGAATAGCTTTCGCTGGTGCCGATGACTTGTCCGTTCGACGCCTTGAGATTGAACATCTCCTGACCGGCCTTGTTGGCCTTGCGCTCATAGCGGTCATCATTGGGCGCATTCCGCTGCACCGAGGCAATTCCGTTTTCGGCACTTGCGCGGGCCTTGTAGCCCTCGCTGGCCAGAATGGGTTCGCCGTTTCCGGCCTTGAGGCGAAAACGGAACTCGCCCGCCTTGTCTTTATAAAGCTCAAACTTACCGGCCATAAATAACTCCTTTGCCAGCAAAATTCCAATGTGCCCCGATTTGTCGGCCAGCCTGCCATCGCGGGCAACAGAAATTTTTTCACCATGGCAATATTGGTCGATTGGGCCTGAAAACTGCCTTCTTTCCAAATCCGGCATTCCCATGTATAGGCCGCCCATCTGTGACGTGAGCCCTGCCCCCGGGCGCATGCGAAGGATTGGGGGCGGCGGCAATGGGGCCGCCATTCAAACGGGAGACCCGGAAGGCCGGGAGCGCTCCCTAGAGGAAACGATAGATGTTCAACGAAGTTAGAAAATCAATCCAGTGGGGCGAAGAAACGCTGACCCTGGAAACCGGCAAGGTTGCCCGTCAGGCCGACGGCACCGTCATTGCCACCCTTGGCGAAACCTCGGTCATGGCCAACGTGACCTTCGCCAAAGAACCGAAGCCGGGCCAGGATTTCTTCCCGCTGACGGTTCATTACCAAGAGAAATACTATGCCGCCGGCAAGGTTCCGGGCGGCTTCTTCAAGCGCGAAGCGCGTCCGACCGAAAAGGAAACGCTCACCGCCCGCCTGATCGACCGTCCGATCCGCCCGCTGTTTGTCCCCGGCTTCAAGCACGAAGTCCTCGTTATGTGCACCGTGTTGAGCCACGATCTTGTCAACGACCCTGATGTTGTCGCGATGATCGCCGCTTCGGCCGCGCTCACCATCTCGGGCGTTCCGTTCATGGGGCCGATCGCCGGCTGCCGCGTTGGCTATGTCGATGGCGGCTATGTGCTGAACCCGACAGTCGACGACATGCAGGGCCTTCGCAACGATCCCGAGCAGCGGCTCGACCTCGTCGTGGCCGGCACCAAAGACGCCGTGATGATGGTTGAGTCCGAAGCCTATGAGCTGACCGAAGACGAAATGCTGGGCGCCGTCGTGTTTGCACACGAGCAGATCCAGCCGGTCATCGACCTCATCATCTCGCTGGCCGAAACGTCGGCCAAAGAGCCGTTCGATTTCAGCCCGCCGGATTACTCGGAGCTGTATGGCGTTGTGAAGGGTCTTGGCGAAAAGCAGATGCGCGCCGCCTACGCGATCCTCGACAAGCAGCAGCGCGTTGCAGCCGTCGCTGCCGCGAAAGAGGCCGTCAAGGCCGGCCTTTCCGAAGAGCAGCTGGCCGATGCCAACCTCGGTTCTGCCCTCAAGAAGCTCGAGTCGAGCGTTCTGCGTGGCTCGGTCGTGAAGGACAAGAAGCGCATCGACGGCCGCGCCCTCGACAAGGTTCGCTCGATCGTGTCGGAAACCGGCCTCCTGCCGCGCACCCACGGCTCGGCGCTCTTCACCCGTGGCGAGACGCAGGCCCTGGTCGTGACCACCCTCGGCACCGGCGACGACGAGCAGATCATCGACGCCCTGCATGGCAACTTCCGCTCGAACTTCCTGCTGCACTACAACTTCCCCCCGTATTCGGTTGGCGAAGTTGGCCGCGTGGGTTCGCCCGGCCGCCGCGAAATCGGCCACGGCAAGCTGGCCTGGCGCGCGCTTCAGGCGGTTTTGCCAGCCGCGACCGACTTCCCCTATACGATCCGGGTTGTGTCGGAGATCACCGAATCCAACGGCTCGTCGTCGATGGCTTCGGTCTGCGGCGGCTCTTTGTCGATGATGGACGCAGGCGTTCCGCTCAAGGCTCCGGTTGCCGGCGTTGCCATGGGTCTCGTCCTGGAAGACGACGGCTCTTACGCCGTGCTGACCGATATCCTTGGCGACGAGGATCACCTCGGCGACATGGATTTCAAAGTGGCTGGTACCGAGAACGGCATCACCTCGCTGCAGATGGACATCAAGGTTGCCGGCATCACTCCGGAAATCATGAAGCAGGCTCTGTCTCAGGCGAAAGACGGCCGGATGCACATCCTGGGCGAGATGGCCAAGGCCCTTACAAGCGCCAATGCCTTCTCCGTGCACGCTCCACGCATCGAGACCATGCAGATCCCGACCGACAAGATCCGTGAAGTGATCGGCTCGGGCGGCAAGGTCATCCGCGAGATCGTCGAGGTTTCGGGTGCCAAGGTCGACATCAACGACGATGGCATCATCAAGATCGCCTCGTCCAACGGCGACGCCATCCAGAAGGCCTATGACATGATCTATTCGATCGTGGCTGAGCCGGAAGAGGGCAAGGTTTACAAGGGCAAGGTCGTCAAGCTCGTCGATTTCGGAGCCTTCGTAAACTTCTTCGGCAAGCGCGACGGCCTCGTGCACGTCAGCCAGATCGAAAACCGCCGCCTGAACCATCCTTCGGATGTTCTGAAGGAAGGTCAGGAAGTCTGGGTCAAGCTTCTGGGCTTTGATGACCGTGGCAAGGTCCGCCTGTCGATGAAGATCGTCGATCAGGAGACCGGCCTCGAGATCCCGAAAGAAGACAAGGCCGACGACGCCGAGGAATAAACCCTCGCTTGCGGCAAAGACAAAGCCCCGGTGGAAACGCCGGGGCTTTTTCGTTTCAGATGATCTCGTCCTCATCAAACAGCGGCTGCGCCTCGAGTTGCTCGGCCAGCGCACCGACTGCCGCCTCGGCCTTGGCCGGATCGGGCAGTTCGGCGATGTGAAAGAGTGCGTCACCTTCGTTGACCACCGGAAGGTTGGCACGGCCAACGATGATGCCGCCTTCGGTGGCGACGATCTCGGTTTCATTCTCGCCGAAGGGATCGGAAATGAGGCCGATCACGTCACCTGTCTCGACCATGTCGCCCGATTGGCGGAACATCCGGATCAGACCGCCAGCGGGCGCGCGCAACCACGATGATTTGCGGCACAGGGTTGGCTTGACCCTCGGCTTGGCCACGCCCTTTGCGCCGATCATGCCCAGTTCGTGCATCACCCGCAGAATTCCCATGACGCCGGTTCGCGCACCGTATTCATCGAACCTCAGCCCTTCGCCCGCCTCATACAGCAGCATGTCCACGCCGGCCTCGCCCGCCGCCAAACGAAGCGATCCGTCGCGCTTTTTTGAGGTGATGATCACGGGCGCACCAAAGACCTCGGCCATATGTCGCATCCGGTCGCTTCCGGGGCTGATGCGAACCTGCGGGAGGTTGGTTCGGTGAATCGCGGCCGAGTGAAGATCAATGCCAAAATCCGAACGCAGAACGATCTCGTTCAGGAAAAGGCTGGCCATGCGGGCGGCAAGAGAGCCAGTGGCAGAGCCGGGAAAAACACGATTGAGATCGCGTCTATCGGGCAAATAGCGGCTTTGGTTGAGGAACCCGAACGTGTTGACAATCGGCACCGCCAGAAGGGTTCCGGCCATCTTGTCAAGGGCTTGGGTCCGCAAGAGCCTGCGGACAATCTCGACCCCTATCACCTCGTCGCCATGAATGGCGGCGGAGACAAACATCACCGGACCCGGCCTCTTGCCGTGGACGACATGGACCGACATCGTGACAGGCGTATGGTCGGTAAGCGTGCTGACCGGCAGTTCCACCGTCATCCGCTGACCGGGCGCAATCCGCCGCCCGGCGATCTCGAATGGCTTGCGAATGCCAGGCATCAGCCTTTGCCTTTGGTCCGGGTGCTGTTGGGCTTGGCGTTCTTCTCGATGAATTCGATGATCTTGCCGGCGATATCGATGCCAGTAGCGTTCTCGACCCCTTCAAGCCCCGGCGAGGAATTGACCTCCATCGCCACCGGCCCGTGATTGGAGCGCAGCATATCGACGCCGCAGACATTCAGACCCATCGATTTCGCCGCACGGATCGCGGTGGCGCGTTCTTCGGGGCTAATCTTGATCGACATGGCCGAACCGCCCCGATGCAGGTTGGAGCGGAACTCGCCCTCGGCGCCGGTGCGCTTCATCGCAGCGACAACCTTGCCGCCAACCACAAGCGCGCGAATGTCTGTTCCACCCGCTTCCTTGATGAATTCCTGCACCATGATGTTCACATCGGCCCCGCGAAAGGCTTCGATCACCGATTTCGCGCTGCGCTCGGTATCGGCCAGAACCACGCCGATGCCTTGCGTGCCTTCCAGGAGTTTGACCACCACCGGCGCACCTCCGGCCAGACGGATTACCTCTTCGGTCTGCTTTGGATCATGGGCAAAGGTCGTCACCGGCAAGCCGATGCCATCCCGCGCCAAAAGCTGCATCGAGCGGAGCTTGTCGCGGCTGCGTCCGATACCAACGGATTCATTGAGGGGATAGACGCCCATCATCTCGAACTGGCGCAGAACGGCGAGGCCATAAAAGGTCACGCTCGCGCCGATCCGCGGGATCACAGCGTCATAGAGAGGCAGCTTCTCGCCGTTGTAATAGACTTCGGGCCGGCGGCTCGCGATGTTCATGTAGCAGCGAAGGGTGTTGATGATGTCGAGCGTGTGCCCGCGCTCTTCGGCCGCTTCCTTGAGGCGCCGGTGGGAATAGAGGGTGGGATTGCGTGCCAGCATTGCAAGCTTCATCAGCTTTCCTTTCCAACAGGTGCGACAAGAAACGAACGGCCTGGATCTACAAGTATACGGCGGCGGCGGATCGCCGTCCTGCCCAGAATGATCGGCATCGACATGGCGGCACGATCCGCCAGAGAAACGTCAATTGCCCACCTCCGGCCGCCAAGCACGAGCAGGGTCGAGATGACCAGACGCTCTTCGGGAATTCCGCTCGTGTTCTTGATTTCGCGGCTGTCAACGAGCGGCGCTTCGCAATCGACGGCCTCAGCGAGACCGGCATGAGGCACATGGAAACGAACCCATTGAACGCCGTCCCGCTCGAAATGGCGAATGCGGGTGGCATGAAGCGCCGATGTTCGCGCGCCCGTGTCGATCTTGGCGACGGCCTCGGCAATGCCGAGATCGGGAAGCGCGACAGTCTCCCTCCAGCCAATGATCAAGGGCAGGTTATTCTTCTGTTTCGTCTTCATTCCGGCCTTTCGGGCCCCATGCAGCCCTCTTCGGCCCATGTTGCCCGCCGCCGCGCAAAAGAAAAGCCCCCGACTGGGTCGATAGGTGTCGGAGTTGCCTTGGCGCATGTCGGTTCTTTTTCGGCGCCCCGCATCCCTTGTCGGTTATAGACTTGGCCAAAAGGCATCTCCACCAACTTGCATGTCGGCGCAAGGAGTGGCAGGTTGCGCCAAATTTGATCAAATTACCGGAGAGTCGCCATGATCGAAAAGCGCGAGTTCTATATCAACGGCACATGGATTGCGCCGGCCACGGCCCGCGACTGTGATGTGATCGATCCTTCGACAGAGGATGTTTGCGCCGTCATCAGCCTCGGCGACCAGGCCGACACCGATGCCGCCGTGGCCGCCGCCAAGGCCGCCTTCCCCGCTTGGGCCGCGACCGATCCGCAGGTGCGCCTCGGCCATGTGAAGGGCATCCTCGAACAATACGAGAAACGCGCCGACGAGATGGCGCAGGCGATCTCGATCGAGATGGGCGCCCCGATCGACATGAGCCGCGACGATCAGGCCGAATGCCTGCCGTGGCACCTCAAAAACTTCATCGCCGCTTTCGAGCATATGGAATGGGTCCGCCCGCTCCGCCCCGAGACGCCGAACGACATGATCGCGCTCGAGCCGATTGGCGTTGTTGGCCTGATCACCCCGTGGAACTGGCCGATGAACCAGGTCACGCTCAAGGTGATTCCGGCTCTTCTGGCGGGCTGCACCTGCATCCTTAAGCCGTCCGAAGAATCGCCCCTTTCCTCGATGCTATTTGCCGAGTTCGTGCATGATGCCGGTGTTCCGGCAGGCGTGTTCAACCTTGTGAACGGTGACGGCATGGGCGTCGGAAGCCAGCTGTCAAGCCATCCGGACGTCGAGATGATTTCCTTCACCGGATCGACCCGCGCGGGCCGCGCCATTTCGGTGGCCGCTGCTGCAACGCTCAAGCGGGTGACGCTCGAGCTGGGCGGCAAGGGTGCCAACCTGATCTTCGCCGATGCCGATCCCAATGCCGTCAAACGCGGCGTGCGGCACATGATGAACAACTCGGGCCAAAGCTGCAACGCGCCCTCGCGGATGCTGGTCGAGCGGAGTATTTATGATCAAACGGTCGAGGCGGCCGCCGAGATCGCCAATTCGATCAAGGTCGGCCCCGCAAGCGAGCATGGCCGCCACATCGGCCCCGTGGTCAACAAGCGCCAGTGGGAGCAGATTCAGGGCTTTATCCAGAAGGGCATCGACGAAGGCGCGCGCCTTGTCGCCGGTGGCCTTGGCCTGCCGGAAGGGATGAACAAGGGCTTCTATGTCCGCCCGACCGTCTTTGCCGATGTGAAACCCGGCATGACCATCGAGCGCGAGGAGATCTTCGGGCCGGTCCTGTCGATCATTCCCTTCGACACCGAGGAGGAGGCCGTTCGCATCGCCAACGATACGCCCTATGGCCTGACCAACTATGTCCAGTCCGAAGACGGGGCGCGACGCAACCGCCTTGCGCGCCAGCTGCGGTCTGGCATGGTCGAGATGAACGGCAAGAGCCGCGCCGCGGGCGCGCCTTTTGGTGGCATCAAGGCTTCGGGCCGCGCCCGCGAAGGCGGCACTTGGGGCCTCGAGGAATTCCTCGAGGTCAAGGCCATCTCGGGATGGGCCGCCGATTAATTCAGCGCGAGCGCCCGTATGATATCGGGCGCCCCACCCATTGCTTTCGCGCACAGAAACGGTGCACCGATGCCGGTTACACCGGACGCAAAAGCTCTTATGTTGGCCAAAGAACAATGTGAGAGTTTTCATGCAGAGCCAGATCCAGGGCATTCACCACATCACCTCGCTGGCCTCGTCGCCCGCGGCCAACAATCGCTTCTTCACCGAGGCGCTTGGGCTGCGGCGGGTCAAGACCACAGTGAACTTCGACGCGCCCGAGGTCTATCACCTCTATTACGGTGACGAGATCGGCACCCCCGGAACGGTCATGACCTATTTCCCCCGCCCCCGTTCGGCCCGCGGCAAGCCCGGCGTCGGAGAGGTGGGAACAGTTTCCTTTGTCATCCCGGTCGGAACCTCGGAGGCATGGAAAATCCGCCTTGCCGAGTTCCGCGTCGGGGGGATCACGACCGACACGCTTTTTGGCGAGAACCGGGTTCTCTTTGGCGGGCCGGATGGCGAGAGCTTTGCTCTTGTCGAACGCGAAGACACCCGCGCACCGTGGACCGGTGGGGGGGTTAGCGAGGACATGGCGATCCGCGGATTTCATTCGGCCTCGATGCGCCTGCGCGATGGTGGCGCCTCGGCCGAGCTTTTGCGCTTCATGGGCTATGAAGCAGTAGGCAGCGAAGGCGCCACGATGCGCTTTGCCAAATCCAAAGGGAACAACGCAAACCACTTGGATATCGAGACGGTGGCGGGCGGCAAGCGCGCGAAGCAGGGGGCGGGTTCGGTCCATCACATCGCCTTTTCGGTCGCGGATGCCGCGGCCCAGCGCAAGGTTCGCAAGGCCCTGATCGAGACGGGATATCAGGTCACGCCCCAGATCGACCGGGATTATTTTCAGGCGATCTATTTCCGCAGCCCCGGCGGCATCCTTTTCGAGATCGCCACCGATGCGCCGGGCTTTGATGCTGACGAGGATCGCGCGAGCCTTGGTTCGGCATTGAAGTTGCCGAAGCAGCACGAGCATCTGCGCGCCGAGCTTGAGGCCGAGCTCGAACCGCTGGACTGACCTAGAACGGCGCTTTGGCGGTAAACCGCACGCCAGCGCCGCCATCGGGATGCCGGAGCTGCAGCGTTTCGGAATGGAGCATCATCCGCGGGTAATCGCGGGCCGGGCCGGTCGCATAGAAGGGATCGCCCAGGATCGGGTGGCCGATTTCCTTCATATGGACGCGAAGCTGATGCGAGCGCCCCGTCTTGGGATAAAGCCGCACGCGGCTCTCGCCGCCGATGGTTCGCACCACCCTGTAATCGGTCAGGGCCGGTTTTCCGTTTTCATGATCGACGTGCTGAAGCGGGCGGTTCGGCCAATCGACGATCAGGGGCAGGTCAATCGTGCCGGTCTTGGCCTTCATCTCGCCCCACACGCGGGCGACATAGGTTTTCTTTGTATAGCGCTTTTCGAATTGAAGCCCGAGGTGACGCTGCGCGTGCGGCGTCAGAGCGAAAACCATGACGCCCGAGGTGTCGCGATCAAGCCGGTGCACGAGAAGCGCTGTCGGGAAAACCGCTTCGATCCGCGCCATCAGGCAATCGGCCAGATGCTCGCCCTTGCCCGGAACCGACAGCAGGCCGGCAGGTTTGTCGACGATCAGAATCTCGTGGTCTTGATGCAAGACAACAAGTGGGTCTTGCGGTGGGCAATAGCCTTCGAGCGCCACGGTCATCGGGTCCGCCGGAAGATCGAAAAGAGATAGATCACGACCGAGGCCCAGATCAGCGGGAAGGCAACCGCCCGCGCCGTGCCGAAGGGCTCGCCAAAGATGAACACAGCGGTGAGGAAGATCATCGTCGGCGCGATGTATTGCAGGATCGCGATGGTCGACAGCCGCAGCCGCTTGGCGCCGTTGGCATAAAGCATGAGCGGCCCAGCGGTGACCGCGCCAAGACCGAGAAGCATCAGCGTGTCGAAGCTCGTCCCGCCAAAGTGGCTCTCGCCCGAGAGCATGAGTTTCGCCAGATAGATAAGGGCGAAAGGCAGAAGGATCAGCACCTCAAGAAGAAAGCCCTGATTGGGGCCGATAGGAAGCCGCCGCTTTAGAAGGGCGTAGGTGCCCCATGTGAAGGTCATCCCAAGCGCGACCCAAGGCGCCTTGCCTGCCGTCACCGTAAGGACGATCACGCCAGCGGCGGCCACGCCTATCGCGATCCATTGCAGGCGCTTGAGTTTTTCGCGCAGGATTATCGCCCCGAGCAGGACGCTGAACAGCGGATTGATGTAATAGCCCAGCGCCGCCTCGATCGCGTGGCCCGAGACGATCGACCAGACATAGAGGCCCCAGTTGACCGAGATGAACGCCGCTGTCGTTGCCGCCATCAGGATCATCTTGGGCGATGCGAGCGCGGCACGGATATCCGAGGTCCGGCGCAGAAGGATCAGCACGACAAGCGCGAACGGCACCGACCAGACAATGCGGTGCGCAACAACCTCGGCCGGCGAGATATGCGCCAGCGCCTTCATGTAGAGCGGCAGAAACCCCCACAGGAAATAGGCCGACACCGCGAAGGCGAGGCCGGAGGGGGAATCTTCGTGTTCTGGGGCGCGGAGCGCGGCATCTGTCATGATGCCGCCTCCCTGCCCGAATCTCAGGGCTACCGCAAGCGACCCTAGGCCTTGGTCCGCTCGGCCGCCGGATCATACATCGGCTTGAGCGAGATCTCCGCCCGGACCCGCGTGCCCATCACATCGACCTCGTAGGTCGAACCGAGCACATCCGACGCGCTCTCGCCCTCGCAGGGGATATAGGACATCCCGATCGCGCCGCCGAGGTGGTGGCCGTAGGCACCCGAGGAGACATAGCTCACGATCTTGCCGTCCCGCAGGACCGGCTCGTTGTGATAGAGAAGCGGTTCGGGATCGGTGAGCCGGAGCTGCACCATCCGCTTCTTGAGACCCGCCTCCTTCTTCTTGAGCACGGCATCGCGTCCAATGAAATCGGCCTTGTTCAGACCCACGGCAAAGCCGAGGCCCGCCTCGAGCACATGATCTTCCGAGGTGATATCGTGGCCGAAGTGGCGGAACGCCTTTTCGATGCGGCAGCAGTCCATGACGTGCATCCCGCACAGCTTGAGCCCCATGCCCTCTCCCGCCTCGTAAAGCGTCTCGAAGGCGTGGCCGGCCATGTCGGAGGAGACATAAATCTCCCAGCCAAGCTCGCCCACATAGGACACACGATGCACCCGCGCGAGGCCCATGCCCAACTCGATGTTTTGCGCCGTGCCGAAAGGGTTGACCGCGTTCGAGAAATCGTTGGGCGAGACCTTCTGCATCAGATCGCGCGCCTTCGGCCCCATGACGGCAAGCACGGCTTCGCCCGCTGTCACATCGGTTATGACGACATGTTCGTCGCGCAGATTGCGGCGCATCCATGTCTCGTCGGCCAGCCGCGTGATGGCGGGGGTGACGACGAGATAGGCTGTCTCGGAAAGGCGGGTGACGGTCACATCCGCCTCGATGCCGCCGTTGCGGTTGAGGAACTGGGTATAAACGATCTTGCCCACCGGCACCGCAACATCGGCGCCGCAGATGCGGTTGAGGAAGCTCTCCGCCTCCCGCCCCTCGACGCGCAGCTTGCCGAAGGACGACATGTCGTACATGCCCAATCCGGCGCGGATCGCCTTGTGTTCCTCGGCAACGTTGTCGAAGAAATTCTGCCGCCGCCAGGAATAGCGATATTCGCGCTCCTGCCCTTCACGTGCAAACCAGTTGGCCCGCTCCCAGCCGCCAAGCTCGCCAAATACAGCGCCGCGCTCTGCCAGATGGTAGTGGAAGGGCGTCCGCCGCACGCCGCGCGCAGTGGCCTTCTGGCGATAGGGGAAGTGATCGGCATAGAGCAGGCCGAGGGTCTCTTTCGAGCGCTCGAAGAGATAGGTCTTGTTGCCCTGAAAGGGCTGCATCCGCGAGATATTCACATCGCCAATGTCAAAGGGCTTGTCGCCGGTATCCATCCACTGGCTCAGGACCATGCCCGCGCCGCCCGCCGACTGGATGCCGATGGAATTGAAGCCCGCAGCGACCCAGACGTTGTCCATCTCGGGCGCAAGGCCAAGGTGATAGGCGTCGTCGGGGGTAAAACTTTCGGGGCCGTTGAAGAAGGTGTGGATACCGGCGGAGCCCAAGAGCGGGAAGCGGTTGACCGCCTTCTCGAGGATCGGTTCGAAGTGGTCGAAATCCTCGGGCAGTTGGTCAAACTCGAAGCTCTCGGGGATGCCGTTCATGCCCCAGGGCTTGGCGTGGGGCTCGAAGGCGCCGACAAGCATCTTGCCCGCGTCTTCCTTGTAATAGGTGCATTCGTCGGTCACGCGCAGAACCGGAAGCTGTTTCAGCCCCTCGATCGGCTCAGTGACGATGTAGAAATGCTCGCAGGCGTGCAGCGGCACGTTGACGCCCGCCATCCGGCCAACCTCGTGCCCCCACATCCCGGCGCAATTGACGATCATCTCGCAGGCGATATGGCCTGTTGCGCCATCCTCATCCGCCCAATCGACGCCCGTCACGCGGCGCCCCTCTTTGGCGATGACCGTGACCTTGGTGCGTTCGCGGACAATCGCGCCGCCCATGCGGGCGCCCTTGGCCATCGCCAGCGCGATGTTGGCTGGATCGCCCTGCCCGTCGGTCGGCAACCAGACCCCCGCCTTGACCCCGTCGATATTCAGATGCTCGTAGCGGTTCTTCACCTCGGCGGGCGAAATTTCCTCGACCGGCACACCAAAGGCCCGAGCCATGGCCGCGCTGCGGAACAGCTCTTCCTTGCGATCCTCGGTCAGCGCGACCGAGATCGACCCGACCTGCCGCATCCCCGTGGCCACGCCCGTCTCGGCCTCGAGCCCGCGATAAAGCTCGGCCGAATAGCGCGCCAGGCGGGTCATGTTGGCGGTGGCGCGCAACTGGCCGATCAGGCCCGCAGCGTGCCATGTGGTGCCACTGGTAAGCTGTTTGCGTTCCAGCAGGACAACGTCTTTCCAACCAAGCTTGGTCAGGTGATAGGCCACCGAACAGCCGATAACGCCGCCACCAATGATGACAACGCGGGCGTGAGTGGGAAGGTCGCTCATGGGGTGATCTCCGGCGGTATGAGGACGAGTTTTCCAGGGAATGTCTTGCTCATGAAATCGGCCTGTGCAGCACCGATGTCGAGGAGCGAATAGGTTTTTGAAACCAGCGGGCGCACTTGCCCGGCGTTGATCTTTTCAACGAGCGCGGCAAAAATCTCGGGCGGCTGATAGGTGCAGCCATGCAAGGTTATGTCGCGCAGATAGATGCGCCGAAGGTCGGCTTCGACGATGGGCCCGGCAATGGCGCCCGAAATGGCATAGTGGCCGCCGGGCCGAAGCGCGTCGATCAGGTCCATCCAACCCGGGCCGGCGACAACGTCGATGACCATGTCGAAGCTGTCTTTCGGAAGGGCCCCGCCGCGCAGGATCGTATGATCAGCGCCCGCTTGGAGGACTGACCAGGCTTTGGAGGCGCCGCATATTCCGGCAACGCGGGCACCAAGCGCCTTGGCAAGCGCAACAGCGGCGAGCCCGACCCCACCTGAGGCGCCAGTAATCAAAACGTTCGAGCCCGAAACAACCCCCGCCCGAGACAGAAGGTTGGCGGCGGTTCCAAAGGCACAGGGCATGGCGGCAAGCTCGACATCACTCAGCGGCGAAGCGGTCACGTCGTAGAGCTGATCGACCGGAACGCAGCAGAATTGTGCAAAAGCGCCGTCAAACTCCGAGCCGATGGCGACGAAGCCAAAGGGATTGTCTGCGGTCGGTCGCGCCTGATTGGTCGGGCAGATCACACGCGCACCAAGAGCGGGCCCCGCCGTATCGTCACCCAGCGCAACAACATGGCCACAGAGATCCCCGCCCTGGATACGCGGAAACTCCAAAGCGCCCGCCCATCCGCCACTTTCCGCAGCCTCGCCTTCCTGTGTCGGGCCGCTGACCTCGGTGGAATACCATCCCGTTCGAGTGTTGATGTCGGTGTTGTTCACCCCCGCCGCAGCGACCCGGATGAGAGCCTCGCCGCGGCGGGGGTGCGGAACAGGAATGGAATCGGACCAAACAAGCGATTCCGGGCCGCCGTGGGCGACCAGAAGAACTCCGCTCATGTGGTCCGGAGTCGTCATTGCGCGATTTCGTGCCCCGCCTCGCGCAAGCGACGGGCGACTTCGGTGATATGGGCAGGGCCCACCTCGCAGCAGCCGCCGACGATCGTGGCGCCCTGATCGACCCAGCCCATGACGAAGTTGGCATAGTTTTCCGGCCCAAGGTCTCGGCGGGCGTTAAGGGCGTCGACCGTTGGGGAATCCTTGAGGAAATCCTTGGTGATCATGGTGAAGCCGTTGGCATAGGCGCCAAAGGGCAGGCCCGCTGTCTTGATGACATCAAGCGCCGCCGCCATCGCTTCGGGGGCCGAGCAATTCGCCAAGAGCGCATGTGCGCCGCCTTCCTGTGCGATGCGGACGACCTTGGCCACCGGCTCGCCCGAGCGCAGGAGCGTGCCGTCTTCGTCATCGACCGTTACCGAGAGCCAGACCGGCTTGCCGGCGGTCTTGGACCCTTCGAGGATCGACCGCGCATGGGCCACAGAGGCGACTGTTTCACAAAGAAGGAAATCGACGTGCGGCGCGAGCTTTTGCGCCACCTCGGCGTATTTCGCCACGGCCTCATCATGCGGCGGGTGCACGTCGGGGCGATAGCTTGCCACAAGGGGGCCAATGCTGCCGGCAATCTTGCCATGCCCCGCTGCCTTGCGCGCGGCCTTGGCCTCTTCAACGGCGGCCTCATGCAGCTCGTCAAACTTGCCGTCGACGCCGGTTTTCACCAAACGGTCGTGGTGGATGCAGTAGGTGTTGGTGGTGGCGATACCGGAGCCTGCCTTGAAATAATCGCCATGCACGGCCTCGACCATGCCCGGATGATCCATCATCACCTGTGTCGACCAGAGCGGCGTCGGGCGGTCGCCGGCGCGGTGGATAAGCTCTTGTCCCATGCCACCGTCGAGAAGTGTGATCTTGGTCATGCGCGGATCCTTTCGTTATTGGCATCCCATAGCGGGCAATCTTCCTGAACCACGGCGCGGCAGCGCTCGCCGTAGATTTCGACCTCGATCTCGGTGCCGGGCACGGCAAGGTCGGTGCGCAACATCCCGAGCGCGATCGAGGCATTCACCCGATAGCCCCAGCCGCCGCTTGTCGTCTCGCCAACGATCTTTCCGTCATGCCAGAGGGTCGACATATAGGGCGCGTCCGCCTCGCCTGCGTCGACGACGAGGGTTACAAAGCGCTTCTTGCTGCCCTGCTGCTTCTCGGCCAGAAGCGCCGCTTTGCCGGGGAAATCCTGCGGCTTGTCGAACTTGATGAACCGGTCGAGCCCGCCTTCGAGAAGGCTGTAGTCGGTCGAAAGATCGCCTTTCCACGCGCGGTAGCCTTTCTCGAGCCGCAGGCTGTTGAGCGCCCACATCCCGAAGGGCTTGGCGCCGCCTGCCAGAAGCGCGTCGTAGATGGCGGGCAGGTCTTCGTTGTCGGCGTGGATTTCCCAGCCAAGCTCGCCCGCGAAGGACACGCGCAGGAGAAGAACGTGCTTGCCCGCGACCTTGGCGGTCTGGCGCGAGAGCCAGCCGTCGTGAAGATCGGCGTCCTCGGTGATCGGCTCGAGAAGCGCGCGCGTTTTCGGGCCCGTGACGATCAGCGTTCCGGTGCCGACGGTGTCGTCAGTCAGCTCGATACCGCTATCCTCGGGCAGATTTGCCTTGAGATATTCGAAATCGTGCCACTGGGCGGAACCGGCGGTGATGAGCGTGAAAAGCTCTTCGTCATGCCGGATGATCGACATCTCAGTCAGGATGCGGCCCCGCTTGTCGGGGAAATAAGCAAGGTTCATCCGGCCCACCTTGGGCAGACCACCAGAAATCAGGCCGCGCAGCCATTCGGCGGCGCCATCATTGCGCAGGGTGTAGCGCGAGAAACCCGGCAGATCGAGAACGCCAACGACATCGCGCACTGCCTCGCATTCCTCGCGGATACGCTCGGCCCACGGGCCTGCACGGTTCCATGTCTGTGTGCTTTCCTCGCTCAGATCGTCGCCCGGCTTGGCGAACCAGTTGGCCCGCTCCCAGCCGTTATAGGCGCCCATCTGGCCGCCAAGCTCTTTGATTTTGGCATCAAGAGGCGAGTGCTTGCGGTCCTTTCCGGCAGGCCAGCGGTGCCACGGGAAATGCATGGCGTATTCGTGGCCGTAAATCTCCATACCCCTTTCCACGCAATAATCGTGATCGGTGTAGTCGGTGAACCGGCGTGGATCGCACGACCACATATCCCACTCGGTCTGCCCTTCGGTAATCCATTCCGCCAAGACCTTGCCGGCCCCGCCGCCTTGGGCGATGCCGAAGGTAAAAACGCAGGCCTCAAAGGCATTTGGAACCCCCGGCATTGGGCCGATCAGGGGATTGCCGTCGGGCGCATAAGGGATCGGGCCGTTGA